>NZ_JBQKHJ010000001.1:0-481024 GCF_052118345.1 Prevotella sp. LCP21S3_D2 | reverse complement strand
AGATGAGAACTCCATTGAGGGTCGTCAGAGACGATGACGTTGATAGGATGCAGGTGTAAAGACAGCGATGTCAAAGCCGAGCATTACTAATTGCCCGAACACTTTCTTTAGGAAAGTTCATAGTTTCAGCTGTTGACTCTCGATTGAATCGAGAGGGACGGTGGTTCTTTACTTGATAAACAGTTTGCTTGTGTGCAAATACGTCATACCCCATTATCAGGTGGTTATTGCGGTGAGGTCCCACCTCTTCCCATTCCGAACAGAGAAGTTAAGCTCACTTGCGCCGATGGTACTGCAATGCAATGCGGGAGAGTAGGTAGCCGCCTTCTTTTATCAAGAGCCTCAGATTTCGAAAGATTTCTGAGGCTTTTCTTTTATTATCTATTGTATATTTTGAGTTCTATTGTTCTATAATCTAATTGTATTTTGTATCTTTGCAAAAAAAAATAATTATGTTTTATTATTTAAGCACTTGGTGGAGATGGTTGTGTCGCTGTAAATATAGCCGCGGTTTTGGTGTTCAGTCACCTTCTGCCTATAGCTTTATTCGATATGTTATAAATGAGCATTATCCTTATTATGCATATTCTGAATTGGAAGAACGTTATGAGATGCCTGGCAGATTGCAACATAAGCTAGGCAGACTTCTTTTTCGCTTATCTAATTACTGGCAGCCCGAAAAGTGTTATAGTATTGAATCTCTTTATTTTCCTTACATTAACGCAGGATGCTATAAAACTGTACTTTGTACTTTGTATGACTTATATGATTCTTCCACAAAGAATTTGGTCGTTATCGATTTAGATCATATAGATAAGGATGAGCTGTATTCTTCTATATTGCCTTTTTGCAATGATAGAACATTATTAGTAGTTTTGGGCTTAAATCATGGAAAAAACAAGCAGTTTTGGCATCGATTGCAATATTCCGAATATACTGGAATTACCTACAATCTGTATTATGCCGGAATCGTCTTTTTTGATAAATCAAAATACAAGCAACATTATCAAGTTAATTTTTAAAATAAAAGGGTTGCCTTATCGCATGGATAGACAACCCTTTCTTTCTTAAAAATCTTATATATCTACTTATTTACGTTTGCGATGATTACGAGTCTTTTGCTTTGAATTCTTTCTATCCTTTTTATTTGCATCACCAGTAGCTATCTTTTCTTTTCGTATTGGTGCAAAATCACCAGCGAGAGTGAAATCAAGCTGCTTCTTCTCTAAGTTTGCTTGCGCAACCTTGATACGGATGGCATCACCTAAAGAATATTTATTGTGATGACGACGGCCTATCAAGCAAAAATTCTTTTCGTCAAAATCGTAATAGTCATCAGCAATGTCTCGCATAGGAACCATGCCTTCGCAATGGTTCTCGTCTATCGTCGCATAGATGCCGTAGGATGTGATACCACTGATGTGGGCATCGAATTCTTCACCGAGTTTGTCACCCATGAATTCTACCATTTTATATTTGATAGAGTCACGCTCAGCATTCTGTGCTATTTGTTCCATCTCAGAGCTATGTTCACAAAGCTCTTCATAATGTTTTTCGTTGGCACTTCTACCACCAGCAGCATATTTGGTTAGCAAGCGATGTACCATCGTGTCAGGATAGCGGCGTATTGGTGAAGTGAAATGAGTATAGTATTCAAATGCAAGACCGAAGTGACCAATGTTATGTACAGAGTATTTTGCCTTCATCATGGCACGTAGTGCTACCATTTGGATGAGGTTGCTTTCAGGTTTTCCATCACAATCTGCCATCAGTTTATTGAGACTCTTGGCAGTAGCCCCCTTGGTGCCTTCTGTCTTTATTTTATACCCAAACTTAACAACGAACTCTCGAAGGGTTTCCAATTTCTGTGGGTCAGGATTGTCGTGAATACGATAAGGAAGCGTTTTTGGCTTTTTGCCTTTCTTGACCTTTCCGATGCTTTCTGCGACAGTTCTGTTAGCGAGTAGCATGAACTCCTCGACAAGTTTATTGGCGTCTTTAGAGCGTTTGTAATAGCATCGTATAGGCTTTCCCTTCTCATCTATATCAAAATGCAATTCTTCACGATCGAATTTTACAGCACCATTCTTGAATCGAGCAGCGCGCAATTTCTTTGCTAATTTGTCTAGTGTAATGAGTTGAAGAGCGTTTTCACCCTGATATGGGTGTTCTTTAGTCTCTGCAGGAGCAGGCTCACCTGTACCATCTATTACGCCGTTTGCTTCCAGAAGCTCTTGTACTTCTTCGTATTTATATCTACGATTGCTTTCAATGACAGTATGAACGATGCGATAGTTCTTCACGTTGGCATTCTCATCCATTTCAAAGATAACGCTGTAAGCTAGTTTTTCTTCATTTGGACGGAGTGAACAGATGAAGTTGCATAAACGTTCTGGAAGCATTGGTATTGTGCGGTCTACGAGATAAACCGATGTTGCACGTTTTACAGCTTCCTTATCTATGATACTGCCTTCAGTGACATAGTGAGAAACATCTGCAATGTGCACGCCTACTTGCCAGTTGCCATTTTCTAATTTCTGTATACTCAAGGCATCATCGAAATCTTTAGCATCCTTAGGGTCGATAGTACATGTGAAAACCTTTCGGAAGTCCTCGCGTTCCTTGTAGTCCTTTTCTGTGATTTCGCCCGAAATCTTGTTTGCAGCATCCTCTACGTTCTTCGGATATTTATAAGGCAATCCATATTGTGCGAGGATAGAGTTCATTTCAACATCATTGTCACCCATCTGTCCGAGGATGTCAACAACTTCACCGATAGGGCTTTTGTTTTCTCCATCAGGCCATTCGATGATACGCACTACAGCCTTATCATCTGTTTTTCCTCCCTTTACCTTTCGTCTAGGTATGATGATATTGTGAGCAAAAACATCACTAGGTGTTACGAGATAAGCCAAGTCTTTATCTACCTTTAATCTACCAACGAAAGTATCCTTGGCACGTTCTAGGATCTTATTAACTTGGGCTTCTTTGATATGATTCTTTCGACGAGCTAAAAAAGTGAACTCTACACGGTCTCCGTTTAGTGCACCCATAGAGTTTCGTTCAGAAACGAATATAGGTTTTTCAGTGTTATCAGGAATAACCGAGTTCTTGCCGTTTGCTTTTCGAATGAATTTACCTTCCATCACCTGAATACTTTGATTCAAGCGATAAGAATTATCACTTACCTTAGCTAGGTAGTCATCCCATGCCATTTCCTCCATGACGTCAATAGCCAGCATCTTGAGTGGATGCGTGGTAAGATGGAGGGAACGGAATATTTCTTTAAAGCTGAGCGTTTCGCCTGGCCTTTGGGCAAAGAATTCCTGGAGCATCTCAGTGAGTTGCGCCTTATTCATTCTCTTGCCACCTTTTTTACCTTTTCCCATAATTTCGACTGTTATATGACTGTTAATAGTTTTATAAGGCAAAGAAACAAAAAAAAATGGAGAATACAAAGTTTCTTGGCATCTTTTTTCGTTTTTTATCAAATATGTAACAAAAATGGGCACAGATTCCGTCTTTTTTCCCTTTTTAAGAGTAGAAGAAAGGAATATGCTTTTTCTACTCATCGGAAATGCTTCATTCCTGTTTTAGAGGCTTTGGAAAGCCTCTGATGTTACAATGTTGTTACAATTTGAAATATCCGATATAGATATTTCGTAATAAGAAGATTTCTTATTATATTTGCAACTGAAACGTAACAAATATTTCCACAAATACAAATTATTATGGATACAAGTCAATATCTTGTGATTTTTTTTCAGATTCTCGGTTCTTTAGCTTTGCTCATCTATGGTATGAAGGTGATGAGTGAGGCCTTGCAGAAGATGGCAGGATCTCAGTTGCGCCACATTTTGGGTGCTATGACAACCAACCGATTTACGGGAATGCTTACAGGTACCTTTATTACCTGTGCCGTTCAGAGTTCCTCTGCAACTACCGTTATGACGGTTTCTTTTGTAAATGCAGGTTTGCTGACCTTAGCCCAAGCAATTTCCGTTATTATGGGTGCCAACATTGGTACCACGTTTACGGCTTGGATTATGTCGCTGGGTTATAATGTAGATTTAACGATTGTCGTATTCCCTGCGTTCTTCCTCGGCATTATGCTGATTTATAGTAAGAAGCGCCGTTATTTCGGAGATTTCCTTTTTGGTATCGCCTTCCTCTTCTTCTCGCTCGTTCTGTTGAGTAGTGCGGGTAAGGCTCTCGATCTGGAACATAATCCGGCGGTTATCGATTTCTTTGGATCTTTTGATACGAAGAGTCATTTTACGATTGTAGTCTTCCTCCTGATTGGTACACTTATAACCTGTATCGTACAGAGTTCGGCAGCTGTGATGGCCATCACCATCTTACTCTGTTCTACGGGTGTACTCCCTATCTATCTGGGTATTGCCTTGGTGATGGGTGAGAATATCGGAACTACCGCTACAGCCAATCTTGCCGCTTTGGGTGCCAATGCCCAGGCTCGTCGTGCAGCCTTGGCCCATCTGGTATTCAATGTCTTTGGTGTAATCTGGGTTCTCTGCCTGTTCTATCCATTTGTAGATTTCGTTTGCTCTATCGTGGGGTATGATCCTGATGGTGGTATGTCTGCGGCACAGAAGGCAAAGTTGTTGCCAATTGTTTTGGCGATGTTCCATACCTGTTTCAATGTTTGCAACACGGGCGTTCTGATTTGGTTTATCCCACAGTTGGAAAAAGTTGTCTGCAAACTTATCAAGCCTAAGGCAGATAAGGAGGATGAAGATTTCCGTTTGCGCTTTATCCAGGCTGGCATCATGAAGACCCCAGAACTTTCTGTCTTCGAGGCACAGCAGGAAATCGGCAGTTTCGGCGAGCGTATCCATCGTATGTTTAGTATGGTGAGAGAGTTGCTGGATACTCAGGATTCCAAGACTTTCGACAAACTCTATGAGCATATCGAGAAGTATGAGGGTATTTCTGATAATATGGAGATAGAGATTGCCAAGTATCTTGATCAGGTGAGCGATGCTCATCTGAGTGATGATACCAAGGCGAAGATCCGTGCGATGTTGCGTGAGATTTCTGAAATCGAGAGTATTGGTGACAGTTGCTTCAATCTTGCCCGCACCATTAAGCGCAAGGGTGAAAACAAGGAGGAGTTTACTGCCAAGCAGAGTGAAAACATTCATCAGATGTTTAAGTTGGTAGATGAGGCGCTGACTCAGATGAACTATATGTTTGCTCATGAACGCCATTCTATCAATCTCAACCATACGTACAATATCGAGACTGAGATTAATAATTATCGTACTCAGTTGAGAAACCAGAACCTGGATGATGTGGATAACCATCTTTATACCTATGGTGTAGGTACATTGTATATGGATATCATTCAGGAATGCGAAAAACTGGGTGATTATGTGGTTAATGTCGCCGAGGCTCGCATGGGAGTCAGAACATCTGAGGCTGTGTAATGCAGAATGTTATTGATAGAAAGAAAATAAAAGTAATAAAAGCAAACGGGGAAGTATCAATGGATGCTTCCCTGTTTGCTTTTGTTGTTTATATATTCTGAATGTTTTTATTTTTCCAATATTTCCTTCAGTTCCTTCATACCATCTGAAGCCCCTTTCATGATGTGCTCTATCTTGTAATATCCATTGGTGTTTACAGCACCCGGGTCTATCAGATAGATAGGAATGTGAGGCTTGGTATATGAAATCAGACCTGCAGCAGGATAAACGTTGAGTGAGGTTCCGATAATGACGAAGATATCGGCTTGCTGTACAGCTTCGGCTGCCGGCTCAATCATAGGAACGCTTTCGCCGAAGAAAACGATAAATGGGCGCAACAGGCTTCCATCTCCAGCTTCGGTTCCCGGTTTTACCTCGCAGTCATCCTCAGGTAATTCCTTGATGTAGCGATAATCGTATGGATCGCGAGAAGAGCAAACCTTAGAAAGTTCGCCATGTAGATGGATGACATTCGAAGAACCAGCCTTCTCATGTAGATTATCTACGTTTTGTGTAATAACAGTTACCTCAAAGTTCTTCTCCAGTTCTTTGATAAGCTTATGACCCTTGTTTGGTTGAGCGGCATAGAGCTTATGGCGCAACATGTTATAAAAGTTAGTCACTAGGGTAGGGTCAGCTTCCCATCCCTCATGGGTCGCTATCTGTTCTACAGGATAGTTTTCCCATAGGCCATCATTGCCGCGAAAAGTTTTGAAACCACTCTCCACAGACATGCCTGCACCGGTTAAAAATACGAGTTTCTTCATAATCTTACTATTAAGAATGCACAAATTTAGTAATTTTTCTTCAAATAGCATCGTTTTCAGCGAGAAAAATGTTATCTTTGCACTCGTTTTAAGGACAATAAGTACAAAATAAAGAATATTAATACAAAGTTTTAGATAAATTATGGATAAAGTAAGTTATGCTTTAGGCATTGGCATCGGTCGCCAGTTGGCGTCAATGGGTGCAGAGAGTTTGAATATCGACGATTTTGCACAGGCAGTTAAGGATGCCATTGCTGGCAAACTTCAGCTCGGTGAGCAGGAGGCTCAGGAGTTGGTACAGAATTTCTTCGCAGAGCAGGAAGCTAAGGCTCAGGCTGCTGCTGCAGAGAAGGGCAAGGTTGCTAAGGAAGCTGGTGAGAAGTTCCTCGCTGAGAATGGCAAGAAGGAAGGTATCATCACTACTAAGAGTGGTTTGCAGTATCAGGTTTTGCGTGAGGGAAATGGTAAGGCTCCTAAGGCTACCGATCAGGTAGAGTGCCACTACGAGGGTACACTCATTGATGGTACAAAGTTTGATAGCTCTTACGACCGTGGTCAGACTGCAACATTCCCATTGAATCAGGTTATTGCTGGTTGGACCGAGGGTCTTCAGTTGATGACCGAGGGCGCTAAGTATCGTTTCTTCATTCCTTATCAGTTGGGTTACGGTGAGCGTGGTGCTGGTGCATCTATCCCTCCATTCTCAGCATTGATTTTTGATGTAGAGCTTGTTGCAGTAAAGTAATATCAGAGAACATAGAATAAAAACATAAAAGTAAAAAATGAAAAAGTTATTTTTCGGAGCCCTCGTGGCTTGTGCTGCAGCTACATTTGTAGGTTGTGGCAATTCAACTCCTAAGGCAGATCTCAAGACTGATGTAGATACAATGAGTTATGCCATGGGTATGTCTCAGACTCAGGGTCTGAAAGAGTTTATGGTAGAGCGTATGGGCGTTGATACCGCTTATATGGATGATTTCATCAAGGGTCTTAACGATGGTGCTAATGCTGGTGATGACAAGAAGAAGGCTGCTTACTATGCAGGTATTCAGATTGGTCAGCAGATTTCTAACCAGATGGTTAAGGGTATCAATCATGAGGTATTCGGTGAGGATTCTACCAAGACTATCTCTTTGAAGAACTTCATGGCTGGTTTCATCTCAGGTACTACTGGCAAGAAGGGCTTGATGACAATCGACGAGGCTGCTAAGCTTGCACAGACCAAGATGATGGCTATCAAGGCTAAGAACATGGAGAAGGAATATGGTCCAAATAAGGTGGCTGGTGAGAAGTTCCTCGCAGCTAACAAGAAGAAGCCAGGTGTTGTAACACTTCCTTCAGGTGTTCAGTATAAGGTTATCAAGGAGGGTAATGGTCCTATGCCAAAGGATACTTCTATGGTAAAGGTAAACTACGAGGGAAAGACTATCGATGGTAAGGTATTTGATTCTTCTTTCAAGCGTGGTGAGGCTGTAGATCTCCGTGCTAACCAGGTTATCAAGGGTTGGACTGAGGCTTTGGTTCATATGCCAGCAGGTTCTGTTTGGGAAGTTTATATCCCTCAGGAGTTGGCTTACGGTGAGCGCGAGCAGGGTCAGATCAAGCCATTCTCTGTTTTGATCTTCAAGATTGAGTTGATTTCAGTAGGTGGTAAGTAATTAATATTGTAAGAGAACTCAAGCTTTATTTTAAGGAAGAGGACTTTTAAGAATATGAAGAAAATATTATTGACAGCACTCGTCCTCGTGGCGAGTGCTTCTTTGTTTACAGTTCATGCTGCAGACAAGAAGAAGGGACGTAAGAAGGTTACCCCAGTGGTTTTATCTACAGCAAGCGACTCTTTGAGTTATGCTGCCGGTGTTCATGCTACACGTGGTTTGATACCATTCATTCAGCAGAGTTATAAGGTGGATACTGCTTATATGGCAGATTTTATCCGTGGTTATGAGGAAGCAATAGATAAGGCAAATACTCCTCAGGGCACAGCATACATCGTCGGTATGCAGATTGCTCAGATGGTATCTCAGCGCATCCTTCCTGGAACTCGTGAGGAGTTGAAGAGCACTAAGGATTCTATTGATGCAGCCATGTTCAGCCGTGGTTTTGTTGCTGCTATTGCCAATGATACAACTATCTTTAGTGAGAAGAAAGCTGGTGAGTACAAGAAGGAAGCTTTGGCTGGTGCAGGCGAGAAATTCCTTGCAGAGAATGCCAAGAAACCGGGAGTGAAGGTCTTGCCTAGTGGATTGCAGTACAAAGTAATCAAGGCTGGTCAGGGAGAAGTTCCTAAGGCTACTGATGAGGTTGAGGTTATCTACGAGGGCCGTCTTATCGATGGAACGGTCTTTGATGCAACTTCTAAGCATGGTGGTTCCAAGACTGATAAGTTCCGTGCCGGTAACTTGATTAAGGGTTGGACAGAAGCTCTCACTACAATGCCTGTAGGTAGCAAGTGGCAGCTTTATATCCCTTATGAGTTGGCATACGGTGAGCGTCAGGCAGGTCAGATTCCACCATACTCAACTTTGGTATTCGATCTAGAACTCGTTAGTATCGTTAAGCCAGAAGTAACTTCTGAGCCTGCTGGTGAATTGAAGGATGATGTATCAGTGGGTGCAGTAAAGAGTGCCGACAAGAAGGTAGTTAAACCTGCTGCCAAGAAAGCTGCGCATTCAAAGAAGAGAAAGTAATTGCTACATATATAATAAGGTGAGAAGGGTATGTCATTGGTTTATGACATACCCTCTCTCTTTTTAATTACATCCCTATTTTACATTTTGCGGGCATGGAAACTGGAATCAGAACATCCACGGCTTTTAAAAGTAGCCTTTGATTGCAATCAATGGCTTCAATGATGTTAAAAGTGACTGTTGATTGCAATCATCAGTCCCAACGGCTCTTGAAAACAGGTGTTGATTGCAAACAATGGCTCCAATGATTTTAAAAGTGACTGTTGATTCCAATCATCAGTCCCAACGGCTCTTAAAAGTGGCTGTTGATTGCAATCAAAGGCTCCAACTGATATCGAAAGTAGAAATATTTTCTAATCAATGGTTCCGCTGGAGTAAAAAAGGTGCGTCATATGGACTTATGCCTCCCTCTTTGTTTCTTTTACGTTTGTGTTTGTTGCTTTTGCATAAAAAATGGGAAAAGCGAATCTGCTGGTTCTCTTATTTGTATTATCTTTGCACCTGGTAATAAACAACTTCAATAATCATATTTTTAACCTGAAAGATAATGATGAAACAAATTACAACAACCGTATGTGCAACCATGCTGATGGCTAGTTGCGGTAATATAAGCAATACGGAGCAGCAAGTGAACCAACGGGTAGATGAACTCTACAGCAGAATGTCACAGCCAGAGCGTATTGCTCAGTTGAGGAGTGGGTATATGGATGAGCTTTTTGATGCGGAAGGCAATTTGGATACCGTCAAATGCAAGCAGCTCATTCCTTATGGTATTGGGCATTTTTCACAGTATGCCAGTCAGGAATTGGTTGATGCCAATTTCTTGCGAAAGCGTGTGGCTGTAGTACAAGATTGGTTGATGCATCATACCCCTAACGGAATCCCGGCTCTTTTTCACGAGGAAGTTCTTTCGGGTATCAATACGCAAGATGCAACTGTCTATCCACAGCAGATAGGTCAGGCTTGCTCATTCAATCCAGAGTTGGCTGAGCTCAAGACTTTGCAGACAGGTACCGCTCTTCGCAAGATGGGTGGCGTATTGTCGCTTTCTCCTATGGTAGACGTCTGCCGTACTCCAAGTTTTAATCGTTTGGAAGAATCATACGGTGAGGATGGCTATCTTTCTGCCGTTATGGGTACAGCTTTTGTCAAGGGTCTTCAGCAGGGCGATCTCAAGAAGGGAGTGGGAGCTTGCTCTAAACACTATCTGGGATATGGTGGTGGCGGTGATGCTGATGAGAAGGAGATGATGGAAGATATCCTTTTGCCTCATGAGACGATGATTCGTCTGGCAGGTTGCAAGGCTTTGATGCCGGGTTATCATGCTGTTCATGGTACCAAGTGCGTGGCAAATAGTGAGATTCTCAACGATATTTTGCGAGATTATCTCGGATTCGATGGAATGGTGGTGAGCGATTATACTGCCATTGATCAGTTGCCGGGACTTGATACTCCTCTTCAGAAAGCTGTAGCTGCTATCAAGGGTGGCAATGATGTTGATTTTCCTAGAGGCGAAAACTATCAGTATTTACAGGAAGCCTTGGATAAGGGACTTGTTAAGAAAGAAGTCTTTGAGCGTGCTGTAAAGGATGTTCTGCGTTACAAGATTCGTGCAGGACTGATGGATAAGAATCCATATCTGTATAGTACGGAGGATGTAAAACTTGATACAAAGGAAGAACGGCAGACGGCTTACGATATTGCCAGCCAGTCTATCGTCTTATTAGAGAATAATGGTGTTTTGCCTCTTGTGAAGGAGGCCGATGTTCACAGCACCAAGCGGGTTAAGAATATCTTGCTCACAGGTCCTAATGCCAATTCTATCTGGGCGATGTGTGGCGACTACTCTTTCCCTTCAATGTTCTATTTCTGGCAGAGTTGGAAGAAAAAGTGGGATGATAGCCACTTGCCACATATCGTTAAATTGCTAGAGGCAATGCAGGCTGGTAAACCTGAGGGGATTAATATTAAGTATTCTCGTGGTTGTGACTGGACTGAGGAGATAGAGACCAAATTTGAAGAGTCTGGCGATAAGCGTGCTTGGGAGTATCAGCTCCTGCATCGCAAGGTTGATTCTGGCGAGAAGGCAGACAAGGCAGAAGCTTTGGCGATGGCAAAGGAAAGCGATGTTATCGTTGCTGCTGTAGGTGAGAATGTGATGCTCTGTGGTGAGAATCGTGAGCGAGATGGTCTCAAGCTTCCTGGTAAGCAAGAGGAATATGTTGAGGAACTCTTGGCTACGGGCAAACCTGTAGTCCTGGTAGTCTTCGGCGGTCGTGCGCAGGTTATCTCCAAGATAGCTAAGCGTTGTGCAGCAGTCATCCAGGCCTGGTATCCAGGTGAAGAGGGTGGTACAGCTGTGGCTGACATTCTTTATGGCAAGATTTCACCATCTGCCAAGCTGAGTGTCAGCTATCCTAATACTGAGGTTTATGAGCCTATCTGCTATAATTATTCCACCCGGCAGGATGCCCGTGTAGAGTGGCCTTTCGGTTATGGATTGAGCTATACAACCTTTGCCTATAAGAACTTGCTGGCAGTTAAGGAGCTCTCTACGGCTTCAGAGTCGAGCAATATCTACTTTGAGGTTACCAATACGGGTAAGGTTCGTGCCGATGAGATAGCGCAGGTATATCTGTCGCCAACTCAGAGCAACCAGCATATTCATCCTATCCAGTTGCAGGGCTTTGCCCGCATCTCTCTCAATCCTGGCGAAACCAAGAGAGTATGCATCAAGTTCTATACTGATCAGTTCGGTTATTATTCTCATCAAGGCAATCGTCAATGGAACATTGCTCCTGGAACGTATGAACTGAAGATTGGAGCCTCTTCTCAAGACATCCGTCTTAAGCAGCAGATAGTTTTGACGGGTGATAAAGTGGTGAAACCTTTGCGTGATCATTACTTCTCCGAGGTTATCAGATAAGCGTATGATTTTTCTACTAAAAGTAGCAAAATGCCAAGGTTTTTGGTTAAAAACAGTATAAAAAACAACAAAATGCACGGATATTGCAAAATGTTCGTGCATTTTGTTGTTTCTTTCAATAGTTTTTATTAATTTTGCTATCTGGTATAGAAGAGTACCTAAAAATAGCAACATATAAAATAGACAAAAATGGAAAAGATTGACAATCTTGACAGAAAGATACTCGGCATCCTTTCTAAGAATGCCCGTATTCCTTTCAAAGACGTAGCTGCTGAGTGCGGCGTGTCTCGTGCAGCCATCCATCAGCGTGTTCAGCACTTGATGGAGGATGGTTTCATCACAGGTAGCGGTTTCGATGTAAACCCTAAGAGTTTAGGTTATTCTACATGCACTTATGTAGGACTCAACTTGGAGCGTGGTAATATGTACAAGAAGGTAGTAGAGCGACTCCAGAATATCCCAGAGATTGTAGAGTGCCACTTTACTACCGGTTCTTATACGATGCTCATCAAGTTGTATGCTCGTGACAATGAGCAGCTCATGGATTTGCTCAACAACAAGTTGCAGGCAATTCCTGGTGTGGTTTCTACCGAAACACTCATCTCGCTTGAGCAGAGTATCAAGCGTGAGATTCCTGTTCTCTTGGAGGATGAATAATATTTTTGAAAAAGAATAAACAAATGGAAACATTTGACTTGGAGTCGCATCTCAAGGGTGCGTACTCTTCTTTTCCCGAAGCGAAGCATCAACCCGTAATAGGCATCACAGCCAATTACGAAAACATTGATGCAACGCTTCGTGATCGTTATTATAAGCAGGTAATAGCGGCAGGTGGTACGCCTGTCATTATTCCTCCCGTTGCCGATAGTACAGTCATCGTCAATACCCTGGAGCATCTCGATGGTTTGATATTGACGGGTGGGGGAGATCATAATCCTCTGTGGATGGGCGAAGAACCTTCGCCTCGTCTTCATAACATCAATCAGGAGCGTGATGCGGCCGAGCTGATGCTGGTTCGTCTGGCTTTCAATCGCCAGATTCCGATGTTGGGCATCTGCCGTGGCATCCAGACATTGGCAATAGCCTTGGGTGGCAAGGTGTATCAGGACATCAAGCAGATGGTGAAGCACAGTCAGGATGCTGATCGTTCAGAACCTACCCATAGTGTAGAAATCAAGAAAGATTCCACCTTATATAATATATATGGGGCAGAAAAGATTCTTGTTAATTCTTTCCATCATCAGGCTGTAAGTGAGCCTGGCAAGCACATGCGCATCATAGCCAAGTCTACTGATGGAATCATAGAGGCGATAGAAAGCAACGAGTATAAGCAGATACTTGGCGTACAATGGCATCCGGAATGGCTTGGAGAGGAAGGAGGAAAGATTTTCCATTGGCTTGTGAACCAGGCTAATAATTTCTATGCTGCCAAGGAGTTGCATAAGCGCATCCTTACCCTTGATACGCATTGTGATACACCGATGTTCTTCCCGCAAGGCATCAAGTTCGATCATCGTGATTCCCGCATTCTCGTAGATTTGCATAAGATGACCGATGGACGCCAGGATGCTACTACCATGGTGGCTTATTTGCCTCAGCCTCAGATAGGTGAAAGCTTCAGCAGCAAGGTGGCTTTTGATGTGCAGGGACCTGCTCAGTATGCCGATCTCATCTTCGATAAGATAGAGGAAATCGTCAGCAAGAATAGGGCTTACCTCAGTATAGCCCGTATACCTGCCGACCTGTATAGCGATAAGCGCAAAGGCAGAAAGAGCATCATGCTGGGTATAGAAAACGGTTTGGCTTTGGAGCATGACCTGAGCAATGTAAAGCACTTTGCACAGCGTGGTATTGTGTATATTACCCTTTGTCACAATGGCGATAACGATATCTGTGATAGTGCCCGTGGCTGTAATACCCATAATGGTGTGAGCAGTTTTGGCGAGAAGGTGATTCAGGAGATGAACCGACTTGGCATTATGGTAGATTTGAGTCATGCAGGCGAAAAGAGTTTCTATGATGCACTGGAAATCAGTCAGACTCCTATCGTGTGTAGCCATAGCAGCAGCCGTTCCCTCTGCGATGTGCCTCGCAACCTGACCGACGATCAGATGCGTGCCTTGGCAGCCCGTGGTGGTGTGGCTCATACTACGCTCTATCATGGATTCCTGCGCAAAGAGGGCGAGGCAGACATCATGGATGCCATTGCCCATCTGGAGCATGCCATCGAGGTGATGGGCATCGACCATGTAGGTCTCGGTACCGATTTTGATGGAGATGGAGGCATCCGCGGACTTGCCGATTCTTCTGAACTCATCAACTTCACCCTCCAGCTGCTGCGCCGCAAGTATAGCGAGCAGGATATCGCAAAGATATGGGGAGGCAACTGGCTCAGAGTGATGACGCAGGTGCAGAACTTTGGAAAGTGAAGAATGAAGAGTGAAGAACGACGAAACAACGTTAGGCGGCCAAAGGGAAAGCCAATTCGACAGTTATAAGATAATCATAAAGTTCAAAGTTCAAATCTGAAAGTTCAAAGTAAATACGATGACGAAGAAAATGAAAATTATATTAGGTGTGGTGGTTGCTGCCGGTCTGGTGGCTGGTACCATCAGCTATAAGAATGCCAATACCAGTAGTTCGCCTGATGTGCAGGAGGTAGAGGAAGCGGAGAAGCTGAATCCCGTAGGTCCGGCTTTCAATGCTGATTCGGCATTGGCTTATTGTGCAGCGCAATGCGATTTCGGTCCTCGCGTCATGAACAGCGAGGCGCACGATAAGTGTGGCGAATGGATTGTGAGCAAGTTCAAGCAGTTTGGCTGCGAGGTAGAGACCCAGAAGGCAGACTTGAAGGGTTATGATGGCACGATATTGAAGAATACCAATATCATTGCCCATTACAACCCGAAGGCTGAAACCCGCATTTTGCTCTGTGCTCATTGGGACAGCCGTCCTTGGGCTGACAACGATCCCGACAGTACCAATTGGCGCAAGCCTGTAATGGCTGCCAACGATGGAGCCAGCGGAGTAGCCGTCATGTTGGAGATTGCCCGCCAGCTGCAGGCTGACAAGAAGCTGAATCCTAACATCGGCGTAGATTTCGTATGTTTCGATACCGAAGACTGGGGAACACCTCAGTGGGCTGATGTTCAGGACGATGGCAACAGTTGGGCATTGGGTGCCCAGTACTGGAGCGAGAACAAGCCTGAGGGATATAATCCTCGTTTCGGAATCCTCCTCGATATGGTGGGCGGACAGGGAGCCAAGTTCTATCGTGAAGGTATGTCTATGCAGTATGCCGGTGGCATCGTGAAGAAGGTTTGGACTGCAGCCCGTCAGGCAGGTTTTGGCTTTTACTTCCCTAAGAGCGATGGCGGAATGATTACTGATGATCATATTCCGGTCAACGAGAAGGCTAAGATTCCTACTGTAGATGTGATTGCTTATTATCCAGACTGCCAGCAGAGCAGTTTCGGTCCTACCTGGCACACCGTGAGCGATGATATGGCTCATCTGGATAAGAATGTGCTTAAGGCGGTTGGCCAGACTATGATTCAGGTGCTTTATACTGAGGAATAGGTGGGCATCCCATTCGAATATAAAAGGAAATGTTCCTAGGAAAAGTTGTTGCTTTTCTTAGGAACATTTCTTTTTTCAGCCAGTTTAAATCTTCGTTCATAGACGTTGAACCGCCGTTCAGTGTCTTTGAACCGACATTCAATGTCTTTGAACGGCGGTTCAATGTCTATGAACGGAGATTTCTTCTGCTTGTATCAACAAAAAAACTTAGGTATAAAAGCAATTCCTATTGACTGGAAATGCTTTTATACCTAAGTGTATGGGCTTTCTGAATAAGATGAGCTGGTTAAATCTGCCCCGATTCTACCTGTCTTACCACTCTTTCTGTTAATCTGTCAACGCCGTTCGGGTCGTACTTCTTGTTGAGGCTGACACCGAAGAGGCTTGCAAATGCCTGATAGAATCCGGCACGGATAGGACCCAGAAAGGCTTGAATCAGGTGATAGGATGAGGAATTGCACTCTCGATATACCAGTTTGATGCAGAGTTTACCCTGTGCATAGGTGAGTTTCTTCATTCTTGGAGTGTATTCTTCCTTGATTCCCTTCTCTACCAGTTTCATGTGTGCATCCTTTGCCTTCTTGTTAGGGAGAGTCTCCAGATAATTACCTGTTTCGATAATGATCTTTCTTACCTCCTTGGCGATAGGCAATACCTTTTTGATATTGTATACCAGTCGGTTGTAAGCCATTCGCTCCTTGGCGTTTTTGAATACTGGCTGCGGATAGACATACACGTTGTTCACCTGTACGTATTGAATGCTATCTTTATCCAATAGTACCTTACCCACTCTAACCATCGGCTCAAAGGTAGGAGCATCCATGTCTACCGCCCTGTCTTCCGGTTTGGTATCATTCTTTTGTGCCATTATTTGCAAGTTGGTGCAGAAGAGCATCGCCAGCAAGAATAACAATTTCTGTTTCATTGTTTCTATATATATAAAAGAGGTGTAACCCTCTATTGTTTCTAATTTAGCCGCAAAATTACAGTTTATTTTTCATTTAGAGAAAGATTATTTCTATTTTCTTACTCTTTTTCAGAATTTCATAGTAACTTTGAAGAAAATTAATAATCGTTTGCCTATAGATGAAGCGTTGTTATTTCATAATATCTTTTTTGTTGAAACTGTTTCTTATAGGCAGCTCCCAGATTTTCTATGCTTCTCTTTGTTGTGCTCAGTCTTCTTCAGTAGTTAAGGACTCGCTTCCTGTAAGTTCTGCCTCTCCTGCGTCTCAACCCTGGCAACAGCTTCTTCTGGAACTTTCTGAGACAGAGGACTTCGAGACTACGTTATGGGAAGATTATGAGGAAGACCTGGAAGAATTGGCTCAGCATCCGATGAACTTGAATGTGGCTACGCGTGAAGAATTAGAACAGTTGCCTTTTCTCACGGCTTCACAGGTTGAAGATATTCAGGCATACGTTTATCGCTATGGAGGAATGAAGAGTATGGCCGAATTAGCTTTGATTCCGAGCATCAGTTGGTATCAGCGGCAGCTGATGGATTATTTCTTTTATGTTGCCGATGTCACACGGCAGGATTTTCCTGGCATCAAGACTATAGTCCGGTATGGCAAGCATGAGCTGATGGGAATGCTGAAAGTGCCGTTTTATGAACGTAAGGGCGATGTGATGGGGGCCGATGGTTACTTGGGTTATAAGTACAAGCATGGCGTGCGCTATCAGTTCAGGTATGGCGACTATGTGAAGATGGGAGTCGTGGGAGCCCAGGATGCCGGTGAGCCTTTTGGTTCTGGTAAGAACAGTCTGGGTTATGATTTTTATTCCTTTTATATACAGCTGAAGAAGTTGGGGCGATGGAAGAATATCACTCTTGGCAGATACCGTCTGCATGAAGGATTGGGACTGATTCTCAATAACGATTTCAGTTTTGGCAAACTCTCCATCCTTTCTTCCTTCGGACGTTCCATGCCGAGTACTATCCGTGTACATTCTTCCCGTTCTTCAGCCAATTATCTGCAGGGAGCAGCTGCAACCTGTTCCTTGATGAAAGGACTTGATATAACGGGGTTTGTATCTTATCGCAAGATAGATGCCACTCTGTCTGCCAATGGTGGTATCAAGACGATATTGAAGACCGGTCTGCATCGCACTTCCTCCGAAATAGCAAAGCAGGATGTTGCTTCCAACACCTTGGTGGGAGGTAATATCAATTATCATCACGCAGGTTGGCATGCAGGAGCCACGGCTTTCTATACCTCCTTTTCTCTTCCGCTTACTCCTAATACATCTCAGCTCTATAAGCGGTTTTCGCCGGTAGGCGACCAATTCTGGAATGCCAGTATAGACTATGGCTATATCTCGCACCGTTGGAATATTGCCGGTGAGATGGCTACGGGCGATTGTGGTGCCATTGCTACATTGAATACCATCTCTTATCAATTTACTGATCATTTTCTGTTGATGGCATTGCAGCGCTTCTATTCTGCCCGATACTATTCGCTCTTCAGCAACAGTTTTTCCGAGGGAAGTGCTGTACAGGATGAAAACGGAGCCTATCTGGGGTTTACCTGGACTCCTGCCAGTCGTTGGAATATCACCGCCTATAGTGATTTTGCCTATTTTGTCTGGCCTAAGTATCAGACCAGGGAGAGTACGCATAGTTGGGATAATCTGGTAAGTATCATCTTTCAGGCTTCCAGAAGTTTGGCGTTAGGTGGCAGAATCCGTTATAAGGATAAGGCGGGTACAACTACCGAACGCTTACGTCTTTATGCCAATCTTAAGAATGCAAAATGGTTTGCCAAGACAAGTGTTGAATTCTCCGAGAATAAACAGGCTAGCCTGATGGAGAACGAGAAAGGTACCATTAGCCGGGGCTATATGCTGAATGAGAATCTTGGAACCAGTTGGCGATGGTTGAGGTTATCGGGGAGTTTCGGCTATTTCCATACGCAGGATTACAGCAGCCGTATCTATGTCTATGAGCCGGGATTGCTTTATCAGATGAGTTTCGGAAGCTTTTATGGTGAGGGCATCCGTTATGCCCTGGTGGCTCGTTCGGAGATTAACGAACATCTGCTGGTGATTGCCAAGTTGGGTACAACCGATTATTTTGATCGCAATCGCATCTCTTCCGGAAAGCAGGAAATAGCGGGTTCGCGTCAGATGGATCTGGAAATACAGGTGAAGTGGAAATGGTGAGAATGCAGTATATTCCTGCTTTTCTTTTCATTCTTTTTGGGTAATATGATGCAAGATAATGAAAAAACTGGCGTTTTATTTGTGTATGTAAGAAAATCGGGGTATTTTTGCAAAAGAGTAAAGTATCTCTGTGCTAACGAAGAAAACAAGAGAAGTGATGAAGATATTAATAGTGATTCCTTGTTATAACGAGGAAGCCGTGTTGCCTAAAACCTTAGAGGTGCTCGGCAATCTTATACAGACAATAAAAGTAAAGACAGACGCCGACACGGAGTTGCTCTTTGTCGACGACGGTAGCCGTGACCGTACCTGGCAGATGATTTCGGATGCTGCCAAGCAACATCATTATGTACACGGCATCAAGTTATCCCATAATCGTGGACACCAGAATGCCCTTTGGGCAGGAATGGAAACGGCGGTAGATCATTGCGATGCGATGGTAAGTATCGATGCCGACCTGCAGGATGATGAGAATGTCATCATCGATATGGTACAGCAGGTGCAGGAAGGCAAGGATATCATCTACGGTGTGCGCAAGGAGCGCAAGACCGATACGTTCTTCAAGCGATTCACAGCTCTTGCCTTCTATAAACTGATGCAGAGTGTGGACAAGGATACGGTGCAGAATCATGCAGACTTCCGAATGATGACCAACCGTACCCTCAAGGCATTGATGCAATATCCTGAGCGCAACCTCTTCCTCAGGGCCATCGTCCGACAGTTGGGTTTCCGTGAGGGATTCGTCTATTACGACCGCAAGGCACGCGAGGCAGGCGAGAGCAAGTATCCGCTTACCAAGATGCTGAGCTTCAGTATCGATGGCATCACTTCGTTTTCCGTGGCACCATTGAAGTTTATCACCTTTCTGGGTCTGGCGATGACTTTAGTAGCCTTCATCATGATTATCTTTGCCTTGGTGGAGCATTTCCAGGGCAAGACCATCCAGGGCTGGACTTCCCTGCTTGTTTCCATGTGGTTTATCGGTGGCATCATCACCACGGGTGTGGGCATCACAGGCATCTACATCGGCAAGATTTATACCGAGGTGAAGCGCCGTCCTCGATACTTTATCGAAGAAAGAGTATAATCTTATAGAAGAAAGAAAATAAGAAGACTATAAATTTGATAGATACAAAAATAGCATCGGGTTGATGAATCCCGATGCTATTTTTTGTATCTGATTATTGATTATTTCTTCTGTGCGATGTTGGCACTTGTCTTTACAAACTGATAGAAGCCTACCGGATGGTGCCATTCTACGAGCCTCCTTACTTCCCAAACCTTCTGGAAGGTATAGTCCTTGCCGAATTTCTCTTTGAAATCTGGCATGTCTTCCTCTGGAATCATCAGCACGCCATCCTGTGGCAGCACCTTGTCAAACTGCTGGATCTTATCGCCCAGATAGAAGTTGAGGCTGAAGAAATGCAGCATATCTACTGACATATAAGAGTAGAGCTTGCTGGTATCAAACTTCTTTTCAATAACCGGCGCCAGATGCTTGTCTGCCTTCGTGTTGAGCACGGCAGGCTGCAGGGTGGAGTCGAGTGTGATGAAAATTGCGATAATCATCACCAATGTATATTTCATCATTTGGCTTGTCTCTTTTTTCTTGAGTGCCTTGAATATATGATAAGCCCCTATTATAAGAAACATATAGCATACGTAGAATAGGATACCATGAGTAGATTCCCCTATTGCATGGAGCATGGCGATGTTGTCGGCTGCATGCTTGCCATGGAAAATGGTATCTGGTATGCCGCCTGCTCGTATAACAAGCGTAGCAATCACAAGGATAACTGCCAGCGAGGCAATCACGCCGGCATATACCTTGATGGCTCCCATCTTTTCCTTCATCATCCAAACGATGTATTCGGCGATGAGATAAGCCATGAACGGATAGCATGGCAGCAGATAGACGCTGCGCTTGCTCTTTGGGATGCAGTAGAAGAAAAGCACCAGGAGGAAGGCGAGCCAGGTGAACACTTGCAGCGGAGTAGCCTTCTTCGCATTCTCCAGGAATCGGGTCTTTGAGAACTTTTTCCATGGCAGGATGAAGAGCGAGAACAGTAATAATAAGGTATAAGGAGCCCAACCCATCACGAGTGTAAGCAGATTGTACCACGCCGGGTTCTCATGCGATTCGTATGCCATCTTGCCCATGAATCGGTCGATGTTCTCTTCCTTCACCAGACGCAGGAACTCGTCGCCGCCTTGCTGATAGGCTGCATAGTACCAGCAGAATGGGATAATGAGCGAGAGCAGGGCGGTTAGCGCCATGCGCCATACGATGCCCCAGTAGTTCTCCCGTTGGGTAAGCATGAATACACCCATCACGAAGCATGGCAGGATGATGCCCACAGGACCCTTGGTCAGCGTGGCACCGCTCATGCAGAGGATGGCAAGCCAAGGCAGCTGGTGCTTTCCTTTCTCCCACCAGCGATAGAGCAGATACATGGCTCCCACCATGAAGGCGGTGTTCACCATATCCACACGACAGTTGATTCCCGCACGATGCACTTCGAAAGCGGTAAGTGTGAGGATGGCTGCGATGAGGCTGATCTGGGTATCCTTGCGCTTGGCATAGAACACGAAGCCGCCGATGGTCATCAATACCAGCGATACTGCGGATGGCAGACGGGAGGAGAACTCATTCACGTAGCCGATGAAAAGGCTGAAGAAAGCGATGCACCAGTGGAAGAAAGGTGGCTTGTAAGGGATGTCGCCTCCATTGTTGATAGGCAATATCCAGTTGCCATGTTCCAGCATGGTGTAGGCAACTACTGCCTCGCGAGGTTCTCCCTTGGTATTGAAATCAGAGAGTCCGAGGAATGGAATCAGCATCACGATGGCTAGAATAGTGATAAGCCACAGGGCTTTGTTGTACTTGATGTTCATGTCTTATCGAAGTCTTATAATGTTATTTTGTCTGCAAAGTTACATATAATTATTTGTTTATAGACAGAATAAGGTGGGAATTTTGCTTTTATTGGGATATAATTATTAACTTTGCACCCGATTTCTAAAGTAGAATAAAGATGAAACGATATTTTAAGGCTTTGGGTTATCTCCTTTCGGTGCATGTATTGGCATTGCTGGTGATGACTCTGTTCAGATTGGTGGAATTCATCGCCCTGCATGGCATGATAGTGGATGCAGGGGCGAGTAGGGTGATGGCGTTTGTCAAGGGTGTATGGTTTGACAATGTCATCGCTTGTTATATTTCGGTATTGCCTGTGGCTGTGCTCCTTGTTGCTGCCAGCCTGGGGTGGTGTCATCGCCGTTTGCTGCGTGGCATCAACATCTGGTATGCGGCATGGTTTGCCATCGCCTTCATGCCTTCGGCAGCCAATACCCCTTATTTCCAGTATTTCTTCAAGAACATCAATTCCAGCATCTTCGGTTGGTTCGGCTATGTTGCTACCACATCGGGCATGCTCTTGCAGGAGTCTTCCTACTGGCTCTATATCGCCCTCTATTTCGTGTTTACGGGGGCATTTATCTATGCGCTTATCCGCCTGCGCCGCTACTTCGAGGGGCTTTTCCTGTTGCCAAAGGACAATATGCACCTAGTGCTGGTGGCAAGTCGTTTCCTTATTTCTGCGGTGATGATAGGCGCCTGCCTCTTTGGCATCCGTGGCAGAATGGGCTATAACCCAATCAAGGTGAGTCAGGCTTACTATTGCGAGGATTCCTTTCTCAACCAGCTTGGCATCAATCCTGCCTTCAATCTCCTTACTTCGGCGCTCGACGATATGCGCAAGGAGAACAAGGAACTGCATCTCATGCCGTACGCTGAGGCTATCACGAATACCCGCCAGTGGCTCGGTATTACGGGAAAGGTGGATAGCACGAATATTCTGAAGCGTGAGGTGGTGAACGATTCCCTGATGATGAAGAAGAATCATCCTAACGTAGTGGTGATATTGATGGAGTCGATGTCGGCAAACCTGCTGGGCACTTTCGGCAATCAGCAGCCGCTCACCCCAACGCTCGATTCGCTCTATCATCATTCCCTGGCGTTCACCCATTTCTATAGTGCCGGTATCCATACCAACCATGGCATGACGGCTACGCTCTACAGTTTCCCTGCCCTCATGTTCCGCAACCTGATGAAGGGAACGGTAACTCCGCGCCGCAAGGGTATCGCCACGGTATTGAAGCAGTATGGCTACGAGAACATGTTCTTCATGACCCACGAGGCGCAGTATGACAACATGAAGGCTTTTTTTCAGACCAATGGCTACGATGACATCTTCTCTCAGGAGAACTATCCTAAGAGCGAGGTGGTGAACAGCTTTGGTGTGAGTGACCATTTCGAGATGGGCTATGCCCTCAGCACCATCAACCAGAAGGCGAAGACGGGCAAGCCTTTCATGGCTACCATCCTCACCGTGAGCAATCATCCGCCATATATCATTCCAGATTTCTTCAAGCCGAAGACCAAGGAGAAGGAAACGCAGATAGTGGAGTATGCCGACTGGGCGATAGGCGATTTTCTGAAGAAAGCAAGCCGGGAGCCTTGGTATAAGAACACGATATTCGTGATTCAGGCAGACCATGGCAAGCTGGTGGGTAAGAGCGAGGGCGAGTTGCCTCAGTCTTACAACCACATTCCGCTCATCATCTTCGGTCCTGGTGTTCCGCAGCAGCAGTATGCGGGCTTGGGCATGCAGGTGGATGTGATGCCTACGCTTTTCGGCTTGATGAATCTGAATTATGAGTACGAGGGCTTCGGCGTGGATCTGCTGAAGCAGCAGCGCCCGATGGTATTCTATTCGGCAGATAACCAGATTGTGGCAAGAGATCATCAGCGTTGCTTCGTCTATAATCCGTCGATGAACCGCAGTTTCTGCTATGATGTGTTGCCGAATGGCAATCTGAAGGAAACCAAGCAAGAGTCTAAGTTCCGGGATTTGAAGAATTATGTCTTCTCGAATATCCAGGCAGCGGAGTATATTGAGCGACATCAGCAATAAAAAAAATATTATCAGAAACAGTAATCCCCCACCACGCTTTGGCTGCGTGATGGGGGATTGACTGTTCATATAGTTTTTCTATCCTTCAGGGCTTGAAGTTTTATTCTCTGCAAAGTTACAAAATTATACCCAAAGGTATTATACCCTAGGGTATAATTTATGAAACTATATTTTTATCAGACGAAGAATCGCTGTTTCTGCAAAAAAAAGATGGTTTTAAACAACTTTGTTTAAAACAACCTTGTTTAATTTGTTTTTTTTGGCTATCTTTGCAGAAGAAAAGCTGCACTCGGCAATTTGAAAGCGCAGCTTTCATTGCGCTCGTTTGCAATTTCTTTGCAGAAGAAAAGCTGCACTCGGCAATTTGAAAGCCAGCTTTCATTGCGCTCGTTTGCAATTTCTTTGCAGAAGAAAAGCTGTATAGTATAAAATAAGGTAGTAATTATGAGAAAAAGTAAAGAAGCTCCGTTTGTGTTCGGTGTTCGTGTGGAGGGAGATTCCTTTACCGACCGTAGAGAGGAAACAGAACGCCTGAAGGCGAACTTTACGTATGGAGTGAATACGATATTGATTGCGCCTCGTCGTATGGGTAAGACTTCTTTGGTGGATAAGGTGTGTTCGCTTGTAGAGAGCGAAGACATCAGGATAGCTCGTATAGATGCCTTTGGCTGTCGCTCTGAGAATGATTTTATCAATGCTTTTGCCACAGCTGTGGTTCGGGCTACTTCTTCAAAAGGGGAAGAATGGATGGAGAATGCCAAGGTGTTCTTGAGCCGTTTCGTTCCGAAAATCAGTATAGGACAAGATGCTTTGACTGATTTCTCTTTGACTTTGGAGTATAATGCAGGTAACAATACAACAGAAGAGGTTTTGAGACTTCCGGAAATGATAGCTCGGTCTAAAGGTTGTCATATCGTAGTCTGCATCGATGAATTTCAGCAGATAGGCGATTTCCCAGATTCATTGACCTTCCAGAAGAAGCTCCGTAGCGTATGGCAATTGCAGAGCCATGTTTCTTACTGCCTTTATGGAAGCAAGAAACACATGATGGAACAGATGTTCCAGAATGCCAGTTACCCATTCTATCGCTTTGGAGATTTCTTCTATCTGAACAAGATAAGCGAGAAAGACTGGGTGGAGTATATCTGTCAGCGTTTCGAATCTACCGGCAAGCATATCTCGGAAGAGCTGGCTCGAGAAATCTGTCAGGTAACAGATAGGTATTCTTCTTATGTACAGCAGTTGGCATGGTTTGTATGGTTGCGTGTACAGGATGATTCTGCAGCTACAGAAGAGGACTTGAAATATGGAATAGACAGGTTGCTGGATGCCTGTGAGCCTTTGTTTATTCAGCAGACCGAAGACCTTTCTGCCTATCAGATGAATTTCCTGCATGCCATTATCAATGGAGTACATACTGGTTTCACCCAGACGGCAATATTGGAAACTTATCGCCTGGGTACTGCCGCCAATGTAACCCGCCTTAAGAAATCCTTGATGGTAAAAGATCTGATTACGATTCCTGTTCCTAAGCATCTGGAAATGAGTGACCCCATCTTGGCGTTGTGGCTCAAGAGAAGAGTGTGGAAGGAATCATAAATGTACCCAAGTATCTTGGACAATGATAATATAAAAGTATAGAAAACAAATGAAGATAAAGATAAATCCAAAATACGAAGAGATGAGAAGTTTCATCGAGCGCATCCCGGATGTGTTCGAGCAGGAGGGACGTTGCATCTTTCAGGGACGGAATGTAATCAAGGCTTTTCTTGTGAAGCTTGATGGAAAAGACAAGGAAGTGGTGGTGAAAAGATACAAGCGCCCTAACTTCGTTCAGAAGATAGGATATAGTTTCTTCCGCTCTACCAAGGCTTGCCGGGCTTATGAGAATGCTGTCAAACTGCAGGAGGATGGCTTTGCTACCCCTGAAGGCTTTGGATATGTTGAGACAAGAGTGAATGGACTTATCGACTATTGCTATTTTATCTCTGATGTAGATAACAGTTTGCCTATTACGGGGCAGTTGAACGATCCGAAGGAATTCAACAAGGTTATGGCTGGTGATTTTGCCCGCTTTGTGAATCGCCTGCATCAGAAAGGTATCATCGATATCGACCTGAACAGTGGTAATGTACTGTATCAGCCTCAGGCTGATGGCCATTATACCTTCTCTCTTATCGACATCAACCGCATGAAGTTTTACACAGGTTATCCACCGATGAAGGAATGTGTGGAAAACCTGACGAGATTCACCGGCAGAATGGATGTCTTCGAGCTTGTAGCCCGTGAATATGTCAAGGCTAGAGGATTGGAAGAGTCTCAGGTTCAGAACTTTATGGATGGTAAGGCAGAACATGATTGGCGATGGAAGAAAAGAAAAAATATAACGCATTGTTTTAGAAAAAAGTAAAGTTATGAAGACAACATTATTGATGACTACATATAATTGGCCTCAAGCATTGGGGATGGTACTCGCTAGTGTGAGTCGTCAAACGGTCTTGCCTGATGAAATAGTGATAGCAGATGATGGTTCTACAGAAGAAACCAAAATGCTGATAGAACATTTTGCAGCCAACTTTCCCCACCCAGTTATCCATGTATGGCAAAAAGATTTAGGCTTTCGCAAAACAGCCATTTTAAACAAGGCTATAGCTAAAGCTACGGGCGATTATATTATCCAGATAGATGGAGATGTAGTCTTAAATTCTCACTTTATTGCCGACCATATTGAAATGGCTCAAGAAGGCAGTTTTGTTTGTGGAAGTAGAGTTAAGATATCTCAGAAGGAAACCATGAGTATATTGGCAAACAATAAGTTTGTCATAAAACCATGGAATATGCCTATCAGTTTTGTTTGTAATAGTTTCCGTTCAAGACTGCTCAGAAATTATTTCGCATTCCGTTATGCCCGTAGATTGGCGCATCTGAGAGGCTGTAATATGGCGTTTTGGAAGAGCGACCTTATCCGGGTAAATGGGTATAATGAAGATTTGACACAATGGGGGCATGAAGATACAGAGATAGCTTATCGACTGTACTATTCTGGCGTTCAGAAAAAAGTGCTCAAAATGGGTGGTATTGTTTATCATCTATATCATAAGGAATCTTCCAGGGCTAATGAGGAAACCCATAATATTGCCTTAGAAAAGGTTGAAAAAGAGCATATAACCCGTTGCAATAACGGAATAGACAAATACTTGTAAAATTATGAAAGAAGAGAATCGTCAAATAAATATAGAGCGCGGCATTTCTGTCGTTATTAATACCTATAACGCCTCGCTGCATTTGGCAGAGGTTTTGGAAACAGTAAAAAACTTCGATGAGGTAGTAATCTGCGATATGGAGAGTACGGATAATACATTGGATATTGCCCGTAAATATGGTTGCAAGATTGTTATCTTCCCTAGAGGCAATTATCAGATTTGTGAACCGGCAAGGCAGACTGCCATTGATGCCGCTTCCTGCAAGTGGGTATTGGTGGTTGATGCAGACGAATTGGTAACCCCGGAACTGAAGCATTATCTTTATTCCCTGATAGAGAAGAAGGATGCTCCACAGGGGTTGTATGTTCCACGCAAGAGTCGCTTTATGGGAAGATTCATGCATTGTTTCTATCCTGATTACCAGTTGCGTTTCTTTATCAGGAAGGATACCGTATGGCCAGCCATCATTCATGCCGATCCTGTTATCAAGGGCAGGATAGAAAAGATACCAGCGGCTCATGCTGATATGGCACTTGTTCATCTGGCAGATGACAGTATCGCCAGCAGGATGGGAAAGATCAACCAGTATACAGCGAATGAAATAGAAAAGAAGAAAGATCGCAATTATGGAATGGCTGCCTTGTTCTATCGTCCGTTTGTGCGTTTCTTCCGTGCTTATATACAGAAGGGTGGATTCCGGGATGGTAAGGAAGGATTTATCTGTGCCTGCTATGAAGGAATCTATCAGTTTGTTGCTGTCAGTAAGATAATTGAAAATCGTATGAAAAATAAAAAAGGAAAGTAGTTGCTTAGGCTACTTACCTTTTTTGTTTGACGAATGATATTGTTAATTTCTTATTTATTTTCCTTCGATAAAGGTCATTCCGCCTGGTCCTACTTCCTCCCGGCAGCGTTCCAGGAGTTGGGCTGGTGATTCGTCGGCATCATCGAAAGGTAATGCTACTACCGTTTTCTTGTCATAATAGTTTGCCATACCTCGGTTAATCCAGTACCCTGGATAGATGGTGATGTCGTGGAATGCATCGGATGGCATCTTTACGGTGAGCGGATTCAGAACCAGATGGTCTGCCTTGCTTTTCTTTACTTCAATTTCACGCTGCCGCATCTGTTGGTCAAACTTCTGCGCTGTTCCCTTACGCAGCAGGGTGATAGTTCTGTTGGTAGTAGTTGGCTTGGCAGAGATAGACAGTACCAATACCAGCCAGTAGTATACCGGTGTCCACTTGAAGTATCTATCGTATTTCTGTTTGATGGCGTCAATCAGGTTCATTATGGCAACGCTTACCGGTTCCTGAGTAGCCGCTCTGCGCTGGAGGGCACCTGAGAGATAGAAGATATTGAAGCAGAACATCCACAGATGCACATAGAAGTATACATTCTGTACTCTGTCAGCTCCTCTGGATCCCATGGCATAGCTGTTTGGGAAAAAGAAGGCGCTGTAGAGCAGGAAAGAGATGAGCAGATAAAGCCATGGATGAGAAAACTTGAAACGGGATGCCTTGGCTAATCTTGCCAGGAATGGAATAAGAATGGTAAACATGAGTACCTCCATGATTCCAATGGCATCAGCAAGAAATTCCACGCTCTTTCCTATTGCCATAAAGAAGGCAGCAACCACATTCGGCTGATCGGTAACTGTGGCTTGGCGGACTGCATTGCCTGGTGCAAATACGCTGAAAGCAAAGGCGCTGGCATAAACCATAAGGATAGAAATCAGGAAGAAAGGAGTCTTCTTCCTCTCCACCCACATCCATACGATAGCCATAAAGAGAATGGCAGGCATACCCAGACCGGTAACAAAGTTGCCGCCGGCTATGAATATGGCGAGTGCTGCGGAAACCAGCGTGATGATGATTTTCGCCATGATGGATTCCGTAAGATGGAATTCGATGAGCAGGGAGGCTAGAAACAGCGAAAGACTATAATATAAGGTATAGTACATCGCTCCGTTATACCAGAAGAATGCATCGTAGAACGACCATACGAACTGTACGGTCATCAATACGAACAGCGTAGAAACGAAAGCGTACTCCAGCTTGCTGATATGTAGCAACCTGCGTAATACTGTATAACCCAGGGAATAGGTGGAAAGAACCAAACCTCCCAATAGAATAATAGGTACAAGCCAGTATTTGCCAAAGATGCCCGGTTGCAATGCCATCAGGAAACATGCAGAGTAAGTACCCTGCCATGTCTGGTAGATATGCATGGATTCATCCCATGCAGCCTGAATGCATGCTCCTAATGAATGGGTGGCGGTCCAAGCCTTGTAGACTGGAGCTCCGAATACATAGTCATCCGCAAACTGATGTAGGTAAGGACCTATTGCCACGATAGGGATGATAGATAAGATTAGAATACAAATAGCCAATATCGTCTGGCTTTTCAACAATTTCTGATTCATCGTGTTGTTTTTTACTTATTTCTTTCTTTTTACATAGATAATAACAGAGAATCTTGTGTCTTCTTGCATAAACAGCTGTTAAATTATATGAATGTCGGTAAAATTAATAGGGGGATCATGCAAGATTTGCGTCATAAGAGTGTTTAAAGGAAAGATAGATAAAGGTAAATTGTAATAAAAGTTTAGGTATGAAGGTAACATTGCTCATTATTACGTATAATTGGCCAGAAGCCTTAAGGATGGTTTTGGAAAGTGCCATGCATCAGAGTAAAATGCCAGACGAAATTGTTATTGGCGATGATGGATCTACAGCGGAAACGAAGCAGCTTATTGATAGTTATGCAAAGTCTTCGCCTGTACCGGTTGTGCATGTATGGCAGGAAGATAAGGGATTCCGCCGTACTGTCATTCTGAATAAGGCGATAGCTAAGGCTACGGGCGATTATATCATCCAGGTAGATGGTGACGTGATATTGGATTCTCACTTTGTTGCTGATCATCTGGAGGTTGCCCAAGAGGGTTGCTTTGTCTGTGGCAGTAGAGTGAGACTGGAGGCTTCTGTTTCGAAACGTTTGCTTCAGGATAAGCATGCCCGTTTAAAGCTTTGGAACATGCCGTTGCCTTATATGCTGAACAGCATCCGTTCCCGTATGCTGAGAAATTATCTCGCCTTTCGTTATGCCCGCCGCATCGATCATCTGAGAGGTTGCAATATGGCATACTGGAAGGCTGATGCTCTTCTTGTCAATGGATATAATGAGGATTTGAAGCAATGGGGGCATGAGGATGGTGAATTTGCCTATCGCCTGCACTTTGCGGGTATCAGGAAGAAAGCCCTCAAGATGGGTGGCATCATGTATCATCTGTATCACCGGGAAGCTTCTAAGGCCAATGAACAATATCATGTGAAGGTTTTACAGCAGGTTAAGCTCCACCAGCTGAATTGGTGTCAGAATGGCATTGCTTTAAGAGTGGCTTATTGCTAATATAAAAGAAATGGTCATCATGTAGGAAAACCCTATATGATGACCATTTCCTTTCTTGCTTCAAAATCTGCGATAGTCCTGACGATTTCTTCTGAGATATCATTGGATACGTAAGAGAAGTCCTTGCCGGTTCGGATTGCCTTGAGGAAGGAGAGGAGCATATAGCGCAAGCCTTCTCCATCCAGCTGGTAGAAGTAGCGCTTGTTGTTCTGCGGATTCTCGTATCTCACCTCGAAGTAATCGGTTTTCCACCATGGGGCTGGTACGTAGATATAGCCCTTGGTACCTGAGATAATCAATTCGCCTTCCGATTTTACGCCTTGTCCTACTTTCAGTGAAGCTACGGCATGAGGGTAGAGGAAGGATATCCTGGTGAAGGCATCATAGCGCTTTGCCTCGTCCAGGAAGTGGGTGGCTATCTGCTTGCTGCTGTATTCTGTGCCCAGAAGCTGGAAGATAGGCAGGAGCGCTGTCGGGCCCCAGGCGCAGATACTGTTCCATTCGTAAAGACTCTTCTGGGAATCCTGGGTCGGGTCGAAGTCTACGAGACTGGTACAGGTGGCATCCACCGACATGATATCGCCGATGATACCGCCCTTTGCCAAGAGTAAGAGTCGGTAATAAGCTACGGAATAGGCGGTTTTGATAGAGTCCATCAAGACTACCTTCTTATCTTTTGCTATTGCCTTGAGTTCTTCCCATTGCTGAGGCTGAAGGGTGATAGGCGATTCGCACAATACGTGTTTGCCAGCTTCTAATGCCTCCTTTATCTGAGTATAGTGCTTGCTTGGGGCAGAGATGACATAGAGCGCATCGCTTTCGTCCAGGAGTTCCTGGAAACTGGCTGCCTGCTTTTCCTCTGCCTGCAGATTCTCTGAGAGATATTGGTCGTTGAGACAGAATACCTTTCCTGCCTCAAATCCATTGACATATTGGCTTTCCCGCTCTATCTTGTTGAGGATAGGCGATTCGCCCACCAGTCCGAGGCGAACCACCTGCTGCTCGCTTCTGATCTCCGTGCTCGATACGCCCTGAGTGCGGTCTAGATAAACCACCTTGCAATAGGCGTTGAGATAGTCAAACTTGCCTCTCCAGTCAGAACCTACGGTAAAGATATCTACGTCCAGTCGCTTGATGTCATCAATTTTCTGTCCCTCGTATTCCTCGATGATGATTTCATCGGCAATGCCGGTGGCACGTACGGCTTCCACACGTTCCATAAGTGACTGCTGTACATTGATTTTGCCTCGCTCACGGTCGAAGGTATCCGAGGTTACGCCCACGATGAGGTAGTCGCCCAGAGCCTTGGCGCGCTCCAGGAGACGGATGTGACCATAATGAAGCAGGTCGTAAGTACCGTATGTGATAACTTTAACCATAAGTTTCTCTATCTTGAAAGTTCTCTATACCTTATTATATATATTATAGCTGCCCCTTTATAGCAGTCCCTTAGCCTGCATATCCTTCAGTGCATCAACGAGTGTTGTATTGTCTTCCGGACTCAGGTTGCCGAGATGACCTACACGGAATACCTTTTCTGCCATATCGCCACCATTAGGACATACCCAGATGCTATATTCATCTTTCAACTTCAGGAAGATGTCGTAGGCAGAGGCGTTCAGTGGATGCAGAGGAGTAACGGCATTCGACATCGACTTAGATACGATGGTGAATGGCAGGTCCTTGATCTTGCTTCTGAAATCTTCTGCAAGCATTTTCATGCGCTTGTTCTCGCTCTCCACGCCGCCATTTCGTTCTATCTCCTTCAGGCGGGCATGAATCTGCAGTAAGGTTCCTACGGCTGGGGTGAAAGGAGTCTGTCCACGCTCACCATTCTTCAAGGCATCCTTCAGGTCGAAATACATCGACTTAACCTTGTTTGCCTCTACTCGCTTGATTGCCTCTGTATCGAGAATGATGACAGAGATGCCTGGAGGACATGCCAGTGCCTTCTGTGAACCCGTAATCATTACGTTCACGCCGAGTTCCTTCATGTTGAATGGGTCCGCAAGGAATGAACTGATGGAATCTACGGCCAGGAAAATATGGTTGCGATGACAGAAGTCGCTGATCATCTGGATGTCGTAGAGTACGCCGGTAGAAGTCTCATGCAGGTTGACGAGGAAGCCGGTGTAGCCTTGTCCCTCGTAGGGTTTGAGGTCTTCTGCCGTGAGTGGAGTCCCCATCTCAAGTTTGATTTCTGTATGTGGTATCTCATGAATTTCACAGAGTTGTACGAAACGGTGACCGAAGCTACCTCCATTCACTACCAGTACCTTGTCGGCAGGAGTGAACACATTCATGACCACAGCTTCCATAGAGGCTGTGCCCGAACCTGTGATGAAAACTGTGCGGGCATCGTCTGAAGCCTTGGCAAACTGCTTCATCAATTGTTCGTTCTCCTTCATGATGGCGGAGAACTCTGCTGTTCTGAAATAAGGCACCTGCTCAGCACCGATGGCTCTAACCTCATCGCTTGCCATCACAGGTCCTACTGTAAAATTAAGCATATCTTATTTATCCTTTCTTGATTCTTCCAAATGTCTTGATGCTGGTATATTTACGCCAGAGATTCAGCTTTCTCTTCTTCGGCACTCCATGGCGGCGAATGTAGTCTTCAGCGCCGTCGAGCATGCGCTGGCATACGTTGCCGTCCAGATATGGGTCGTAGTTGTCTACTATCCACTGTCGCTTGGCTATCGCCTCAGGATCTGTGAGGGCATGGTCGTAGGCGGCAATCAGCTGACCAGGTTCCGTGATGTTCTCCCAATAGATATCCTTGGAAATGGTGCCGAGGGTGATGACTGGACGAGAGAGCAGCAGGAACTCATAGATGGTGGAAGAGGTATCGCTGATGAGCGTATCTGCCATCAGCTGATATTTCGTCACGTTTTCTCCCTTGTCGATGAAGAGAACATCCTTCTTGTTTGCTGCCCATTCACGGTATTCATCTACCCATTCCTGGCGGGTAAGCGGATGGAACTTCATTACTACCAAGGCATTGCGTTCCTTTGCCAGTTTGCTCAGTTCTTCCTTGATGTAAGGAAGCGAAGTGAGTTTTGGCGAGAAGGTTGGGGCGTAGAGTATCAGCGTCTCCTTGCCGCTTTCCTTAAGAAGTTTCTCTCGGTCGGCATCATATTTATGCAGGTTTTCCTTGATCCAATCCTGCTTAGGCCATCCCGTTTCCAACACCTCGAAATCGCCATATTTCTTAGCCAGAGCCTCGAAGTGGGAGGTGAAGTAAGGACCTTGGGTAAAATAGGTATCGAAGTAACGGCGGATAATCCAATGGTCTTTCTTCTCTGCGGCATAGCCGTGAAATACCTGTATCTTGACGCCTGGCAGATAGTAAGGCACAATGTTGCCTGGCACATAGATAGCCTCTGGCAGGAAGTCATAGACTTCCTGAATAGAGTTGGTCCATTTCACCTGGCCGGCGTATGGAAAACTGTCTATCTTTGGTTTGTGGATATACCACAATATCTCGTGTGGCAAATGCTGCTTTGTCACATGTTCTTGTATCGGATTAAGTATGTCTATGGCATACTTGTTTTCACAGAAAAGAACTATTCTCATGATTCTTTAGGAATTACTTTACCGTTTTTGATTTCATATCGCTTGTCAAACTCCTCCCGGGTTCGCTTCCATCTGTTATGCGTCCATAAATAATAAGGTGGATTCTTGCGGATGGTTTCTTCCAGCATCTGGAAGAAGCGGCGGGTAATCTCGTGCTCCGGCAATGAGTTGGGTTCACGGGTGATAAGCTTGTAAGTGGTAGTATAATAGCCTCGCTTCGGGCGCGACATTTCTACATAGAACACGGCATTGTTCATCTTCCTCATGATTCTTTCGCCACCCGTAAACACCGGGGTTTCGGGATGATTGAGGAAAGGAAGCCACAGGTGGATGTTCTCCCACTTAGGTCCCTGGTCGCTGATGTAGCCGAAGATGCTCAAGATGCCCTTGCGCTTGTAATCCACCAAGTAGCGGAGGATGTCTTTCTTGGGAACCACCACGCCATTCTCCTCGTGAGAACGGATGCGCTTGAAGAGTTCGTCGAAGGCTTGGTTGCGCAGTGGATGATAGATGAGACCTATCTTGCGTGACTTGGGCAGTTCGATACCCACGCATGAGAGCCACTCCCAGTTGCAATAATGGCCCAGGATAGCTGCCACGTTCTGACCTTCCAGGAAACATTGCTCCACTTCCTCGCTGTTGATGACCTGGAATCGCTGGCGCAACTCCTTGTCACTGATGCTGAGCAGTTTGACAGCCTCGAAGAAGTAATCGCTGAACCAGCGATAGAACTTCTTCTCGATGTCGATAATCTCTTCTTCTGATTTCTCAGGAAAAGAGCTGGTGAGATTCTTACGTACAATACCCCTGCGGTACTTGATGACGCGATACATCATGAAGTACTCGAAATCGGCGATGCAATAGAGTAGCCTGAAAGGCAGCAGCGATATTGCATAAAAGAATGCATAAACAATCTTAACCATCAACAAAACTATTTATTGTTAATTATTAATTCTCAGTTATATTACACCTGCTGCATATCGTGCAACTTCTTGTAATATCCGTCTTTTCCAATCAGCTCGTCGTGTGTACCACGCTCCACAATCCTTCCCTCATGCAGTACGCAAATCTCGTCTGCATGTTTGATGGTACTCAGTCGGTGGGCTACAGCCACGGTGGTACGGGTCTTCATCAGTTTCTCCAAGGCATCCTGAACCAGACGCTCGCTTTCGGTATCCAGAGCCGATGTTGCTTCGTCGAGGATGAGGATAGGAGGATTCTTGAGGATGGCACGGGCGATGCTTACACGCTGGCGCTGACCACCGGAGAGTCTGCCGCCACGATCACCGATTCCGGTATCGAAACCATGTTCCGACTTGGTAATGAACTCGTAGGCATTGGCTATCTTTGCCGCATTGGCGATATCTTCATCGGTAGCATCGGTCTTGCCGAAGCGGATGTTGTCCTTGAAGCTGGCATTGAAGAGGATTGCCTCCTGGTTCACATTACCTATCAGCTGGCGGAGGTCGTGCACGGCAAGGTCTTTCACATTGATGCCGTCGATGAGCACTTCGCCCTCCTGTACATCGTAGTAACGAGGTATCAAGTCGAGCATCGTACTCTTTCCGCTACCGCTCTGTCCCACCAGTGCGATGGTCTTTCCCTTAGGAATCACGAGGTTGATATCCTTCAATACATAAACCAGTTCATCGTTCTGATGGTCGGTATAGGCAAAGGATACATGGCGGAACTCTATCTGGTGCTCAAAGCTGGCGATATGGTCAGGGTTCTCCTTGTCCTTGATTTCTACCTCTGCCTGAAGAATCTTGTCGATACGCTCCATGCTTGCCAATCCCTTCGGGATATTATAGCTCGCCTTGGAGAATTCCTTCAATGGGTTGATGATGCTGTAGAGCATCACGAGATAGAAGATGATGGTAGGACCATCGATTCTTCCATAGTCCAATACCAGAATACCGCCAAACCATAATACCACTACGATAAGGATGGTTCCCAGGAATTCGCTCATCGGGTGAGCCATCTGCTGACGGATGTTCACGCGCATGATGTTGTCGCGATAGCTGCTGTTCACCTGGTTGAAGCGCCAGTTCATCTTATCCTCTGCGCAGAAAGCCTTGATGATGCGCAATCCGCCCAGGGTTTCTTCCACCATACTCATCGTATCGCTCCAGAGAGCCTGTGCTTCTGTACTTTTTGCCTTCAGCTTCTTGCCCACGAATCCCATGAACCAGCCGAATGGTGGTACAAAGATGATGGTGAAGAGGGTGAGCTGCCAGCTGATGCAGATCAGCGTGATGAAATAGAAGAGAATCAGGATAGGATTCTTGAAGAGCATGTCGAGTGAAGACATGATGCTGTTCTCCACCTCCTGCACGTCACCGCTCATTCGGGCGATGATATCTCCCTTGCGCTCCTCGCTGAAGAAACCAAGAGAAAGCGAGGTGATCTTCTGATAGAGCTGGTTGCGGATATCGCGGACGATACCTGTACGGATAGGGATGATGGTGGCTGAAGACAGGAAGTAGGCTCCCGTCTTGAGGAAAGTCATGAAAGCAAGGAACAAGCCGATGACCAGAAGGGCTAAGGAGGCACTATGTGCCACGATAAACTCCTGGATATAGTAATACAGGTTGTTGGTAGCTACCTCCTTGACGGTATCAAAACTTCCATCCCATTCCATGTAGTCATTGGCACGGATACCACCGTCTACCTGGAACAGAATCTGCAGGATTGGTATCAAGGCTGCAAACGAAAATATGTTCAATACCGCAGACAGGATATTGAACAGAACAGAGAGCCCCAGATACTTCTTGTATGGAGGGACGAATCGGCGTAAGATTTGCAAAAATTCCTTCATAGGTGCAAATATAGTGCTTTTTAAGAAAACCGCCAAATTTTTAGCGGTTTTCTTTTGGTTTTCTTTGTTTTTTCTTCTTCAAAGAGCGATTGGGTATATTTTCGCTTCTTTTTCTGAAGAAGCATTCTTAGCTCTTTTAGAGGGAGTATTCTTACTCTTTTACTTCCTCTCCGAAGAGGGTAGCAGAAGTAGAGCCGGTGATGCGGACCTTTACAAACTCTCCGATGTGGTGGTTGCCCTTGTCGATGACTACCGCCTTGTTCTGCTCGGTTCGGCCCATCATCTGTTCGCGGCTACGCTTGCTGAAGTTCTCGATGAGGATGGTGAATTCCTTGCCCTCATCCTTCTTGTTCTGCTCAGCGCTCACCTCGGTCTGCAGTTTGATGAGCTCGTTGAGGCGGGCTATCTTGGTTTCCTCAGAAACGTTGTCTGGCAGGTGCTTGGCTGCGTAGGTGCCAGGGCGCTCTGAATACTTGAACATGAAGGCGCTGTCGAAGCCTACTTCCTTCACCAGCGAGAGGGTTTCCTGATGGTCTTCCTCGGTTTCGTCGTGATAACCCACGAAGATGTCGGTGGTGATGCCGCAGCCAGGGATGATGCGCTTGATATCGGCGATGCGCTGCAGATATTCCTCACGGGTGTATTTGCGGTTCATCAGCTTCAATATCTTGTTGCTTCCGCTCTGTGCAGGGAAGTGGATGTGCTTGCAGAGATTTGGCTCATCGGCGATGGCGTGGAGAATGTCCTCGGTCATATCCTCTGGGTTAGAGGTGGTGAAGCGTACACGCATGTTGGGTACAGCCTGGGCTACCATGTGCAGGAGTTCGGCGAAGGAAAGACTGCCTTCCTCACGCTTGCCCGATGGAGAGAGACCATAGCTGTTTACGTTCTGTCCCAGAAGGGTAACCTCCTTGAAACCACGGTCGTGCAGGTCGCGCACCTCTCGCAGGATGCTCTCGGCATCACGGCTGCGCTCACGTCCACGGGTATAAGGAACGATGCAGTAGTGGCAGAAGTTGTTGCAACCACGCATGATGCTTACGAAACCGCTCACTCTGTTGCCACCGATGCGCTGAGGCACGATGTCACGGTAGGTCTCGGTCTTGGAAAGTTCGATGTTGATGGCGTTGGTTCCCATCTCGCACTGCGCAATCATATCCGGCAGGTTGAGATAGCTGTCTGGTCCACAGACCAGGTTGGCATAGTGGTTCTGGATGAGGTCATCCTTCACGCGCTCAGCCATGCAGCCCAATACGCCGAGAATCACCTTTCTGCCCTTCTTCTGCTCTGCATGGAGGGTGTTGAGGCGATGATAAATCTTGTTTTCCGCATTCTCGCGGATACTGCAGGTGTTCAGGAAGATGGCATCAGCCTCTTCTTCTTTCTCACAAATCTCGTAGCCTGCCATCTGCATCACAGAGGCAACTACCTCGCTGTCTGCCACGTTCATCTGGCAGCCATAAGTCTCAATAAATAGTTTCTTCATTGTTCTAGATGAATTCTATTCAAATTAATGTTGTTATTATATATATGTATCTGTCTTTATCTGAATCTCAATCGGGATGATGAGTTGTTTTCTATCATGTGCTTGGATACTGCCATCAGGGCGAAGTAGAGAACAACGCCCGAAACGAGTCCTGCCACAGCATCAATGAGATAATGTGCCTGGATATAAACGGTGGCCAGACACAGGAAAATGTAGAATGGCAACATCGTATAAACCAGTTTGTGCTTGCCCGTATGCCAGCCCAACAGCATGATGACGGTACTTACACCTACATGCGAACTAGGGAAGGCTGCCGTAGGACGTTCGCCAGCAGCCTTGGCATCTTCTACGAGTTGATAGAATATACCATCAGTATAGCCTGGTGTTGGCAGACAGTTGCTGTGGCTGTTGAAGTAATCGCCCATTGCCGGGAAGATTCCCTGCGCGATGTCTCTGGCTCCCACGGCATCAAAATAGAACGTCGGTCCTACTACCGGTACGAAGATGTAGATGACATAATAGATGAAGAAGCTAGCCAGCACCACAAAAGATGCACGCTCAGCCTCATAGTATCTGCAGAAAAAATAGTAGAGTACGATAACTGCTATCATCGGATAGTACATGAAGTAGCCCATCGACATCAGTTCGCTCACTACTGCCCATGGCATTGCCTTGGCAAAGAGCAGGGCAGGCTGACATCCGAAGAGGTCCTGTTCCCAGCCGGCGAAAAGATGGTCCAGGTTGGGGAACATCCGGTTGATTTCGTAAGTGTCTGGATACCACCAGGCAAGCAGAGCTATCTGTGCCATGATTCTTACCATCTTGGTTATCCTGCAAGGTGCCATTCTGTAAACTGCCCATAGGGCTGCAGTCATGGCGAGAACCCTCAGTCGTCCCCAAAGCATTTCTTCCGGGTTAACCAGCTTGGTATAGGTAAAGAGCATGGTAATGACAGTAACAGCCATATATCCCAGCATCACCCATTCCAGTGGTAGGAGCCCCTTCTTGGGGTTCTTTTCTATCTTAAAATAATCTTTTATCACGGTGTTACTTTGAACTTTGAGATTTGAACATTGAACTTTATGATATGTTTTACAGCCATCCGTTATCCTTGTACCACTTGATGGCGAGTTTCACGCCTCTTTCCAATGGATAGTGAGGGTGGTAGCCCAGTTCGTCCATGGCTGGCTCGATGTCACATCGCCAGTTGCGCTGTTTCAGGATGTTGTACTTGTCATTGTTCAGAGCCGACATCTTTCCTGTTAACCTTCCGATATATTCACCGAAGAAGGTGACAATGCGCAGCACCCAGATAGGAGCCTTGATGCGCAGCATCCACGGATTACCCAATTCCTTGTGAATCAGGTCGCTGAAGGCAGCCGACTGATATACCTCGCCATCGCTGAGGAAGTATTTCCTGCCGTTCATACCATGGTCTAGGGCAAGGAAAACAGCCTGCACCACATCCTGAACATACACGAAGGTGATGTCCTGACGCTTGTATCCTACAGCAAAGTCAATATGCTGCTTGATGCTCTTTGCCATCAGGAAATAGTCTTTTTCTCTAGGACCATACACGCCAGTAGGTCGCAGGATGATATAGGGGAAGTTGTTGCCGATGCTGTCAAGATAGCGTTCTGCCTCCAGCTTGCTCTTGCCGTATGCCGTGTTTGGTCTAGGCACATCATTCTCACAGATTTCCTGATAAGGCTTCTCCTCACGGATGGCTCCGAAGATGCTGAGCGAACTGACGAAGACAAATCGCTTGATAGGCATTCCAAGATGCAGGATGGCATTCACCAGGTGTTTGGTTCCTTCTGTGTTAACCCTATGAAAATCTTCTGCATGCAGGCACTTGGTAGCACCGGCTGCATGCACTATATAGTCGAACTCATGCGGGGCGAGTTCTTTCTCCAACTCTTCCTCTGAAGAAAGGTTGAGATTGATGAAATGGATGCGTTCGTCTTGCAGATACTTCCTGCTGCTGGTAGGGCGTACTGCCGCCCAGGTTTCCATGCCTTGTCGCAAGGCTTCTTCCACGATGTAACTGCCGATAAAACCCGACGCACCCGTTACTAGAATCTTCATTAATTATTAATAAAATTGCAATTTTGGGTGCAAAGATACTATTTTTTCATGAGTTATCCGCCATGTTATGCTAAAATTATTTTAAATTCTTCTGTTTCTTCACAAAAAGTATTATCTTTGCACTTATGACGCAAGTATCAGGTTTTATATTGTCTCCTGTAGATGCAGTTTCGGATAGATTCACGGAAATCTCCGAGCTCTCTACCAGCGGTTTTAATGTCCTGCTTCGTGCCAAGCGCAACGGTCAGTGGTGGATATTGAAATCGTTGAAGCCTGATGTGTGTCATGATTCTACCTTCCTGCAGCTTCAGCAGAAGGAATATGACATCCTTGCCCGTCTTGACCATCCCGGTATTGTGAAGGTGGAGGGGTTGGAAGAAGTTGAGGGATACGGCAGGTGTATCGTGATGGAATGGATAGATGGCGTGACGCTTGATGAGTGGCTTGCCCAGAAGCATTCCGGTTTGGAGCGCCGGCAGATTGCCCACCAGCTTTTGCTGGTGATGGAGTATGTGCACGATCAGCAGATTGTGCATCGCGACCTGAAACCTGCCAATATCATGATAGCCCGTAACGGAGGTACGATCAAGTTGATTGATTTCGGGCTCTCTGATGCCGACAGCTATACCATTCTGAAAAGCCCTGCCGGTACCGAAGGGTATGTTTCGCCTGAGCAGCAGGAAGAGAGTGTGCCTGATGTGCGCAATGATATCTACAGTCTGGGAGTCATCTTGAAGGAGATGCGGCTGGGATGGTCTTGCCGTTGGGCTGTCAAGAGATGTTTTCTTCCTTTAGAGTATCGGTATCCTAATGTGTTAGCTTTAAGGATGCATATTCAGTCGCTTCATCGTCGCCTAATAGCTTTAAACTGTCTTCTCGCTTTTTTAGTTTTGGGTACATCAGGTATTGTTTTATATAATAAGGTGGTAAAGCCAGAGATACTATACGATGTGGTTGCTCAGTTTACTGTTGGCAACCTGGAATATAAGTCGTGGGGTGGCGGTTTGGTTACAGTAAGTGCTGCCAATGACCGGGATTCTGTCATCGAGATTCCTGCTACCGTGAAATATCAGGGTGTGAGTTATCGTGTAGATGAGTTGGAGGATAGTGCTTTTGCTGTGCATCCTTTCCTGAAGCGGGTCGTGATGCCAGATAATCCCAAGTTGCACGTGATGAAACATATCTTTGCTGGCAGTCCTAATCTGGAGAGTATATATTTCCGTAGCAAGACGCCACCTAGGTTGGGAAATGCACTTTGGAAGGTGACGATGGATGATATCTTTGAGGCTCTTAGTTTTAGGAAGATTGTTCTCTATGTTCCTAAGGGTAGCAAAGATGCTTATTGCCGTTCACCGTGGGGGCGCTTTACTTATATTGTGGAGTTTGAGAAATGACAACGATCAAATTAAAAATGGCACTCCCTGGTTTTGAGGGGATGCCATTTCTTTGTTAAAAGGATATGGTTTGAGATTCATATAGAATCTCAGACCGCAGGGATGTTATATCTGTCCTGCTCTAATATCCTGGGTTCATAGAAAATGATTCAAATGACTATAAATACGCTTTCAGATTTTATTTTATCTCCCAAATCAATCTTTACTTTCTGGTTGCAAAAATACATAAAAAGAACGAAAGTGGATTGGTTCAAAACGGTTCAATTTCAGTTTATTGCAATAAAAGGTACATTTTTTGTGGGAAAAACGGCAAATATTGCTTATCTTTGCAATCTGTAAAAAGCAAATAGATGAATATATAATATGGAAGATTATAAAAAAGAAGATTTTGATAGACTCAAGAATGAGGTCGAAACGCTGGTGGGACGAAAGATTGTTTCACCAAGGGATTTTGATTTCCTTTCCCGACAGATAGAGGGTTATACCCAGGAAACGGTTTCGGTGAGCACGCTGAAGCGTCTGTGGGGATATGTGGCATGTTCCTGCAATCCGAGCAGGTTCAATCTGGAATTGCTCTCCCGCATGGTGGGATATCCCAGCTGGAATGCGTTCGTAGAGAGTAAGGATGCTGTTGCTTCCAGCCGATTCTTTATCAAGAGCAAGCTGATTGCTGATGCTCTTGTCGTAAATGATCTGGTTAGACTGACCTGGCAGCCCGGCCGTATTCTTACCATCAAGTATCTGGGAAATGACAATTTCAAGGTGATGGAATCGCTGAACAGCAAACTGGCTGCAGGGGATACGTTTACCTGCCACCAGTTTGTGGCTGATGAGCCTCTTTATCTTTCCAACCTGACCCATCCCGGCATTCCTCTCTGCAACTATGTGGCAGGACAGAATGGAGGCATCAAGTGGAAAGTTCTTGAAGGATAAACTGTACGGTTCTTTCACCATATATAATCAAGGGTCTATACGCCACCTTTTCATCGTGGCATATAGACCCTTGTCGTTTTCCGTGAAGTGCGGGGAACTATACAGAAGTAAAAAAGGGTGTATCATAGACTTATGACACACCCTCTTTTTCTGATATATATAAAGAGGTGTTATGCCTCATGCTGTCTTACACCCATGCGGGCCTCCACTACGTTCACCACGTAGTCGCCGAGCTTCTCGCATTCCTGGATGATGTCCATATACATCGTACCGATGGCGTAGGTGTAGAGATGGTTGTTTACATCGTTGATGTTCTGGCTCTTCAACTGGTTGCGATAGTTGTTGATCTCATTCTCGATGTTGAAAGAGAGGTTGGCATCGTTGTCCCCCTTGTGACCTACGAGAGTGATGTTCATCTGGGTGAGGGCGTTGTCGGTAAGCTCCATCATCTGGTGCATGTGCTCATACTGCGAAGTGATGAAGTCTTCCTTGCCTTTGAAACGGCGGTTGAGCGTGCGGGCGATGTTGAAACAGCTGTCACCGATACTCTCGATTTCAGAAATCTCACGGAGCATGGCACGAATCTTTGCCTTGGTCTCGTCAGAAAGATGAGAATCGCTCACCTGGTCGAGATACTTGGCAATCTCAATCTCCATGTTGTCAGAGATACCCTCGTATTTCTCGATGCGGGTGTAGAGTTTTACGAACTTGTCTTCATTGGTTTCTCCCAGGAGCTCCTTCACCATGCCGAACATGCGCTGGATGCGCTCGGCAAAACTGTGGATTTCCTTCTGAGCCTCCAGAACGGAGATTTCCGGAGTCTTCATGATACCACTCTGGATGAAGCGCAGACGGAAGTCGTCCTCTTCGGCATTCTTCTTAGGACGGATAATCTTGCATACCAGCTTCTCTATCTGTGGGACAAACCATACCAGGATAAAGGTGTTGGAGAGATTGAACGTGGTATGGAAGGCGGCAAGCACGAAGGAGAGCTTGGCTGCGTTGGCAACGAAATGAGGATCGCTCTTCTCCATGGCATCGTCGAAACCTACCCAACCGCAAACCAGGTGGATGAACGGACGGAACACGCAGAGTATCCACAGCACACCGAAGATGTTGAACACCATGTGCGCCATCGCCGCTCTTCGTGCCTGCGTGTTGGCGGTGAGTGCTGCCACGTTGGAAGTTACGGTGGTACCGATATTCTCACCCATTACGAGCGCAATACCTTGATAGATAGGCAGTACGCCGGTGGAACAGAGAATCATCGTAATCGCCATGACGGCAGCCGAACTCTGCACACACATGGTCAGGATACTACCTATGAGCAGGAAGGTGATGGTGGTCTGGAAGCTGTGAGGGTCGAAGCTGGAGAAGAACTCCAGAACTGGCTGGTTATGAGCCAGGTCCATATCAATACCGGTTTGGCGAAGAGTACCCAAACCAAGGAACATAAAGGATATACCAAAGATGAAGTCGCCGATAATCTTGCGCTTCTTACTGTAAATCAGGATAATGGCAATGAAGAATGCAGGCCATACAAAGTCGGTGATGTTGAACGAGAAGCCGGCACTCATGATCCAGGCGGTAAGCGTGGTTCCGATATTGGCACCCATGATGACCGAAATAGCCTGGGCGAGGGTAAGGAGACCTGCGTTGACGAATGATACCGTCATCACCGTTGTAGCCGTAGAAGACTGCACCGCAGCTGTGATGAGCGTACCCGAGAGGATGCCCGTCACACGATTGGTGGTCATCGTTCCTAACACATGGCGGAGCTGAGGTCCAGCCATCTTCTGCAAACTGTCGCTCATGGTCTTCATACCAAACATAAGTAGGGCGAGTGCTCCAATAAGCCTGAAAAATATCCAAATAGACATATTATAACTTAATTAATGTTGTCAAAAACAAGAAGTATCCGAATTTCTTCGTAACTTTACGCTCTGTAAGCGTGCTCCTCTCCGGGGAGTAGGTTGATGACCCGGAACAGTCTTCAGGAAGGGCTGGACGGGCAGTAGATTGTGTAACTTTGTAACATCTTTTTAATGCAAATGAAACAAGTAATTCAAATCCGTTGCAAAAATAATAAAAAAACTCAGAAAGTCGAAATTGGAAGCACACTTTTTGATGTTTTTTCTTCATTTGACCTCAAAATGACCCACGGACCGGTGTCTGCAAGGGTAAATAATAAGGTTGAGGGCATGCATTATCGTGTATATAACAGTAAGGATGTAGAATTTCTGGATATGACAACTGCGTCAGGTTCCCGTGCCTATACCCGCACCCTCTTCTTCGTACTCTGCAAGGCGGTGCAGGATATCTATCCGGCTACAGATGTGGTGATTGATATTCCGGTTTCCAACGGCTTTTATGTGGATATCCGTCTCGGTCGGCCGGTTGTGGATGAGGATGTGAATATCATCCGCTGCCGCATGCAGGAGATTATCGATGCCCGGATGCCTATTCGCCGGTTCACCGTTCCTACGGAAGATGCCATCACCCTGTTTCAGGAAAAGGGAGATGTGGAAAAAGTAAAACTGCTCAAGACTTCGGGCTCTATCTATACTACCTATTATAAAATAGGTGAATACGTGGATTATTATTACGGAACATTGCTCACCAATACCTCCCAGCTCTATCTCTTCGGCTTGGAGAAGTATTATGACGGCATGCTCCTGCGCATTCCTTCGCTCAAGAATCCGGACGAGCTGGGCGAGATGACCCGGCAGGACAAGATGTTCGACATCTTCAAGGAGCATCATCGCTGGCAGGAAATCCTGGGTATCAGAACCGTGGGCGACTTCAATCAGGCTATCGAAGCCGGTCATGCTACCGACATCATCAATATCAGCGAGGCACTGCAGGAGAAGAAGCTGGCTAAGATTGCTGAGGATATTGCCCAGCGCAAGGGTGTGAAGCTCGTGCTTCTTGCCGGTCCTTCGTCTTCCGGTAAGACAACATCCTGCAAGCGCCTGAGCATTCAGCTTGCCGTAAACGGACTGAAACCGTTGCAGATTTCGCTCGATGATTATTTCGTGGACAGGGATAAGACTCCGAAGGATGAGAATGGAGAATATGATTTTGAGAGCATCTATGCGTTGAATCTCGATTTGCTCAACGACCAGTTCAATGCCCTCTTCCGTGGTGAGGAGGTGGATTTGCCGAAATATGATTTTCCTTCGGGCAAGAGCATCAAGAGCGGAAAGAAACTGAAGCTGGAGCCTAGCAATGTGCTGGTGGTAGAGGGAATCCACGCCCTGAACCCAGAGCTGACGGCGCATATTCCGGAAGAGCAGATTTACCGCGTGTATGCTTCGGCATTGACTACCATCCTGCTGGATAATCATAATTATATTCCGACAACCGACAACCGTCTGCTGCGCCGCATCATCCGCGACTATAAATATAGAGGTGTATCGGCTCAGGAGACCATTCACCGCTGGCCATCGGTAAGAGCTGGCGAGAACAAATGGATATTCCCGTTCCAGGAGAATGCCGATGCGATGCTGAATACGGCGATGCTCTATGAACTGTCCGTGCTCAAGATGCAGGTAGAACCATTGCTGCAGCAGGTTCCGGAAAACTGCGAGGAATATGCGGAAGCTTACAGACTGCTGAAATTCCTGAAGTATTTCAAGGGAATCCCTTACAATAATCTTCCTCCAACTTCCCTATTGCGAGAATTTCTAGGCGGAAGTTCTTTCCATTATTAGGCGGTTGGAGAAAGAAAAAGGCGTTCTTTGGAAATGAAGTAAGCCTCATTCCACATTTTGCCTGGTTATGGCACAATATTGCCCTCGGCTGGGGCAATATTGTGCCATTGCCGGGCGTAATTTTTTATGTCGTGAGGAAATTTTGAAGGCAAGCGTTGCCGCATCGTATTCCTGCGAATAAAACGCTACTTTCGCTTTTACTCTTCACTCTTCACATCTTGGGCGTAAGTGGTTGATATACAATGGGTATTGTGCGTGAAGAGGCAAACCCGACTCTTCACCACTTTTCACCACTCTTCACCTGATTCTTTTTGAGGGTGTAACCCCTTTTATTTAAACTATGTTTAGTCATCTATGATGACCAATATCTGTCTTCAATGATGGCTGAGCTTCGTGATAAGTAAGCGGCTCCGCGTTTATACCTTGCATAAGGTGAAGAGTGGTGAAGAGTGGTGAAGAGTGAAATCTGACTCTTCACCTGTTTAATGTGTTGATATTTAATGGGTTAACGCCGAGATGTGAAGAGTGAAGAGTAAAAAGGAAAGTGGCTTTCTATACAGCCACTTTTCGCTTTAGAGCTTGCTTCCGTAGCAGAGGTCGCCCGCATCACCGAAGCCTGGTACGATGTATTTATGCTCGTTCAGTCCCTCATCGATAGATGCACACCAGATGGTTGTCTTATCCTCAGGGAAGGTCTTCTTGACATGCTCGATTCCTTCTGGAGCGGCAAGGACGCAAGCCACGTGGATATGCTTAGGATTTCCCTTGGTAAGGAACGCCTTCATGCCCAACTCCATGCTGATGCCTGTAGCCAGCATAGGGTCGGCGATGATGAGCACCTTATCCGTAAGATCAGGTGTGGCGAGGTATTCGATATGTACGCCTACCTCAGTATGCTCCTTGTTGGTATATTCGCGGTAGGCGCTCACAAAGGCATTGCCTGAATGGTCGAAGATGTTGAGGAAACCCTCGTGGAAAGGAAGTCCGGCACGGAAGATAGTACCGATGACAATCTTGTCTGTAGGGAAATTAACCTGGGCTACACCGAGCGGGGTAGTCACGTCTCTGTTCTCGTAATTCAGAGTCTTTGAAATCTCGAAAGCCTCATACTCACCGATTCTCTTGATGTTGTTGCGGAAGAGGAGTCGGTTCTTTTGATAATCACAGTCGCGCATCTCTGCCAGATAGCGGTTGATGATGCAATTGTGCTCGCTCAGATTATTTATTTTCATAAGTTGTAGTATTTTTATTCTGTTGTTTTTATCTTATGCAAAGATAATGCAAATCATGGAAACTACAAAATGTTTGGGCAACTTTTTTCCTCGTTTTCTGAAGCTATATATATTAAATAGGTGGGTTGGCACAAAAAGATGGGGATTCTGGATGCTGAACAGCAACGAATATTTGCAAAGTCAACGTGGCAAATTATAGACGAAATGGAGCGATTTTAATTTCTTTAACCAAAAAAGATTTTAAAATACATTATTTATATGCGAGAATCTTTGTTATAAAACATATTTTTCGTAACTTTGCGGCGGTTTTAGGAAAAAGGGGTTCGTTAGAGAATCCAAAATAAAAAAAGGATAAGTTTCAGAATAAATATTTCACAACTTAAATACATTTAAAAAATGGCAAAGTTAGATTTGACAAAGTACGGCATTACTGGTGCTACAGTAATTGCTCACAATCCTTCTTACGAGCAGTTGTTCGAGGAGGAGACAAAGGCTGGTCTCGAGGGTTACGAGGTAGGTCAGCAGACAGAGTTAGGTGCAGTTAACGTTATGACAGGTATCTACACTGGTCGCTCACCTAAGGATAAGTACATCGTAATGGACGAGAACTCTAAGGACACTGTATGGTGGACAACTGATGAGTACAAGAACGATAACCACCCAATGTCAGAGCAGGTTTGGGGTACTGTTAAGGATCTCGCTGTTAAGGAGCTCTGCAACAAGAACCTCTATGTAGTAGATGGTTTCTGCGGTGCTAACAAGGATACACGTATGGCTGTTCGTTTCATCGTTGAGGTTGCTTGGCAGGCTCACTTCGTAACAAACATGTTCATCCGTCCTACAGCTGAGGAGCTTGAGGCTTTCGAGCCAGACTTCGTTGTTTACAACGCTTCTAAGGCTAAGGTAGAGAACTACAAGGAGCTCGGCTTGAACTCTGAGACTTGCGTTGCTTTCAACGTAACATCTAAGGAGCAGGTTATCATCAACACATGGTATGGTGGTGAGATGAAGAAGGGTATGTTCTCTATGATGAACTACTTCTTGCCATTGAAGGGTATGGCTTCTATGCACTGCTCTGCTAACTGCGATATGAACGGTGAGAATACAGCTATCTTCTTCGGTCTTTCTGGTACAGGTAAGACTACATTGTCAACAGACCCTAAGCGTAAGTTGATCGGTGACGATGAGCACGGATGGGATGACAATGGTGTATTCAACTTCGAAGGTGGTTGCTACGCTAAGGTTATCAACCTTGACAAGGAGTCTGAGCCAGATATCTACAACGCTATCAAGCGCAACGCTCTCCTCGAGAACGTAACTGTAGATGCTAATGGTAAGATTGACTTCGCTGATAAGAGCGTAACAGAGAACACTCGTGTTTCTTACCCAATCTTCCACATCAACAACATCCAGCCAGGTTCTTCTGCTCCAGCTGCTAAGCAGGTTATCTTCCTTTCAGCTGATGCTTTCGGTGTATTGCCACCAGTATCTATCCTGACTCCAGAGCAGACACAGTACTACTTCCTCTCTGGTTTCACAGCTAAGTTGGCTGGTACAGAGCGCGGTATCACAGAGCCTACTCCAACATTCTCTGCTTGCTTCGGTCAGGCATTCTTGGAGTTGCACCCAACAAAGTACGCTCAGGAGTTGGTTAAGAAGATGAACAAGAACAATGCTAAGGCATACCTTGTTAACACAGGTTGGAATGGTACTGGCAAGCGTATCTCTATCCGCGATACACGTGGTATCATCGACGCTATCTTGAACGGTGACATCGACAAGGCTCCAACAAAGCAGATCCCTATGTTCGACTTCAAGGTTCCAACAGAGTTGCCAGGTGTAGCTACTGAGATTTTGGATCCACGCGATACATACGCTGAGGCTTCTCAGTGGGAGGAGAAGGCTAAGGATTTGGCTGCTCGTTTCATCAAGAACTTCGCTAAGTATACAAACAATGAGGCTGGTAAGGCTCTCGTTGCTGCTGGTCCACAGCTCTAATTCGACTCTTCGAATTCATACTCAATATGGAATCCCGTTTTCTCGCAAGAGAAGCGGGATTTCTTCGTTTTTAATCTTCTAAATCACTAAAAAACTTAAAAAATGCGCCTAAAATGAATAATTTGCATAATAATAAGGAGAAAAGGGCGAGTTTTTGAAGAATTCTCTGTAAATTTGCAGCTAAAAAGAAAAATTGGATAGAATGAAAAGGAAGTTTTTAGCTTTCGTAGTGCTGCTGGCAGCTACTTTATCGCTCTCTTCATGTTTGAGCAGCGACGATGATTTAAATGTAGAATATACACATGATACTGCTATTACGGCGTTTTCTCTGGGATTACTCGATCAGTGGGGCAAGACCAAGGATGGTACCAAGGATTCCTTGTATAAAGCTGTTGTGGCAGGCGCTAATTATAAATTTTATATTGATCAGGCTACACGCCAGATCTATAATGTCGATTCCTTACCATGCGGTGTGAGGGATTCGGCTATGCTGGCTACTATTACAAGCAAGAATAGTAGCCTTGTCGTGTTGCAGGATATTGATAAGACTGATTCGCTTATCACTTATTCCAGCACAGACTCTATCAATTTCTCCAAGCCAAGACTCATCCGTGTTTACAACAACGACTTTACTGCCTATGCTACATATACCGTGAAGGTAAACATCCATCAGGAAAAGGGTGATGTGTTCAACTGGCAGGAGAAGGCTCAGCAGAATACTGTGCTCTCTCAGCTCAGCCATCTGAAGATGGTTTCGCTGGGCAGCAATATCTATGTATTCGGCAAGAATGCTGAGGGATTGAAGATTTACAAGACTGCCAATACCGATGGTATGGGATGGCAGGAGATTACCGCCAATATCGCTTTCGGTGCGGATGACTATCAGAATGCGGTGGCTATGGGTAATAACCTCTATATCTTGTCAGACGGAAAGGTATATGCTTCTGCAGATGGCTGCAACTGGCAGGAGAAGGGAAGCGATGCTTCTCTCAAACTGATGGTAGGCGCCAGCAGCAAGAACCTTTATGCCTATACTGCTGCCGGTATCTCTGTTTCAAAGAATCAGGGTGCCAGCTGGACTGCTTTGGCGCTTGACAAGAGCGTTGATTATCTGCCAACAAATAATCTCTCTATGTGCTCTACCAGCATTCGCTCTGCCAAGAACGTGGAATATCTCATGCTGATGGGTACTCGTGACAAGAGTTATGGCGACTCTATCGCTACTATCTGGAACCACGTAGTAGACAATGATGCTGATGCTGCTGACAATGAGTGGAATTACTTCGAACTCGACCGCCATCAGCCATACAAGATGCCGATGATGGATCAGGTATTGACCTGTGCAGCAGATACAGGCTTTGTTGCTGTGGGCAGCAATGGCAAATGGTATAAGAGCAAGGATAACGGAATTAGCTGGAAGGTTGACTCTCTGGTTACTCTGCCTGCAGCCTTTACCTTTAACGTTAACAGCAGCATCGGTTTCTGTCGTGATGCCAACAATTACTATTGGCTGATTCGTGGTGGTAATGTCTGGAAAGGCCGCTTCAATCGTGATGGCTGGCGCAAGGACCAGACTATTTTTGAATAACTGAAATGTAGTCATGATTCGTAACTTATGCAGCCTGTTGCTTCTCATCAGCTTGCTTTCCGTTCAGAAGGCGCAAGCGCAGGATGACCCGCAATATCGATTGGAGATAGGTGCGGGCATAGGTACTATAGCGTATGAGGGCGACTTTAATGGCAGCATTTTCAAGAATATGCAGCCGATGGCTGCCGTTGTGGGACGATATAATATCGACCCATACAAAGATCTGCGGCTGAATATTGGCTTTGGCAAGATAAAAGGATCTTCTGACAATGTGGATTCTTATTTCCCTGACTATGCCGGGCTGCCTTACTCGTTTAACAATACGCTGGTAGATGCCAGCTTCGTGTTCGAGTATAACTTCTGGCCATACGGTACGGGTAGAGATTATCGGGGAGCCAAGCCGCTGGTGCCGTTCATCTTTGGTGGTCTGGGAGCCACCTATGCGACGGGAAGCGAAAAGAATGTGTTTACCGCCAATATCCCCCTGGGTATAGGCGCAAAATATAAAGTAAGTGAACGACTGAACGTAGGACTGGATTGGACCATCCATTTCTCGCTGAGCGATGAGCTGGATGGGGTGAAAGACCCTTACTGGGTAAGCAGTAGCGGAGCTTTCAAGAATACCGACTGCTACTCAACGCTGCAGGTGTCGCTGACCTATAGTTTCAGTGCAAAATGTAGAACTTGTAATAAAGAAGATTAATATGGACAACTTGGATATGAACAGAATACCTGAGCACATCGCCATCATCATGGACGGCAATGGACGCTGGGCAACAGAAAGAGGCAAGAACCGCAGTTATGGTCATCAGGCAGGAGTGGACGCAGTGCGTTGCATTACCTCAGAATGTACTCGCTTGGGTGTGAAATTCCTTACCCTCTATACCTTCTCTACCGAAAACTGGAACCGTCCTGCCGACGAGATTTCTGCCTTGATGGGACTGGTACTGTCTTCACTGGAAGATGAAATCTTCATGAAGAACAATGTACGTTTCCAGGTGATAGGCGATATGAAGCGATTGCCACAGGCGGTGCAGGATAAGTTGCAGGAAACAATGGATCATACTGCCAAGAATGATGCCATGACCATGGTGGTAGCCCTGAGCTATTCTTCACGATGGGAAATCATGAAGGCGATGAAGGAAACCGTGAAGGAAGCCATGGAGAAGGGCATCAGCTATGAGGAAGTGGAGAAGATGCTGACCGAGGAGAACTTTGAGAAGCATCTGGAGACCAACTTCATGCCAGACCCAGACCTCCTGATCCGTACAGGTGGCGAGTTGCGTATCAGCAACTATCTGTTGTGGCAGATTGCATATTCAGAGTTGTATTTCTGCGATACTTACTGGCCAGACTTCAACGAGGAGTGCCTGCACAAGGCTATTGCGAGTTACCAGGCTCGCCAGCGTCGCTTTGGCAAGACTGAGGCTCAGGTAGAGGCAGAGGAAGAAAAGTAAAAAAACACCCCCCAATATAAGAAACGAAAATACATTATATATAATAAGGTATAAATGAACAAGCTAAGAAAGATTTTCATCCTGCTGCTAGGCGTTATGGCAAGTATGCAGATTCAGGCACAAGATAAGATCGTTAATCCCGACATCTCTTATGCTGGTACACCCCGTACGTTGAAACTGGGTGGCATCAATGTATCAGGTGTGGAAGGATACGAAGACTATGTGCTGACTGGTATCTCCGGACTTACAGTAGGAGACGAGATTACTGTACCTGGAGACGACATCACTACTGCTGTCAAGCGTTACTGGAAGCATGGACTCTTCTCGAAGGTTGCTATTGCTGCCGACTCTATCGTGGGTGAGAAACTCTATCTCCACATCTATCTGGCTGTTCGCCCTCGTATCTCAAACATCAATTACATCGGTTTGAAGAAGAGCGAACGTGAAGACATGGAGCAGAAACTCGGCATGGTGAAGGGTACGCAGGTTACTCCTAACATGCTGGACCGTGCCAAGATTCTTGCCAAGAAATACTTCGACGACAAGGGTTTCAAGAACGCCGACATCCAGATTAACCAGCGTGATGACGTGGCAAACAAGGGACAGGTAATCCTTGATGTGATAGTAGACAAGAAAGAAAAAATCAAGGTACACGAGATTACCATCGACGGTAACGAGCAGCTGAGCGACAGGAAGATCAAGGGTGGACTCTTCTCCAAGGGTGCCTTTGCCAAGACTCATGAGGCTGGTAAGTTTGCCACTTTCTTCAAATCCAAGAAGTTTACACCTGAGCGTTGGAAGGAAGATAAGGAGAAACTGATCGAGAAATACTACGAGTACGGTTATCGCGATGCACAGATTCTGGAAGACAGCGTGAGCAACTTTGATGACAAGCATGTAAATGTATACGTCAAGGTGGCTGAAGGCAAGAGATATTATCTGAGAAATATCACATGGTCGGGTAATACCGTATACAATACCTTCGACCTGGATCGCATTCTGGGTATGAAGAAGGGTGATGTATATAACCAGAAGTTGCTGAAAAAGCGACTCAATGAGGACGATGATGCGGTTTCCAACCTCTATTATAACAATGGTTACGTGTTCTCTAACATCAATCCTGCCGAAATCAATATCGACGGAGATTCCATCGACCTGGAGATGCGCGTGACAGAAGGACCTCAGGCTTATCTGAGCCATGTACGTATCAACGGTAATACCCGTCTCTATGAGAACGTAGTACGCCGTGAGCTCCGTACCAAGCCAGGTGACCTTTTCTCTAAGGATGCCCTGCTGCGTTCGGCACGTGAGTTGGCTTCTATGGGACACTTTGATCCTGAGAAGGTTAACCCGGATGTAAGGCCTAATCCTGAGGATGGTACGGTGGATGTAAACTGGGACCTGGAGCAGAAGAGTAACGACCAGATTGAGTTCTCGCTCGGTTGGGGTCAGACGGGTGTCATCGGACGTGTGGGCTTGAAGCTCAACAACTTCTCCATGGCAAACCTCTTCAACAAGAACAAGGAGCACCGTGGTATCATGCCTATCGGTGATGGTGAGGTGCTGAGTATCGGTGCACAGACCAACGGTACCTACTATCAGAGCTACAACGTAAGCTACTCTACCAACTGGTTTGGTGGCAAGCGTCCTATCCAGTTCAGCGTAGGTGCATACTACAGTAAGAGTACCGACGTGTCAAGCAACTATTACAATAGTGCTTACATGAACAACTATTACAGCTATATGTATGGTTATGGTTCCAGTTACTATAATAACTACGAGAACTATTACGATCCAGACAAGTACATCCAGATGGTGGGTGTGAGCCTCGGTTGGGGTAAGCGCCTCCGTTGGCCGGATGATTACTTCACCTTGTCTGTACAGTTGGCTTACCAGCGCTACATGATGAAGAACTGGAGCTATATGTTGATGACCAACGGTAATGCGAACAACTTGAACTTGACCATCGCATTGAACCGTACATCAACCGACAACCAGCTCTTCCCACGTACAGGTTCTGAGTTCGAGGCAAGCGTCAACCTTACTCCACCATGGAGTGCGTTCGACAACAAGGACTACAAGAATCTGGCAAACAACTCTCAGTCTGCCACCTATTCAATGGAGCAGCAGGAGAAGTATCGCTGGATTGAGTATCACAAGTGGAAGTTCAAGTCTAAGACTTATACAGCACTCACAGAGGGGCAGAAGTGCTTCGTATTGATGACCCGTGTAGAACTCGGTTTGCTCGGTGCTTACAACAAGTACAAGAAGAGTCCATTCGAGACCTATTATGTGGGTGGTGACGGTATGAGCGGTTATTCATCATATTATGGTGAGGAAACTATCGGTCTCCGTGGTTATGAGAACGGTTCTGTATCATACGGCCGCAGCACAGGTTACTATGCTTATGCCTACGACCGCTTCTCACTGGAGCTCCGTTATCCATTCCTCCTGGGTAATACCACCATTTATGGTTTGACCTTTGTTGAGGCTGGTAACGCCTGGTATGATACCAAGGACTTCAACCCATTCAGCATGAAGCGTAGTGCCGGTGTGGGTGTTCGTATCTTCCTGCCAATGGTAGGTTTGATGGGTATCGACTGGGCATACGGTTTCGACAAGGTTTGGAACGGAAGCCAGTATAAGAAGGGTGGAAGCCAGTTCCACTTCATCTTGGGTCAGGAATTCTAAAGATAAATCTTATGAAGAAAATAGTATTGATGCTGATGATGGCTGTAGCAGCCATCTCAGCACATGCGCAGAAATACGCATTGGTAGATATGGAATATATCCTGAAGAATATTCCAGCTTATGAGCGTGCCAACGAGCAGTTGAACCAGGCTAGTCTTCTTTGGCAGGCTGAGGTAGAAGCCCTGAATACGGAGGCTAGCACTCTGTACAAAAACTACCAGAACGAAGTGGTCTTCCTCTCACAGGAGCAGAAGAAGGCTAAGCAGGATGCCATAATGCAGAAAGAGAAAGAGGCAAGCGACCTGAAAAAGAAATATTTCGGGGCTGAAGGCGAGCTCTATAAAAAGCGTGAGGCATTGATGGGACCTATCCAGGAAGAGATTTATAATGCCGTCAAGGAAATCTCAGATTTGCGTGGTTATACACTGGTAATAGACCGTGCCAGCAACAATGGTATCATTTTTGCTTCGCCAAAGGTAGATATTAGCAACGAAGTGCTCCAAAAATTAGGTTATTCCAAATAATAATTGTAAATTTGCAGCCGATAGTGAACGTATGGCGCTTGCAAGGCGGCATGGGAACATGAATTAGAATTAATAATCAAAAAGAAATAAAACAATGAAAAAGCTTATTTTAATGTTGATGCTTTGTGCACCAATGACAATGATGGCACAGAAGTTTGGCAAGGTAAATACACAGCAGATCATGCAGTCTTTGCCAGATGTTGCTAAGGCTAACGGCGAGATGGAAGCTCTCCAGAAGCAGAAGGAGAACGACCTCAAGGCTATGCAGGACGAGTTCCAGCGCAAGGCTGACGAGTACCAGAAGGGTGCCAGCACCATGAACGCTACTGCTAAGCAGCAGAAGGAAACTGAATTGCAGGGTCTTCAGCAGAAGATTCAGCAGGCTTACCAGGATGGTCAGCAGGAGTTGCAGAAGAAGAGCAGCGAACTCATGCAGCCTATCGTAGCTAAGGTTCGTACTGCTATCGAGGCAGTAGGTAAGGCTGGTAACTATACTTACATCTTCGAGGAAGGTTCTGCTGTTTATACAGGTACCAACGTGGTTGATGTAACCAAGGAGGTTCAGGCTAAGATTAAGTAATCAATCGGTTCATTCGATAGTAAGCTGAGGGCAGGCACAAGTGCCTGCCCTTATTTATCATCCAGTATATTCATATATAATATAATAAGGTATCACGCATCATGAAAAAGAATCTCTTATTTTTGGCTTTCGCTCTCTTTGCACTCTCGGCTTCTGCCCAGCAGAATCCAGCGGTGGGAGCACAACAGGCAACTACTGCTGCCCAGCCGGTATTGCGATTTGGCTACTTCAGTTTTGAGCAGGTTTTTCATACCATGCCTGGCTATGCCATAGCCAAGCATAATATGGACGAACTCCGTGGCAAATACGATGAAGAAACCAAGCGTGTTGAGACCGAGTTTAACAGCAAGTATGAGGAATTTCTTGATGGCCAGCGCTCTTATGCCAAGTCTATCTTTGAGAAAAGACAGGCTGAGCTGCGTGAGTTGATGGAGAAGAATATTGCCTTCAAGGCTGAGGCTGCCCGTCTTCTGAAAAAGGCAGAGGAGGAGGCTTATGCTCCATTAAAGGCAAAGATGAATGCTGCCTTACAGCAGATAGGTAAGGAGAACGGATTTGCTTTCATTCTCAATACCGATAACAATGCCACTCCTTATCTGAGTGCTGAGATGGGTGTGGATATTACAGAAGCACTAAAGGAGAAAATTAAATGATGTTACCATCTAATCCGGGACCTATCGGTATCTTCGATTCGGGCTATGGCGGTCTTACCATCCTGCATGGATTGCGCCAGCTCTTGCCACAGTATGACTATATGTACTTGGGCGATAATGCCCGTGCCCCTTACGGTTCCCGTTCCTTCGAGGTTGTATACAAATTTACCCGCCAGGCGGTTATCAAGCTGTTCTCAATGGGTTGTCATCTGGTTATCCTGGGTTGCAATACGGCATCGGCTAAAGCCCTGCGTTCCATCCAGCAGAGGGATATTCCGGAATTGGATCCGGATCGTCGCGTGCTGGGTATTATCCGACCAACTGCCGAGGTGATTGGCGAACTCACCAAGAGCCGGCATGTGGGTATTCTTGCCACGGAAGGTACCATCAAGAGTGAGAGCTACAAGATGGAAATAGGTAAGTTGTGGCCAGACATAGAGGTAAATGGTGTGGCTTGTCCTCTGTGGGCTGCCATCGTAGAAGCTAATGAAGCGGATAGCCCTGGTGCTGATTACTTCGTCAAGAAACGTATCGATCAGTTGATGCGCAAGGATGCTGATATTGATACCATCATTCTGGGTTGTACCCATTATCCGCTGCTCATGAGCAGCATCGTGAAGAATATTCCTGACGGGGTGAGGGTTGTGCCGCAGGGACAGTATGTAGCAAACAGCCTGAAGGATTATCTGAAACGTCATCCAAACATGGAACAGATGGTTACGAAGGGTGGAACCTGCCAGTATCTGACTACAGAAAGTGAGGAAAAATTTAAAGAGTCTGCGATGATCTTCCTGCATGAGCAGGTAAATGCTACCCACGTAGACCTGGAATAATTTATAATTAATAGTTAAGAATTATGCAAGAAACAAGACAAAACCGTATATCAAGACTTCTCCAGAAGGAGTTGAGTCTTATTTTCCAGTCACAGACCCGCATGATGCACGGTGTGATGGTAAGTGTTACAAAGGTAAGAGTAAGTCCGGATCTCAGCATCTGTACTGCTTACCTCAGTGTGTTCCCATCAGAGAAGGGTGAGGAGATATTGAAGAATATCAATGCCAACGAGAAGACTATCCGTTTCGACTTGGGTAGAAAGGTGAGAAACCAGTTGCGTATCATTCCTGAGCTCCGTTTCTTTCTGGATGATAGTCTGGACTATCTGGAGCATATCGACGAACTCTTGAAAAAGTAAAAGAGTAAAGGAGTAAAAAGGTAAAAAGACAAATGAATTTTCCATTCTTTATAGCTCGTAGGTATCTTTTCTCAAAGAAGAGCACACACGTTATCAACGTGATCAGTTCTATCTCTGTGATTGGTGTGGCTGTGGCTACGATGGCTTTGGTTATCGTATTGAGCGTGTTTAACGGTTTTCATGACCTGGTGGCATCGCTCTTTACGAGTTTTGATCCACAGCTCAAGGTTGTGCCTGTGGAGGGAAAGACAGCCCCTTCTGATGATCCCATTCTAACCCAGATTCGCTTGCTGCCAGAAGTGGATGTGGCTACGGAAACCGTAGAGGATCAGGCGTTGGCTATCTATCAGGGCAAGCAGGCTATGGTTAAGATTAAGGGTGTGGAAGATAACTTCTCAGAGTTGTCGCACATTACTGATATCTTGTATGGAGACGGCACTTACTCTCTTCATGCGGCAAACCTGGAATATGGTATCCTGGGTATCAGGCTGGCGCAAACCATGGGTATCGGAGCTCAATGGGATGGTTATCTCAAGATTTATGCTCCAAAGAAAGAAGGACAGTTGGATTTGTCGAATCCTGGAGAGGGCTTTGTTGCCGATTCGCTCAATTCGCCTGGTGTGCTTTTCTCGGTAAGGCAGTCGAAATATGACAAGAACTACATCGTAACCTCCATAGCCTTCGCACGCAATCTCTTCGGACAGCAAGGAATGCTCTCCGATCTGGAAATCCGTTTGAAGGAAGGAAGCGATTTGAATGCCGTCAAGGCAGAGATGCAGAAGATAGCCGGTACCAAGTATAAGGTGCTCGACCGCTTTGAACAGCAGGAAGATACTTTTAAGATTATGTCAATCGAAAAATTGATGGCATATATCTTCCTGACCTTTATCCTGGTGGTGGCTTGCTTCAATATCATCGGCTCGTTGTCGATGCTCATCATTGACAAGAAGAATGATGTGGTGACGTTGAGGAATCTGGGTGCCAATGATAAGCAGATTACGAGAGTCTTCCTTTTCGAAGGACGTATGATTGCCGTGATTGGTGCCGTGATAGGTATCGGATTGGGATTGTTGCTTTGTCTCTTACAGCAGCAGTATGGTTTCGTTCGTCTGGGTGAATCTGAAGGCTCGTTTATCGTGGATGCTTATCCGGTCAGCGTACATTATACAGATGTGGCTATCATCTTTGTTACGGTCATCGCCGTGGGATGGCTTGCCGTATGGTATCCGGTACGGGCATTGAGTAAAAGACTTTTGAGTTAATAGAAAGAAATTTTGTCCTTTGCAGTTTTTAGGCACGGATTACACGGATTTTTTATGAGATGATAATCGCTTTACTTACATTAGCAGCATAAATCCATGTAATCCGTGCCTTATCTATACCCTAAGCAAGATATTTATGACACCCCCTCTTCTTTTTTATTCTTATTTTTTTCTGATGAGTGTCAAACCATCGCGCAGCGGCAGAATCACCACTTCTACACGGGGGTCGTTGGCAATCAGGTCGTTGAAGGCACGGATGCCCTTGGTCTGATGGTCACGGTCGTAGGCAGGGTCAATAACATGTCCATCCCATAATGTGTTATCTGCAAGGATATATCCGCCAGGGTTCAGAATCTTCATCACCATTTCGTATGTCTCGATATAGGTGCGCTTGTCGCCATCCACAAAAGCCATGTCGAACATCACTCCCAGCTTGGGCGCTTCTACATTGGCATCTCCGATGCGGAAGTCTATTTTGTCGGCAACATCCGAACCTTCTATCCAGGGACGGGTGAAATCTTCCATCTCGTCGTTGATTTCGAAAGTGTATAACTTGCCGCCTTCCTGCAGCCCCTGCGCCAGACAGATGGCGCTATAGCCGCTGAAAGTGCCTACTTCCAGAATATTTTCAGGACGTATCATCTGTACAAGCATCTTGAGCAGACGACCCTGAATGTGACCACTTGCCATACGGCCGTGGATGGTGTGGATATTCGTGGCCCGGTAAAGACGGTATAGATAATCGCCTTCTGGCTCAATATGCTGGCAGATGTATTTGTCGATAAGTTCTGTCTCTGTCATATTATTGATTGGCTATGATTCCTGCAATGGCAAGGTCGTAAGAAGCCAGACCGAAACCGCAGATGACTCCGAGGCAAGCGCAGGAAATATAAGAATGATGGCGGAACTCTTCACGTTTGTGCACGTTGGAGATGTGAACCTCAACGCAAGGACATTTCAAACTCCGGATGCAGTCTTGCAAGGCAATACTTGTATGGGTATAGGCACCTGCATTGAGAACTACTCCATCGTAAGAGAATCCCACTTCCTGTAATTTGTTGATAAGCTCACCCTCGATGTTGCTCTGATAGTAATCTATCTCAACATCAGGATATTTAGCCTTTAACTGAGGTAAGTAACTCTCGAAAGAATTGCTGCCATAAATGCCTGGTTCACGAACACCTAAGAGGTTCAGGTTTGGACCATTGATGATTTGTATTTTCATAAACAATCGATTTTTATTTTCTAAATCAATATTTTTTTGTATCTTTGCGGCAGAGAGCAGACTCGATGTCTTGAATGAAGAAAAGACAAAGAGCATCAATTCTCTGCTTTCAGATGCAAAGGTAAGAATAAAAATGGAAACAGACAAGAAAATGGGTAATGATTTTATCAGGAATTATATGAGGTACCTCAAGTTGGAGCGCAGCTACTCGCTCAATACGCTTGAGGCATATCGTCATGATCTGCAATTCCTGATAGAATATGGAGAAGAGAATGACAAGTCGCTTCTGGAAATGAGATTGGAAGATTTGGAAACCTTTTCTGCCAGCTTGCATGATAAGAAGATAGGAGCCCGTTCGCAAGCCCGTATTCTGAGTGGCGTGCGTTCTTTCTATCGCTTTCTGGTACTCGACGGTTATATAAAGGATGATCCTACGGAACTCTTGCCTTCTCCTCAGATAGGACAGCACTTGCCTGAGTATCTTTCCGTGGAAGAAGTGGATGCCCTGGAAGGTGCCATTGACTTATCCAAATGGGAAGGACAGCGCAACAAGGCGATTATAGAAACTCTCTTCTCTTGCGGTCTTCGGGTGTCTGAGTTGGTTTACCTCAAGAAAAGTGATGTGTTTGAGGAAGAAAAGTTTATCCGTGTTCTTGGAAAGGGAAGCAAGGAACGACTTGTGCCTATCTCGGGTAAGGCATTGAAGGAGATCAACTTATGGTATATTGACCGGAATCTCATGAAGATAAAACCTGGCGAAGAAGACTATGTGTTCCTGAACCGTAGAGGTGCCCATCTCACACGCACCATGATCCTTGTCATGATCAAGCAGACAGCACAGGATGCCGGTATCAAAAAAACGATTTCGCCGCATACTCTGCGACACAGTTTCGCCACAGCTCTGTTGAAGGGAGGGGCTGATCTCAGAGTTATACAGGACTTGCTTGGACATGAGGATATCGGAACGACAGAAGTCTATACTCATATAGAAACTTCCGACCTTCGTGAAGCTATATTGAAACACCATCCACGTAATATCAAGAAGTAAATCGGGCATTCTGAGGAAAATGTAGTCACATGGTCCTCAGAATGCTCGTTTTTTCTATAGAAAATAGCAGAATCTGAAAAAAAATGCGTAACTTTGCAGCCGCAAATAAATGAATATCAATAATTAATAGAAAATAAAGGAGAAAATATGGCATATTTGTTTTCATCAGAATCAGTTTCTGAAGGGCATCCAGATAAAGTATCTGATCAGATTTCAGACGCATTGCTAGACCAGTTCCTGGCATACGATGACCATTCACACTGTGCAATTGAGACCTTTTGTACTACTGGTCAGGTTGTCATCATGGGCGAGGTGCGTTCTAATGTATACGTAGACTTGCAGACTATAGCACGCAAGACCATCAAGAAGATTGGTTATACCAAGAGCGAATATCAGTTCGATGGTGATTCTTGCGGTATTCTTACTGCTATTCATGAGCAGAGTGATGACATCAACCGTGGCGTATGTCGTGAGGAAGATGAGAATCAGGGTGCTGGTGACCAGGGTATGATGTTCGGTTATGCTACTAATGAAACCGAAAACTACATGCCTGTATCACTTGGCCTGGCACAGCTCATCATGCGAGTACTTGCTGATATCCGTAAGGAAGGCAAGGTGATGACTTATCTTCGTCCAGACTCCAAGAGTCAGGTTACTATCGAGTACTCTGATGATAATATTCCACAGCGCATCGATACCATCGTTGTTTCTACCCAGCATGATGATTTCATCAAGAAGGAAAATGGTGAGGATGACGATGAGGCTATGCTGGCTAAGATTCGTGAGGATGTGCTCAATATCTTGATTCCACGTGTCAAGACACACTTGAGCGATAAGGTGTTGGCTCTCTTCAACGATGATATCAAATACTTTGTAAATCCAACAGGTAAGTTCGTTATTGGTGGTCCTCATGGAGATACTGGTCTTACAGGTCGTAAGATTATCGTAGATACCTATGGCGGTAAGGGTGCTCATGGTGGTGGTGCCTTCTCAGGTAAGGACTCTAGTAAGGTAGACCGTTCTGCTGCTTATGCAGCTCGTTATATCGCCAAGAATATGGTAGCAGCTGGTGTTGCAGACGAAATGTTGGTACAGGTAAGTTATGCTATCGGCGTGGCAGAACCTGTAAGCATCTATGTGAACACTTATGGCAGAAGTCATGTGAATATGACAGATGGTGAAATCGCCAAGAAGATTGCCGAGATGTTCGACCTCCGTCCAAAGGCTATTGAGCGCCAATTGAAATTGCGCCAGCCAATGTTCTTTGAGACTGCTGCTTATGGTCACATGGGACGTAAGAACGAAGTAGTAGAGAAGACCTTCACCAGCCGTTACCATGAGGCAAAGACCATGAAGGTTGAACTTTTCACATGGGAGAAACTTGACAAGGTAAACGAAATAAAGAAAGCATTCGGACTATAAGGAAAGGATAAATATAAAGAATGGTGCAACAAGCAGATTCGATATTGACAGCAGAAACAGCACTTGAGGCTGCAGAACAGCAGCAGGTGCAGAAGCAACATGGCAGCCAACTCACACCCAAACAGGTGCTGAGTTGGCTGCCAAAGAATGCAACCCCTGCTCAGCAAGATTCAATGATACGCGCGCACATTAAACCTAGTCAAATACACTGGAGCGAAATGCCCGACACGTTGCATCTACCAGGACATAAACCAGGAAAGAGTTTTCGAGATGTCAGTTTACCACAGTATTATCGCGAATCATTCTTTTCTAAGGATTCATTGTTTCACCCAGAACTGAAAGGTGGCCGATTAGGTGTTGCGGGAGATCCTGTACCCTATACGGTGGCAGGAGATAATTTCATTACCTCGCTCTTGTTGCTCTGTTTTGTGATGGCTTGTGTGGCATTCGCTAAAACCAAGCAACTCATTCTGCGGCAGGCAAAGACTTTCTTCCGTACCCCATCGTTGGGAACAACTGAGATATCGGAGACAAGTAATGAAATCAGATTCCAGTTCTTCTTCGTATTGCAGACGTGTCTCCTGATAGCTATAGGATATTTCATCTATTCCAAGGCTTCTATCAGCGATACTTTTACCATCGAGCAATATCAGGTGATAAGTATATATGCGGGATGCGTGGGAGGATATTTCCTAATGAAGGCAATCCTCTATAGCATATCGGGTTGGGTGTTCTTTGATAAGAAAAAAAATGTACAATGGCTTAAAGCTTACCTCTTTCTGATATCCTGTGAAGGGGTGGCTTTGTTCCCTATGGTGATGCTGCTGTCGTATTTTGATTTTTCGCTTCAGGTGGCGGTCATTTATACGCTAGTAGTACTAGGAATAGTTAAAATATTATCGTTTTACAAGACATATCTAATCTTTTTTAAAAGAAATGGTGTGTTTTTGCAAATATTTTTGTACTTTTGTGCCCTCGAAGTGGTACCGTTGTTTGCCCTATGGGGTGGACTCGTATTGATAAGTCATTATCTGAAAATAAACTTTTAAGACAAAATGGTAAAGAAGATTTTAGTTTCTCAACCCAAACCAGCAAGTGAGAAGTCTCCTTATTTTGATATTGAAAAGGAATTCGGCGTGGAATGTGTTTTCCGCCCATTCTTTAAGGTTGAGGGACTTACAGCTAAGGAATTCCGTCAGCAGAAGATTAATCTGTTAGACTATACTGCCGTGGTTTTTACTTCACGCCATGCAGTAGACAACTATTTTAAGTTGGCAAAAGAAATGCGCATTACCATCCCTGAAGACATGAAATACTTTTGTGTCATCGAGACGATTGCGCTCTACATCCAGAAGTACGTGCAGTATCGTAAGCGCAAGGTTTTCTTTGGCGATACAGGTAAGATTGACGGTTTGATGGCACAGATGGCTCGTCATAAGACCGAAAAGTATCTTGTTCCATTGAGCTGCGTTCATAATGATGATATCAAGGACTTGCTTGATGAGAAGAAGTTGAAGCACACAGAGTGTGTGATGTATCGTACTGTAAGTAATGATTTTACAGAAGAGGAGATAAAGAACTTCGACTATGACATGATGGTTTTCTTCAGTCCAACAGGTGTAAAGGCCCTCAAGAAGAATTTCCCTAAGTTTGAACAGGGCAATATAGCCTTGGCTGCTTTTGGACCAGCTACAGCCAAGACTGTGGCAGATGAAAATCTCCGCCTTGACTTGGAGGCTCCTACCAAGGAATTCCCTTCTATGACAGGAGCGCTGAAGGATTATCTGAAACGTCATAATAAATAGATTATTAGAGAATTGTAAATATGTCGGATCAAGGAATATACACATTCGGAAAAAACGAGCATCTATGCAAGCATCTGCTGATAGATTTGCTCTTTAAGGGACATGCCAAGGCTATGACGGCATGGCCTATACGAATGGTATATTTACTGGTAGACAAAAAGGAAGAGCAGGAGCAGTCGGTGCAGGTACTGATCAGTGTTTCCAAACGCTTTTTTAAGCGAGCTGTTAAACGTAATAGAGTGAAGCGACAAATTCGTGAGGCTTTCCGCTATAACAAGATGGCTTTGGAAGAACAGATGAAGGAACTGTCTGGTAAGCAATTGCTTGTGGCTTTCATTTGGCAAGATGGAAAATTGCATGAATCGGCTGAAATCAATGCCAAGATGCATCAGCAGATGAAGCGATTGGTTGAGAAATTGCAAAATGAAACGGGAGTGAAGAAATCATCTTGTGCTGAGCCTGGTTTATGAGAAAGTTGTTGCATTCTTTAATGCTTGGTATTAAAAAAGCATTGATGTGGGGATTGTTGCTACCAATCATCTTCTATCAGAAGTGCATAACCCCTTATACGCCACCATCGTGCCGCTTTCAGCCCACTTGCTCAGAATATGCGAGACAAGCCATTCTGAAGCATGGTCCTTTCAAAGGACTTGCTTTGGCTATATGGCGTATCTTGAGATGCAACCCTTGGGGTGGTTCGGGCTATGACCCCGTGCCGTAAGTTTCCGACTGTATCGTTGGGCCCCATATACATATTATATAATATATAAAGAAATCACATTCGATGGCAAAAAATTTTGTTGAAGAATTGAAATGGCGTGGTATGCTGGCGCAGATTATGCCAGGTACTGAGGAATACCTTAACACCCACATGGTGTCTGCCTATCTCGGAACAGACCCTACTGCAGACTCTCTGCACATCGGTCACCTTTGCGGTATCATGATGTTGCGTCACTTGCAGCGTTGTGGTCACAAACCTTATCTCCTCGTTGGAGGTGCTACAGGTATGATTGGCGACCCTTCTGGCAAAAGCCAGGAGCGTAATCTTCTCGACTCTGAGACTCTCTATCATAACCAGGAAGCTATCAAAAAACAGGTGGCTAAGTTCCTTGATTTTGATGGTAATGAGCCTAACAAGGCTGAGTTGGTAAACAACTACGACTGGATGAAGGACTTCACCTTCCTCGACTTCGCTCGTGTGGTAGGTAAGCACATTACTGTTAACTATATGATGGCGAAGGATAGCGTGCAGAAGCGTTTGAATGGTGAGGCTCGTGACGGTTTGTCTTTCACAGAGTTCACTTATCAGTTGCTTCAGGGCTACGACTTCCTCTATCAGTATGAGAAGTATGGCGTGCGCCTCCAGTTGGGAGGTAATGACCAGTGGGGTAACATGACTACCGGTACAGAGCTGATTCACCGTACATTGGGTAACGATGCAGAGTGCTTCTGCCTCACTTGCCCATTGATTACCAAGGCAGACGGCAAGAAGTTCGGTAAGACAGAGAGCGGTAACATCTGGTTGGATCGAAACCGTACTACTCCTTATGCTTTCTACCAGTTCTGGTTGAACGTAAGCGATGACGACGCAGAGAAGTATATCAAGATCTTTACCGACCTTGATAAGGAGACTATCGATGCCCTCGTAGAGGAGCACAAGCAGGATCCAGGTCGCCGTGTACTCCAGAAGCGTCTGGCTGAGGAGGTTACCGTGATGGTTCACTCTCAGGAGGACTTGGATATGGCTATCGCAGCCAGCAACATCCTCTTCGGTAAGGCTACCAAGGAGAACTTGGCACAGCTCGATGAGGCTACATTGAACGATGTTTTCGCTAATGTACCTCACTACGACCTCGACAAGAACTTGCTCGGTGGTACAGCTGTTGACCTCTTCAACCAGGAAGGTATGCAGATCTTCCCAAGTAAGAGCGAGATGCGCAAGCTCGTTAAGGGTGGTGGCGTTTCACTCAACAAGGAGAAACTCGCAGCTTTCGACCAGGTAATCACTGCTGATGACCTGATTGACGGCAAGTATCTTTTGGTTCAGAAAGGTAAGAAGAACTACTTCTTGATTACCGTTAAGTAATCGTTAAAAGTATTGAAAATATTTGGTAGTGGAGAAAAATTCCACTACCTTTGTAGCCGATTTGCTTGTCCTATGGTGTAATGGTAGCACTACAGTTTTTGGTTCTGTCAGTGGTGGTTCGAATCCGCCTGGGACAACAGGTCATAAATAACCCTTCAAGTCTTTGCGGATTTGGAGGGTTATTTTGTTATATAAGAGTTTAGTTTAGGTAGAAAAGGTTTATGCAAGAGATAGACTTGATATTTCAGCAGCATTATCGTCCACTATGTCTTTATGCCACTCATTATCTGCATGATATCGATGAGGCTGAAGATGTAGTGCAGGATTGTTTTGTGAAATTGATAAGCAGGAGCATCATGCCGGAAAACATCAAGGCTTTCTTATATACCTCTGTGCGTAATGCCTGCATTGACCGGTTGCGCCGCCAGTCTCCGATAGATACGGAGATTTCTCCTTCTGACTTGAGCGGCACAATCTCTGATAATCAGGCGCAGGAAAGTTCTTTCCGGGAGGCGGAACTGTGGACGGCTATCGAAAAATTGCCCGAGCGATGCAGGGAAATCTTCCTGATGAGCAAGCGTCGTTCTGCGGGCTTGATGCTGCATTGCGAGCCTGGACTCTGCATCACACCATTTTACAATGATAAGGTGAAGTTTACAGAAATCAAGGACGCACAAGGTGTGGGGCATCCTGCATCTTATACAGATGAGCTTTATGGCAATGTAACTACCCGAACCGTGAGGAATCATGGCGGAAAATGGCTGGCTTGGCGCATCAAGTCGGCTTTGACCTTCCGTTCGGGCGACGTGTTTCTGTCTTTGGGATGGCTGACAAGCGACTTCAATATCGAAAATGGCAGAAACAATATCCGCTATACGAAGGGTAAGCGATATAATGGCATCGAGAAGTATAAGCATACCAATACGCTCTTTGCATCTATTACTGGACAATTTTGAAGGAAGAAAGGGATTCGATGATGAAGATCAACAAGAACGAACAGGATTTTGTGCTGAAGTATTTTCAGCCGGGCAAGCTGGATACCAGGAAGGCCTTGCAGAAGGTGAAGGCTCGGGTTGGCATTGCTGATGAAGAGGTTTCGCATGCAGTAACTGTATCTTTACGCATGCGTCGTATCCGCTGGATAGCTGTGGCTGCATCTATTCTGGTGCTCTTCACCATAGGAGCCTATACGCTTTTGCAGCCAAAGACGGTGACGCTTTCTGCCGAATCGGAAGTAGTGGCATATCATCTGCCTGATGGAACGAGGGTATCATTGATGCCTCATTCTTCTCTTTCCTATCAGGAAGATGATTGCAGAAAGGTGAAGATGAAGGGCTGCATCTATTATCAGGTGAAGCATAATGAACAGCATCCTTTCGATGTGATGGGAGAGCATGGACATGTAAGAGTGCTCGGTACCCAGTTTATGGTGGATGAAAGAACGGATGTTCCCGAAGTAATGGTAACCTGTGGAAAGGTGCTTTTCACGGCTCGCAGTTCTGCTGAAGGTGTCTGCCTGATTAAAGGCAAGCGGGCACGTCTGTTGAAAGGGGCTGTCCAGCCTGAGTTGTTGGCTGATTATGATATCAATGATGTGGCATGGGCTACGCATCGACTGCATTTCGACAATACACCACTATCAGAAGTATTGGAGAAATTGACAGAACTGTCAGGTGTCAAATATACAGCTTCTGATGAGAGTAAGCGTCTGACGGGTGATTTCGAAACAGATTCCATCCCACAGGTTATCCAGGTAATAGAAGAAACATTGGGTGTTCAGATACAATAAGTGTTGGATAAAGCATCGCAAAAAGGGACTAACTTATGAAAAGTAGTCAATAAAATGAGAAAATAAGTAAAAAGGTCGCATCTTTCGTATTGATTAAGAGCGAGATTCAAAATAATTTTGTATCTTTGCCCTCGTAACAAATCAAACAATTGATAAATATATAAAAGTATGGACTTTAACAAACTATTCTCATTGGAGGGTAAGGTTGCCCTCGTGACAGGTGCCGCATACGGTATCGGTTTCGCTATTGCTGAGGCTTATGCCAAGGCAGGTGCTAAAATTGCTTTCAACTGCCGCAGCCAGCATCACATGGATCAGGCTCTTGCTGATTATAAGGCTAAGGGTATTGATGCCAAGGGTTATATCTGCGATGTAACAGATGAGGAGCAGGTGAAGAACATGGTTGCTGACATCGAAAAGGAACTCGGCGTTATCGACATCCTGGTTAACAACGCTGGTATCATCAAGCGCATTCCTATGACAGAAATGTCAGTAGATGACTTCAAGCAGGTGATTGACATTGACCTCACTGCACCATTCATCGTATCTAAGGCAGTTATCCCAGGCATGATCAAGAAGGGTCATGGTAAGATTATCAACATCTGCTCTATGATGAGCGAGCTGGGTCGTGAAACCGTTTCTGCATACGCTGCAGCCAAGGGTGGCTTGAAGATGTTGACTCGTAACATCTGCTCTGAGTATGGTGAGTACAATATCCAGTGTAACGGCTTGGGCCCAGGTTATATCGCAACTCCACAGACAGCACCTCTTCGTGAGCGTCAGGCAGACGGTAGCCGTCATCCATTCGACAGCTTCATCTGTGCAAAGACTCCAGCTGGTCGCTGGTTGGAACCAGAGGAGTTGGAAGGTCCAGCTGTGTTCCTGGCTTCTGAAGCATCTAATGCTGTCAATGGTCACATCCTTTATGTGGATGGTGGTATCTTGGCTTACATCGGCAAGCAGCCTAAATAAGATAAGGACCCTATCACAAGGTTAGTTAAATAAAAAATCCCATCCTTGCACAAATTGCGAGGATGGGATTTTTATGATATACAATAATAGGCTATCTGTGAGGATAGTCCTATTATGTTTAAAAATAATCTTTACAATTATTTATTGAGTGCATCAGCCAACTCAGCGCCAGCTTTGAACTTTGCAACCTTCTTGGCAGCAATCTGGATCTTCTCCTTAGTTGCTGGGTTGATACCCTCACGTGCAGGACGCTCGTTTACGCTGAAAGTGCCGAAGCCTACCAACTGGATTTTGTCACCTGCGATGAGAGCTTCTTTCAAAGCGCTTGTTGTAGCATTGAGAGCTGCCTTAGCCTGTTCCTTTGAAATCTCAGCACCTGCTGCAATCTTGTCAATCAATTCTGTCTTGTTCATAATTTTACGTTATTAAATGATTAGTAATTTTTGCCTTTTTGTCCTTTTTGCTTACAAATATAGCTTTTTCCTTTGAAAGTTCAAATAAAAAAAGCAGAAAAGTGATGAAATTATCGAAAATTAAGTGTAATATGCTTATTTTTTGATGTTTTCACGGATATTTTTAGTAATTTTGCCCCCAAATTACAAAAATATTCGATAATTAATTAATAAGAAAGTTTATAGTTATGCGCAATATACCAATAGTTACAAAGAATTTGCTGATAGTGAATGTTGTTGCCTTTCTGATGTGTTTTTTGATGGGAAAGAACGGACCAGACGGCTATGTGCTCAATGATTTGCTGGGACTTCATTTCTTTTTAGCATCTGATTTCCATATTTATCAGTTGTTTACTTACATGTTTATGCATGGAGGTTTTGAGCATATTATTTTTAATATGTTTGCTTTGTGGATGTTTGGATGTGTTGTAGAACGAGTATGGGGGCCGAAAAAATTCCTTTTTTATTACATTGCATGTGGCGTGGGAGCGGGCCTTTTTCAGGAAGCTGCGCAGGCAGTGCAGTTCTATGTCGTAGCTTCTTCTCAGTTGCCAGGGTTGTCTTTTTCTGATTTGACTGTAGTTGCTCATAATAGTTCTGCTGTGCTTAATCAATGGACTACTGTAGGTGCTTCTGGTGCAATCTATGCCATTTTGTTGGCTTTTGGTATGATTTATCCGAATGAGCGTATTTTTATATTCCCGTTGCCTATACCTATCAAGGCTAAGTATTTTGTTATTGGTTATGCAGCCATAGAACTGTTCTCTGCGTTGGCAACTACAGGTGATGGTGTTGCTCATATTGCCCATTTGGGAGGTATGGTATTTGGATTCTTTATGATTAGATATTGGCGTAAGCAGGTAGATGGTGGTTATGGCGGCTCTCATACGGCTGATGCATTTGGTAAGTTAAAGAATATGTTTGGCGGAAAACGTAATACAGGTAAGAGAAACTTTACCTATACCCGTAATGATTCTTATACTTCTCAATACGAGCAGGATGCAGAGTGTACCACCAACGAGAAAGTTGTCTCTCAAGAGGAAATAGACCGTATCTTGGATAAGATAAGGAAAAGTGGATATGATAGTTTGACCAAAGAGGAAAAACAGTCTCTCTTTGATCAGAGCAACAAGTAATATCGTAGATGAAAACTTATGTTTAAAGGATTTAAGGAATTTACTTATCGGATGATTGCTGGTGCCAATGTGGCTACGATAGTAATCATGTTCTTGGTAGGCTTCTCAGATGTCTTGTCACCTGAGAAGCTTGGCATTTTTACAAATGCTGGGCTTACTTTTCCGTTATTCTTGGCAATCAACTTGTGTTTTCTCCTCTTTTGGTTATTGTTCCGTCCAAAATATGCTACAATACCATTTGTGGGATTTCTGGTATGCTTTGTTCCTGTTCGTAAGTATATGCCCATTAATGTAAATGGTGAGACTCCTTCTAAATGTATCAAGGTGCTTTCATATAATACGTGGAATTTTGGCGACCAGACAGAGGATTCTGAAGGTACTAATATTTCTTTAGCATATATTCAGGAACAAGATGCAGATATTGTTTGTTTGCAGGAAGCGATGCCAACCTCAAGAAATGTTCAGCAGATAGATAGTTTGTTAAAACCGCTATATGCTTTTCAAGATACGACCATGCATCCTGGTGGTGGAAATTGCCTGATGCTCTTGAGTAAATTCCCGATATTATCAAAGGAAATTATTCCTTATCAGTCTAAAGGTAATATGAGTGTGGCTTATCGCTTAAATATCAGGGGTCGAGAAGTGTTATTGGTTAATAATCATCTGGAAACGACTGGTTTAAGTCTGGAAGAAAGAAAGCAGTTTAAAAGACTTGTAGTGGGAAAACTGGAAGTGGATACTGCTGAACATACATCAAAGCTTTTAGTTGTGAAGTTAGCTGAAGCTACCCGAAAGCGTGCCTCGGAAGCTGAGGCTGTGGCCAGCTATCTGAAGCATTATGGGAAAATGAGTAAAATAGTTTGTGGGGATTTTAATGACGGTCCTATTTCCTATGCACATCGGACGATAGCTAATGGATTGACTGATTGCTTTGTTTCCAGTGGCAACGGATTGGGGATTAGTTACCATCATAGTGGATTTTTTGTTCGCATTGACAATATTTTATGTTCAGATGATTGGGAACCTTACGAGTGTAAAGTTGATGATAAAATCGCTGTTTCTGACCACTATCCCATCATTTGTAAGCTAAAAATGAGGGCTAAACATCAAAAATAGCGCAAATTATTCTTATTTACGAAAAAAAATGCGTATTTTTGCACGTCATTATATATGTAGCAACAATAATAAGACTGAAAATAAATAAATTAATAACAATAAAATAGAAATGCAAAACAAAGGAATTGTAATTTGTGTAGCCGTCTTACTGACACTCGCAAGTATCTTCTATTTGTCATTCTCGTTCGCCACACGTTATTATGACGGCGAGGCTGCAAAGATCAAAGACCCTATTGCACAGCAGGATTATAAGGATTCTGTTAAGTACTTGGGTGTTTATTCTTATCAGAACTGCTTGGAGACTCAGATAGGTCTTGGACTTGACCTTAAGGGCGGTATGAATGTAATCCTTGAGATTTCAGTACCTGATGTAATTGAAAACCTTGCCGATCACAAGACCGACGCTGGTTTTACCAATGCCATGAAGGAAGCTAGAGCTCAGGAAGAAGCTAACGGTGGTGACTTCGTGTCACTTTTCATTAACGCTTATCACAAGAGCGCACCTGGTCATAAACTTGCAGAAGTGTTCGCAACTCAGCAGTTGCAGGGCAAGGTTTCTCCTCAGAGCAGCGATGCAGAGGTAGAGAAGGCTATCCGCGCTTCTGTACAGGAGGCTATCGACAACTCTTTCAACGTTGTCCGCACCCGTATCGATAAGTTCGGTGTTGTTCAGCCTAACATTCAGAAGTTGGAAGGTCAGCAGGGCCGTATCATGGTAGAAATGCCTGGTATCAGCCAGCCAGAGCGTATGCGTAAGATGCTTCAGGGTAGTGCTAACCTTGAGTTCTGGGAGACATATAACTCAGAGGAAATCGCTCCTTATCTCCAGCAGCTCGATACTCATATCGCTAATGGTGACAATGGTGAGGAGAAGAATGATACTGTAGCTGCAGATTCTGCTGCCGCTAAGAAGAAAGTAGCTAAGGCCGAGCCTAAGAAGGCTGAGGCTAAGTTCTCTATCAAGAAGAAGGACGATGCTGCTGCCAAGGTAGGCGAGGATGCTCAGAATGCTGCTGCTATCAAGGCTCACCCATTGTTGGCTCGTTTGCAGCTCGGTGGTGGTTTGAGTATTGTTGGTTATGCCAGCGTTCGCGATACAGCTGCTATCAACAAGATTATCTATTCTGCAGTGGCTAAGCGCCTGCTGCCTTCAGACTTGCGTTTGCTCTGGGGTGCACAGCCTGCTGACAATATCAAGATGAAGAATATCTATGAGCTTCACGCTTTGAAGGTGACAACTACTACAGGTCGTGCTCCATTGGAGGGTGATGTCATCACAGACGCTAAGGATGAGTTCGACCAGATGGGTTCTCCTGTTGTAAGCATGAAGATGAATACTGAGGGTGCCCGCAAGTGGGCTCAGATGACCAAGGCTAACGTGGGCAAGGCTATTGCTATCGTTCTGGATGGCGTAGTTTACTCTGCTCCTCGTGTAAACGGTGAGATTGATGGTGGTAACTCACAGATTTCCGGTAACTTCACTATCGAAATGACCAAGGACTTGGCTAATACATTGAAGTCTGGCCGTATGCCAGCTCCTGCACGTATCGTTCAGGAGGAGGTTGTAGGTCCTACTCTCGGTGCACAGTCTATCCAGATGGGTATTGTATCATTCGTTGTAGCTTTCGTACTCCTGATGGTTTACATGGTTATGATGTACAACATCATTCCTGGTATGATGGCTAACCTGGCATTGCTCGTCAATGTATTCTTCACACTCGGTATTCTGACGTCCTTCCAGGCAGCCTTGACATTGCCAGGTCTTGCCGGTATGGTCTTGTCTCTGGGTACTGCCGTGGATGCTAACGTGCTTATCTATGAGCGTATCAAAGAGGAGCTTCGCTCTGGCAAGGGTATGAAGCAGGCTGTAGCTGCCGGTTATGGTAATGCTTTCTCTGCTATCTTCGACTCTAACTTGACTTCGTTGATTACTGGTGTTATTCTGTTGACAACTGGTACAGGTCCTATCCGTGGTTTCGCTACAACTTGGATCATCGGTATCGTTGTTTCATTCTTCACAGCTGTATTCTTGACTCGTTTGGTTTACGACTATAAGTTGAACCACGACAAGTGGATGCACTGCAAGTTTGATACTCCTGTTTCTCACAACCTGATGCAGGGTAAGAAGTACAAGTTCATGTCTATGTACAAGACTACCTTCACCGTAGCTATCATTGCTGCTGTGGTATTCATCGGTAGCTTCTTTGTTCGTGGCTTGAGTAAGAGTATCGACTTCACTGGTGGTCGTAACTATGTGGTACAGTTCGAGAACCCTGTAGAGCCTGAGCAGATCCGTACCGTTCTCGGTGATGCATTCGTCAATGCAGACGGCACCAAGGCTACTACCAGCGCTATCGCTATCGGTACAGACGGTAAGACTATCCGTGTATCTACCAACTATATGATTGAGAGCAACAGTCCAACTGTTGACGATGAGGCTGAGACTATCCTCTACAATGCCTTGAAGAAGGCTAACCTGGTATCTCAGAAGAGTGTTGAGGCATTCAAGAACCCAGACGTTCGTCAGGGTGGTTCTATTATCAGTAGTACTAAGGTAGGTCCTTCAGTAGCTAAGGATATCACTATGGGTGCTATCTATAGTGTGCTCTTCGCTCTGATTGCCATCTTCCTCTACATCCTGGTACGTTTCCGCAACGTGGCCTTCTCTGTAGGTTCTACTATTGCGTTGGCATTCGATGCCTTGACAGTAATCGGTTTCTACTCACTCCTGTGGGGGCTCGTTCCATTCTCATTGGAGATCGACCAGACCTTCATCGGTGCTATCCTGACCGTGGTAGGTTACTCTATCAACGATAAGGTGGTAGTATTCGACCGTATCCGTGAGAACTTGAAGTTGCATCCAAAGGGAGATCGTCAGCAGATCTTCAATGCATCTATCAATGAGACATTGGCTCGTACCATCAATACATCAACATCTACATTGATTGTGTTGCTCTGTATCTTCATCCTCGGTGGTGACAGTATCCGCAGCTTCTCATTCGCAATGATTCTGGGTGTTGTATTCGGTACATTATCTTCTATCTTCATCGCTTCTCCTATGGCTTACATCGTTCTTGGTCGCAAGATCAAGGAGGAGCCAGCTGAGGAGGTTGCTGTTGCAGAAGTTAAGTAAAAAGTTGTTTTATCTTATTTCCATCTGGTGAAAACTGGATGGAAATAGATAACGGCAAATACTATAAATAACAAAAGGTCGCTTCCTGGTTTCTAGGAGCGACCTTTTATGGTTTTTACCAGATGATTCCGGTAAATAAGGTTTGTAGTAGAAGAAGTGGTCCCACCGAGAATCGAACTCGGATCAAAGGTTTAGGAAACCTCCGTTCTATCCATTAAACTATGGGACCTTCCCTTGCTAAAACAGTCAGATCTTTCTGCGTTTTGCAATTTGACTGCAAAGATACATCAAATCATTGACACGACAAAATTATTAACTATGTTTTTATCATTGTTGTTATCAAGTTTCCTCACTTTTGTTGAGTTAAACTGTGAAAATCTCTTCGATACGAGTCATGATTCGCTTAAAAATGATGTTGAGTTCCTTCCAGAAAGCAACTATCATTGGACTCCCGTCCGCTATTGGCGTAAACTGAATCTTCTGTCTCAAACTATAGTTGCTTTGGGCTATGAAGATTACTCAGTCAAGCATATAAGCAATAATGGAGAAATGGCAACTCATGTTGCCAACTCGATGACTGATTCTGGCAAAAAATGGAAACTTCCGGATTTCGTTGCTCTTTGTGAAGTGGAAAATGATAGCGTGTTGTTTGATTTAACCAAGCGCTCTGCTCTTCGTACGGCAGGTTATGAGTATGTAATGACGAATTCTCCTGATGAGCGTGGTATTGATGTTGCTCTCATGTATCATCCCTTTTCTTTTGCTTTGATTCATTCCTGGCCTATTCGTATTAAGCGATTACCCCATTCGCGTCCTACGAGAGATATATTATATGCTTCCGGTCGGATCATGAGTGATGATACTTTACATATATTTGTGGTTCATGCACCGAGTCGTAGAGGTGGTGAATTGGTATCCAGACCTTATCGTATGCAGGTAGCCAATCAACTGGCAGCTGCCGTTGATTCTATCTATGCAATCAATGATAGTGCCAAAATTATTGTGGCAGGAGATTTCAATGATTATCACGACTCTCCTGCACTTGAATATCTTTATCAGCATCATCTTATTAATATTTCTTCTAAAGCTAAAGGGAGTAATGGTGCTAAGGCTACTTATCGTTGGCATGGTGAATGGAGAAGTCTTGACCAGATTCTGCTGAGTGAATCGATGCAGCATCAGGAAAATGTCAGCAGGATAGGAGATTTGCCTTTCTTGCTCGAAGATGATGAGAAATATGGTGGTAAAAAACCTTATCGAACCTACTTGGGTCCGAAGTATTTAGGGGGTTACAGTGATCATCTTCCATTAGTGGCTCGGATTCTGATAGATGATAAATAAGGCATGATTTGCTTGACTTTTCTCAAAAAAGAAGGTGTAAAATGCACTTTTTTGTGAAAAAGCTTGCATATATTGCACAAAATTCGTAATTTTGCGCACGATTTACAAACATATAGTATTAAGATAACAATGACTCACAATTTGTTAAAAGGCAAGCGTGGCATCATCTTCGGTGCACTCAATGAGGAATCAATCGCTTGGAAAGTAGCCGTTAAGGCTGCTGAAGAGGGTGCTACCATCGCACTCAGTAACACAGCAATGGCTTTGCGTATGGGTACGCTGGATAAGCTCGCTGAACAGATCAACGCTCCTGTCATCGCAGCGGATGCGACCAGCGTTGAGGATTTGGAAAAGGTATTCACTGAGGCTCAGGAGAAGCTCGGTGGCAAGATTGACTTCGTGCTCCACTCTGTTGCTATGAGCCCTAATGTTCGTAAGCATCGTACATACGATGATCTCGACTACAATTTCTTGAACAAGACTTTGGATATTTCTGCTATCTCTTTCCACAAGATGTTGCAGGTAGCCAAGAAGTTGGATGCTATCAATGAGTGGGGTTCTGTAGTAGCTCTCACTTACGTAGCTTCTCAGCGTACTTTCTTCGGTTACAACGATATGGCTGATGCCAAGAGCATGCTCGAGAGCATCGCACGCAGCTTCGGCTACATCTATGGTCGTGAGAAGCATGTCCGCATCAATACCATCTCTCAGAGCCCTACAGCTACAACAGCAGGTAAGGGTATCAAGGATATCGCGAATATGATGGACTTTGCTGACAAGATGTCTCCACTCGGAAATGCGGTAGCAGAGGATTGCGCTAACTATTGCGTAATGATGTTCTCTGACTTCACCCGCAAGGTAACTATGCAGAACCTCTTCCACGATGGTGGTTTCTCATCTATGGGTATGAGCCTCCGCGCCATGAACCAGTATGCTAAGGATATGACTCCTTACGAGGATGAGAATGGGAAGGTTATCTACGGATAATTGAAAAAATAAGGAAAGAATGATGTATTACACATCATCACATCTACTCATAATAGGCAATACATGCTGTTTCCTACAGGGAAAGCGGTGTATTGCCTATTTGTCTTTTGGCTCACATCGAACGGTGTGAGCACATGCGTCGAACGTCGTAAATGCTCACATCGTACGACGCACAAGCATGCTTCGCTCGGTGCACGGCGTGTGATATGCATACTTTAAACTATATGAATAACAGCCTGGCAGAGTCTTGATTTGTTAATTATACAGCTGAAGGGTAACCTTTTTCCTTTTGAATATGTGCTTAGATTAGTTTTAATAGTTGTTTCTTGTATATTATAGATGCAATATTCTTCCTGTTTTTGAGTTTATTTATATATAATAAGGTGTAAATTGTCAATTCAAGAAAGAATATAATGAAAAAGAACATTGCTATCGTGATGATGTTGTTGCTTTCTGCTATAGGAGCAATGGCACAAGGTGAGGAGAATCCTGTAGGAAGATTTTCTGTGATTCCTCGTATCGGTGTGGCTATCGCAAATCTGAGTGATAATTCCATTTATCTGACAACAGAAAACGGCAGGGAGGTGAAGTCTAAGAATCAGACTGGATTCTTGGGCGGACTTGATGTGGAGTATCGTGCCACAGACTATCTGAGTGTTTCTCTAGGTGCTTGTTATGTCCGTCAGGGTGCCAGATGGGGTGATTATGAGATGGCAGAAAATGGGAACGTTGTTAATAATGGCATCAAGAAATATACGGGTGTCAAGAATCATCATCTGAATCTTGACTATGTTCAGATTCCTTTGATGCTGAAAGCATACGTGGCTCCTCAGTTTGCCATCATGGCTGGTGCACAGGTGGGTTTCTTGTGCGGTGATGGCAAGATGTTGTCGGAAGAAACAGAGTTGGAGAAGGATAATAAGACTGGTTCTACTCTTTACAAGGAAAGCCGGGAAGTGGAGAGTATTTACGCTGCCAAGAAGGTGAATGTGTCTATTCCTGTGGGTTTATCGTATGAGTATATGAACGTTATTCTGGATGCCCGCTATCATATAGGTTTAACCAAGGTAAATAAGGAGGATGCCGGAGATTCCAAGAATAAGGTATTCACCTTTACAATAGGCTATCGCTTTGCGCTTTAATAAGAAAAAGCTCTATATCCTCAGTATTGAAGATATAGAGCTTTTTAGATTTTTATTTAAAAAAGGCTTCTTTTGTTCTTATTTCAAAGGACTTTTAGCCTTTTGTTTCTCAAAGATTAACCTACCTGGCTTCCTGGCTTAACCTTGCCAAGGAGTGAAGTAACATTCAAAGTGCCGTCGAAGTTGACTGCAGAGAGAATCATACCCTGGCTCTCGATGCCCATCATCTTGCGAGGAGCAAAGTTGGCTACGAACAATACGTCCTTGCCGATCAGCTGCTCTGGCTCGTAGTAGGCTGCGATACCTGAGCAGATGGTGCGCTCTACGCCAGAACCATCGTCGATAGTGAACTTAAGGAGCTTCTTAGACTTCTTTACCTTCTCGCAGTTCAGGATGTGACCTACGCGGATATCGAGTTTCTCGAAATCATCAAAGCTAACTTCTGGCTTGATAGGAGCTGCCTGGTAAGAAGCCTCCTCGTTGGCCTTCTTGGTGTCAGCAAGCTTCTGGAGCTGTCTTTCTATTACCTCATCCTCAATCTTCTCGAAGAGCAATTCAGGCTCACCGAGCTGGGTACCAGCTTTGAGCAGATCTGTGCTGCCGAGCTGAGTCCACTCGAAGTTAGGCATATTGATCATCTTGCGGAGCTTCTCTGAAGAGAATGGCAAGAATGGCTCGAAGGCGATGGCGAGGTTGGCTACCAGCTGGAGGGAGATGTTCAGGATGGTCTCCACACGCTTAGGATCGGTCTTCCAAACCTTCCAAGGCTCACACTCTGTGATGTATCTGTTACCTATACGAGCCAGGTTCATAGCCTCTTTCTGAGCCTCACGGAACTTGAATACGTTGAGATATTGCTCAACCTTCTCCTTCACGTCCTTGAACTCAGCGATGGCCTTCTCGTCTACCTCCTGCAATTCACCGCAGGCAGGAACTACGCCGCCCCAATACTTCTTGGTGAGCTGGAGGGCACGATTTACGAAGTTACCGTAAACGGCAACCAACTCAGAGTTGTTGCGCTCCTGGAAATCCTTCCATGTAAAGTTGTTGTCCTTGGTCTCAGGCGCATTGGCTGTCAGAACATAGCGCAATACATCCTGCTTGCCTGGCAAATCTACGAGATACTCGTGCAACCATACAGCCCAGTTGCGGGATGTTGAAATCTTATCATCCTCCAGGTTCAGGAACTCGTTGGCTGGTACGTTGTCTGGCAAGATATAGTCGCCGTGAGCCTTCAGCATGGTAGGGAAGATGATGCAGTGGAACACGATGTTGTCCTTGCCGATGAAGTGAACAAGACGTGTTTCAGGATCCTGCCACCACTTCTGCCATGTTCCCCACTTTTCTGGATGAGCGTCGCAAAGCTCCTTGGTGTTTGAGATGTAGCCGATAGGTGCATCGAACCAAACGTAGAGCACCTTGCCTTCTGCTCCCTCTACAGGAACCGGAATACCCCAATCCAGGTCACGGGTCATGGCACGTGGCTGAAGATCCATATCCAACCAACTCTTGCACTGACCGTAAACATTGGTACGCCACTCCTTGTGACCTTCCAGAATCCACTTTTTCAACCAATCCTGATATTTGTTCAATGGAAGATACCAGTTCTTGGTAGGCTTCTTCACGAGGCCATGACCAGGGTTGTTCTTGTTGGTAGGGTTGATAAGTTCCTCAGGAGAGAGGGTAGCACCACATTTCTCGCACTGGTCGCCATAGGCACCTTCTGCACCGCAGCGAGGGCAAGTGCCCACGATGTTACGGTCGGTAAGGAATTCGCCTGTTACCTCATCACAGAACTGCTCCTCTACCTTTTCCTCCAATACACCCTTGTCGTAGAGAGTGCGGAAGAAGTCAGAAGCAAACTTATTGTGAGTAGGCGAAGTGGTACGGCTGTAAATATCAAAAGAGATGCCGAAATCCTCGAAACTCTTCTTGATGAGGTTGTGATAGCGGTCAACAACCTCCTGTACTGTAATACCTTCCTTCTTGGCACGGATGGTTACTGGTACACCATGCTCGTCGCTACCGCCGATGAAAACAACGTCTTGCTTCTTGAGGCGAAGATAGCGAACATAGATATCGGCTGGCACGTAAACACCTGCCAGGTGGCCGATATGCACACCACCGTTAGCGTAAGGCAATGCTGCGGTTACGGTGGTACGTTTGAAATTCTTTTGTTCCATATTAGCTAATATATTTTTGTTATTTGCCTGCAAAATTACAAAAAAATGTTGGAAAGTAGAAAGGATTGGCGCTCCTTTTTCTTACTTATCTATATAATAAGGTGGCATTTTGTGTGGAAAATGGATAAAAAGAGCTAAAATAGCAATAATAAGTAGAGTTGTCCGAAAATAAAAAAGACCCTAAGCAGTTGAGCTTAGAGTCTTTTTTTTATTATCATTTACTATTTTTATCTGTTTTTTTTTCTTTTTTCTCTATGATAAAGAAGTTATTACCCTATTTCGTCTTGTTATCCTAATATCCATCTTTTTATGTTGATGATGATAGGATTATTCTTACATTACATTCATGTAGGCGATAACAGCCAACTCTGCAACAAGAATAACGAAACCAATCTTCTTAACTAATTCTGTAATTTTAAAAATGCAATTCATATTCTATATAGTTTTGTTGCTTGTAATTTACCCCTTACACTTATGTGCTTGGTTCTTTTTTCGGTTGCAAAGGTAGTGGTTTTTCTGTTATCTGTGGGGTAAATATTGATTTTTTGGGGTATGAATTGTTTAGAATATGGGTAAAAACAATAGGTTTTGCTACGATAAGCGTAAAATTTACCCTAAATGAATTCCGTCTCCGTTTTCAGAATGGATGTTTTTTATCTGTATTTCTTGCGTTGTAAAAATGAGGGATGTCTGTTATGTACAACAAAAAAGCCTTAACGAACCCCTTTAAAGGTGCGCTAAGGCTTTTTTGAACCAGGAATGTATATTTCTGGTGCAATTGATTGATAACCTCCCTTATACTTATTATAATGTCTTAAAGACTCATATAGGCAATGACAGCTAACTCTGCGAGCAAGACTACGAAACCTATTTTCTTTACTGCTGATGTAATTTTAAAAATGCAATCCATGATCTTAAAAGTTTTTGTTGTTAATAATTGACCACTACGTTGCCGTATGATCTTGTTTACGAATGCAAAGTTAGGGCTTTTTTGTTAATGTATAGGGTATTTATTCTTGTTTTTGGAGTAAAAATGTGTCTTTATTGTTAAAAAACAACAGTTATTACCTCTGTTGTGATAGAAATTACTCCCCTTGTGTTATCTTTTTCTTTATATTTATGCAGTATTAAGAGGGCGATAATGCGTTTTTTTATCCAACATTTTGTCACAATTGTCCTCTTTCTGCCCAGTCTCCTCTGTCTAATGTACGGTAACCTATGGCTTCAGCAAGATGTTGAGGCTCTACGTTTTCACAACCAGCCAGGTCGGCTATTGTTCTTGCCACTTTCAGAATTCTATTATATGCCCTGGCAGAAAGAGACAATTTCTCCATGGCCATGCGCAGGAGGTTGATTCCTTCCTCTGTCGGTTCTGCAAACTGGTGAATCATCCGTTCCGTCATTTGAGCATTGCAATGAATGCCCTTGAAGTCTTTGAATCTGTTGGCTTGAATCTCCCTGGCTTTTATCACTCTCTCCCTGATATTTGCGCTAGGTTCGCCTGGCGCAGCTTTGGAGATGTCCTTGAACGGTACAGGACTTATTTCGCACTGTATGTCTATTCTGTCAAGCAGTGGTCCTGATATTTTATTCATGTATCGTTGGATTTGTCCTGGTGTGCAGACGCATTTGTGGGTAGGGTCACCGTAATAGCCGCATGGACATGGGTTCATGCTTGCTACAAACATGAAGGAGCATGGGTAGTCTATGGAATATTTTGCTCTGCTGATGTTGATGTGGCGATCTTCCAATGGTTGTCGCAGTACTTCAAGGGTTGTTTTGTTGAATTCCGGAAGTTCGTCGCAGAAGAGCACGCCGTTGTGCGCCAATGATATTTCGCCCGGCTGAGGACTGGTTCCTCCACCGACTAGGGCTACTTGTGAAATCGTATGGTGAGGTGCTCTGAATGGTCGTTGGGAAATGAGTGAGACATTCTTGCCCAGTTTTCCTGCAATAGAGTGGATCTGGGTTGTTTCCAGGCTTTCTGATAAGGTTAGAGGAGGAAGGATGGATGGCAGTCTTTTTGCCATCATGGATTTGCCTGATCCCGGAGGGCCTACCATGATAAGGTTATGACCGCCTGCAGCAGCCACTTCCAGTGCACGTTTTACGTTTTCCTGTCCACGTACATCTGCATAGTCATAGTCGCAATGAGTCTGGTTCTCGTAGAATTCCTTCCGCGTATCTACGATGGTTGGTTCTGGTGCAGACTGGTCGCTGAGAAACTGGATTACTTCAAAGAGATTTTTCATGCCGTAAACCACAAGATTGTTTACGACAGCTGCTTCCCGGGCATTCTGTTCCGGTACGATAAGTCCTTTGAAATGTTCTGCTCTGGCTCTGATAGCGATAGGAAGTGCGCCTTTTATGGGTTGCAAGGTGCCGTCAAGGCTCAGTTCTCCTACCATCATGTATTCTTTCAAGTGCTCTTCTGGAATATTCCCGTTTGCGCCCATGATGCCTATTGCCAACGGTAGGTCGAAGCTGCTTCCTTCCTTTCTGAGATTGGCAGGAGCCAGATTGATGGTAATATCCGCAATCGGGAATTTGAAGCCACTATATTGTAGGGCAGCCGCAATACGGTCACGGCTTTCCCTTACTGCCTCATCTCCCAGACCGGTAAGATGATACATTACACCCTTGTTCAGGCTTACTTCTACGGTTACAGTAGTGACTTCCAAGCCATTAACTGCTGCACAATATGCTTTTACTAACATATGGCTACTGGTTTTAAAGGTTTATGGTATGGCTCGATGTTTTTACTTGAGCAATTCGTCGAGCTTATTGTAAAGCTCTTGCTTTTTCATGCCTCGGGCGATGATTTTTCCATTCTGTAGCAGAATGATATTTGGCAGGGATTTGAGTCCCAGTTTGTTCAGGGTCTTGTCTTCCATCATCTCTCCGTTGCAGATAGTTGGAGAAGTGATGGAATCTCGTTTGATGTTCTGCTTGCATTCATATTTGCTGGCGTCCAGGCAGAATCCCATCAGCTTGAGCCTTCCGTTAGCTTTCTTCTGGCGTCTCTTGAGTTCTCTCTGAAGTTCCTGACTGTCATAGTTGTATGATGCCCATGTATAGATGACAGCCACTGGAGCGCTACTCAAATCGGCAGATGAAACCATTTTGCCATTCAGGTCGTAGGCTGTAAATGTTGGCAACTGTTTTCCTACGCTGCTGTTTCTGGTATCGGTTGCCCATGTCTTCATTTTACCGAATAGAGGATTCTTTCCCTGTTCTTTTTCAAGAAGTGCAAGGAGAGAAAGTGCTTTGTCGTAGTCGGGTGAAGAATTGGCAAAGAAATACTTTCTTATCAGGTATAGGCTTACAACAGATTTTGTGTTTGCCTTGATGAAATCTTCAGCATGTTTTTTCTCCTGTGGAGGAGTGTCGTTGAGGATGCTTTGACGGAACTTGGTCATGAGTTCATTGGTCTTAGTGCCCTTCACTTCCATTTCCTTCAGGTGAGAAGCGTCCGCCTTGATATCTACCGACTTTCCTGATTCAGCAAAGATAGGCTGTTCAGAGAAGTTTGGGAATACAATCATGATGGTGTAGTTTTCCTTGCATGGTTTTTCGAAAGAGAAACGGCCACCTTGTACTTTGATAGTGTCCATACCTTCAAAGCCTCCATCCAGACTATAAACATAAAATTCACCTTGGTTCATGTGAAGAAATTTGCCTTCAATTTGAAAATAACCACTTCTTGCCCCACATGAGGTAAGTATTAAAACTGAAATAAAATATATGATGTAAGCAAATTTTTTCATAATGAAAAACTTTAAGGGGTGCCGCGAGCGGGACTCGAACCCGCACAGCCATTACTGGCCAAGGGATTTTAAGTCCCTCGTGTCTACCAATTCCACCATTGCGGCATGGTAAACGTTAAGAGTTAGAGCGGAAAACGGGACTCGGACCCGCGACCCCAACCTTGGCAAGGTTGTGCTCTACCAACTGAGCTATTTCCGCATTGTTGCGACTGCAAAGGTAATGCTATTTCTTCATTCTACCAAAAGATTTACATTTTTTAAGACGAAGAATCCTCATTTTTTTCGTTTTATGGCTTAAAATGTAGCATTTTCGCTTAATTACCTACTGTCAGCACGCTTCCGTTGCCCGAATAAACCACTCTGTATCTCATGAGTGTTTTGTCGTTTTTTCCTTGACCGCCACTTGTTATCGTGCCGTTTTCCAGGTTATAAACTCTTTTGCATTTGTTGCAAACGACTGATTGGCGGTTTCCTGTCCATTCCAGCGGATAGTTGGTCCCGCCATATTGCTGGATGCAGTTAGGGCATTGACGGTCCCACGCAGCGTAACCGTTGAAGTTGGTTGTTCCCAAGATAAAGCCGTTTTTTGTTGCGTCGGTTGTATTGCTTCCAGCGCCCATGTGGCTATAGTTGGCGTAATTTTCCTTGGCAGTTGAGAGGATGATAGTCTCCGTATGATTCCTGCCGTCGTTCAGGGTGGAGTAGATGTTCCAGACTCCGTTTACCCTTTTGGCACTAACCATGGTGTAGGTTCCTGCGCCACTCAATGCAGTAACAATGCTGCAGTCGAGATGATATTGGGTTCTGAAGATAAACTGGCACAGGTATTGTGTGCTGATGGTGTTTTCTGCATCGCACGAACAAAGTAAGAGCATAGCTATTCCAGCCATGCTCTTCACCTTATTATATATATATACCTTATTATATATGCTATTCTTCATACAGAAGCCTTTTCTGTTTTTATTTCAAGAGTTCCTTTTCTGCATTCTCCATGCGTTCGAAGTGGAATTCTGAGAGGGTTTTCTCCATCAGTTCCTGAATCTTGTCGTTGCAGAGATTGCCGATACTTCCCTCGTGAGTATGATGAATGTCCTTATTTGGCTTGAATTCACCTGCTTCAATTTCCAGTCCAACAGTCTTGTAGGCGTCACGGAAAGGCATTCCGTTGGCAGCAAGCTGGTTCACTTCCTCTACAGAGAACATTGGGTCGTAGCGAGAATCATCAAGAATATGCTCGTTCACCTCCATCTTGTTGATGATGTAAGCAGCCATCTGCAGGCAGTCCTTCAACTCGTCGAAGGCAGGAAGGAACACTTCCTTGATAATCTGAAGGTCGCGGAAGTAACCCACCGGCAGGTTGTTCATGATGAGCATCACCTGCTGAGGCAAGCTCTGCAGCTTGTTGCTCTTGGCGCGAATCAGCTCGAATACGTCAGGGTTCTTCTTGTGAGGCATGATGCTGGAACCGGTGGTGCACTCCTTAGGCAACTTCACAAAGCCGAAGTTCTGGCAGTTGAACATGCAGGCATCGAAAGCCATCTTTGCCAGTGTTCCTGCCACGGTAGCCATGGCGAAAGCTACGTTGCGCTCCATCTTTCCTCTGCCCATCTGGGCATAAACCACATTATAGTCCATGCTGTCGAAACCGAGAAGCTCGGTAGTCATGGTGCGGTTCAATGGGAATGAACTTCCGTATCCTGCTGCGCTGCCCAACGGGTTGCGGTTGGTCATGCGGTAAGCAGCCTGCAGGAAGAGCATGTCGTCGGCAAGTCCCTCAGCATAAGCGCCAAACCAGAGTCCGAATGATGAAGGCATCGCCACCTGCAGGTGGGTGTAGCCCGGCATCAGAACATCCTTGTACTGGTTGCTCTTCTGAATCAGCTCGTCGAAGAGAATCTTCACTGCGTCCACAATCTCCTTCAACTCATGACGGGTGAAGAGTTTGAGGTCTACCAGAACCTGATCGTTTCGTGATCTTCCCGAATGAATCTTTTTACCCATGTCGCCCAGTTTCTGGGTGAGCATCAGTTCTACTTGGGAATGAACATCCTCCACGCCGTCTTCAATGACGAACTCGCCCTTGTCAGCGATGGCGTAGATATTCTTCAATTCTGCGAGGAGCTGTGCCAGTTCATCCTTCTCCAGGAGTCCGATGCTTTCGAGCATGGTGATGTGCGCCATACTTCCCAGTACATCGTACTTGGCGAGATAGAGGTCGAGCTCACGGTCGCGGCCTACGGTGAATCTTTCGATTTCCTTGTTTACTTCAAAGTTCTTTTCCCAAAGTTTATGTGCCATAATTTCTTTATTTTTAATCCTGGTAAGGAATCATCGCCAGGGCGTCGGCAATCTTCTCGATGCCTTCCTGCAATGGCTTCTTCACCATACCCTTGATAAACATGTTGAGCTCAGCCTTGATGGTGAGCTTCATCTTGCATGAGAATTCTCCTGTAGGGAGCAGCTGAATCCAGAAGTTGAATGGGATAGGGCTGTTTTCTGTCTCGAACTTGATGGTTTTTGGAAAATCTCTGTCGATGATGCGCATCTTCAGGTCGCCCACCATAGGAGCGTTGATAGTGATGCTGTCGCTGTCGAATCTCAGGTCCTTGAGTTTCTCCATTTCCTTTCTCTTGTCCTCAGGAATCTGGTCTTTCACCTGCTCGAAGCGGTCCTTGAGCACCTGCAGGTTGTTGAGGTCGCTCAAAGTATTAAAAACAGATTCCTGCTTGTGAGGAATCTGTTTGATATTACTTTCGAATGTACTTGTACTCATTGATTGATGGGTCAAAAATTACTTCTTCCAGTTAGCTGGGTCCTTGCGCCACTCGTGGAGCAACTCTACGTCTTCCTGCTTGATGTAGCCAGTCTCGAGAGCCTCTTCCACTACGTGCTCGTAGTCAGTCAGAGTAACCAGCTTCACGTTAGCATCAGCGAAAGCCTTCTCTGCTATAGGGAAACCGTAGGTGTAGCTAGCTACCATACCCACAATCTCGTTGCCGTTCTTGCGGAGCGCCTCTACAGCCTTGAGTGAGCTCCCGCCTGTAGAAATCAAATCTTCTACAACAACAACCTTAGCCTTAGGGTCGAGCTCACCTTCGATGAGGTTCTGCATACCGTGATCCTTTGGTTTAGAACGGACGTAAACGAAAGGCAAGTGCAACTCGTCAGCAACCAAGGCACCCTGTGCGATGGCACCTGTAGCCACACCGGCAACAGCGTCAGCCTCTGGGAACTGCTCCAGGATGGCGTGTACGAGCTCGAGCTTCACATAGTTGCGGAGTTCAGGGAAAGACAATGTCTTGCGATTATCACAATAGAAAGGAGACTTCCAGCCAGAAGCCCAAGTGAAAGGATCGTTAGGCTGCAATTTGATAGCCTTAACCTTCAATAACTTAGATGCGAATTCTTTCTTCAGTTTGTCCATAATTATAAGGAATTAATAATTAATTTTTGGCAAAGGTACTACAAAAAAGTGAGTTATTGCCACAAAGATGCGATTTATTATATATTTTTTATACCTCAAGCCCATTTTTCTGCTGTTTTCGACTATTCTTCAGTTCTTTTTTTATTCCTTCGTCCATCCTACGGATGTGAAGCTGAATTTCATTTTTCCGGCTTTCATGAGTTCCTGGCAGCAGGCGTTGACGGTGGCTCCCGTGGTGCAGACGTCGTCTACGATGAGAAGATGTTTGCCCGTCAGGTCTGTGATGGGGTGCTTTCTGCCTTTCTCATCGTGATAGTATGTAGCAAGCTGGAATGCATGTTCCACGTTCTCCTGTCTTTGCCGTTTGTTCTTGTGGGTTTGACTTTCGGTGAAGACTTCCCTTCTTACTGCATCGGTGATGATGGGCAGCTGGGTTTGCCTCCTGATGCCTAGGGCTATTTGTTCGCTTTGATTATAGCCACGTTTCTCCTTCCTTTTGGGTGTCAGTGGAATGGGGATGATGGCGTCAATTCCTTCAAAGAATTTTCTCTCGATTCCTTCTTTGCCAATCATTTCTCCCAAGAAGAAGCCTGCATCCGGTCTGTCTCCATATTTCAGGGCATAGACGGACTGGCTGGCAGGCGAATGGCCCTGGTAATAAAACAAGGAGGCGCATCGCTCGATGGGAATATGTGCCCAGAAAATCTTTGCCATCTCGTTCTCGTATGGATTTTCCCAGGTATCTGTACGAGGCAAAGTCGAGAGGCAGGATGTGCAGAGCATTTCTTCCGGCCCATGAAGGCGTCTACCACACATCAGACAGTGGCGGGGAAATAACAGGTCTAGTATTTTCCCTAATAGGCTGATTTGCATTACTTCTTTTTTACTTTGAACTTCTTTACTTTGAACTTTGAATTTTGAACATTGAACTTTATGATTAGTAAAGCCGTTGAATTATTCACTCTTCACTCTTCGTTCTTCACTTTCTTCCCTAGAAGTCTTCTTCGAAATCGATGTCGCCCAAAGCTTCTTCTTTCATCTTGTCGATGCATTTGTGAATTACATCCATGCTGTATCCTCTGCCAAGGGCAAAACGGATGAGTTTCATGGAGCGTTCATAATCGTTTTTAGCCTTGATGCTCTTATATTTGCTTTTCATCAGGGGCAGGAGGGTTTCCGTGTACATATCGTCCTCGATTTCCTCGAAGATGGGGTCGGAGATTTCCTTGGGAATGTGTTTCAGCCAGAGAGCCTGCTCCACCTTCCTTCGTCCCCACTTGTTATATTTTATCTTGTCGTTGATAAAGAAGCGGGCAAAGCGCTCATCGTCGATAAATTTCTTCTGAGTCAGAAATTCCATGTTTCGGGCGATGGCTTCCTCTTCCAGTCCCCATTTCTTCATCTTGTCAAGCATATCTTGCGAGCAATGTTCGGCTTTCGTGCAGAGGGTGGTGAGTTTCAGGAGAGCCTGCTCCTCAGTCATCGGCTTCTTGGGGCGCTTGGAGTTGTCATAATATTCCATAATGCATTTATGTTTTATTGGGAGGATTACAAATCCTCCGGTTTTGATAGGACGAACCTTTTTTTACTGCGGATTGCAAATCCGCAGGGACGTCTGGCGGTGGACTTTCTGGAATCGCTAGGCGTAGTCTTCCGTTAGGCGTAGTCTTCCGTTAGGCGTAGTCTTCCGTTAGGCGTAGTCTTCCGTTAGGCGTAGTCTTCCGTTAGGCGTAGTCTTCCGTTAGGCGTAGTCTTCCGTTAGGCGTTCCGCCGGATTTGCAATCCGGCGTCAAAAAATGTTCGACCCTATTATTTTGCGGATTTGCAATCCGCTTATCTAATAGACTATTTCATAGCTCGCATCATTCTCTTCTTTCCGAAAGCATCTTCCTTGGTCTCGATGTTCTTGAAGCCAAATCCTTCGAGCATTTCTCTTGTCTCCTTTTCGTAAAGAGGGTTGATCTCGAAATAGAGCATGCCCCAGCTTCGCAATTCTAATGAGGCGAACTCCGCGATGGCTCGATAGAACTTCAGAGGATCTTCATCGGGTACAAAGAGGGCGAGATCGGGCTCGTAATCAAGGACGTTTTTCTCCATATCTGCCTTCTCCTTTTCGCAGATATAAGGAGGATTGCTCACGATGATGTCTGCTTTAAAATGATCTTCTCTGTTTGTTTTACACATTTCAAGCAAGTCAAAAATATCGACATTTTTGAAGATAGCTCTGGACGCTAACTGCTTGGCATTCTTTGTGGCAACATTGCAGGCAGAGTCGGAAATATCTATTCCTAATACTTCTGAATCTGGAATGTCAAGGCTCAGGGTAATGGCAATGCAGCCAGAGCCGGTACCTAAATCTATGATTCTTGGTCGAGGAGAGGCTAGTTTAGAATGTCTAGCTTTTTTATAACTATGTAACATTTTGATGAGGAATCTCAAACGTGAATATTTGCGTTTGAACCATCCTTTTTCCTTAAATATGTTTATGTCCTCAAAGGCAACGTCAGGGCTGATGTTAAATTCTTTTCTGATAATTTCCTCTACATTTTCCCAGTTCTCCTTCTGTGTTTCCACAATCCATTGACAAAGCTCGGCGGTCTCAGGTCTTGGGATGAGCACGCCCGGCTCTACATGGTAAGTCCGGCCAGCAAAGTCGGCTTTGCCCAAAACATACTGCACCGGTTCGCCATTTTGCAGTCTTGTGATAATTTCTTCCAGATTTCTTCCTTCGTCTGCGGATAATTCATTAACTTTGCCGCAGATTATGTCGGTCAGAGTCATTCCATATTCCACATCAAGCACGGTGCGGACGATAGCCTGCGCTTCGCCAGCATCATAGAGTGGGGTAAGGGATTGCCAAAGTTGCTGATAAGTTTTCATCTTGATATTGCTTGTTGCGATTTGATATTGTTTTGCAATTTGATTTGAGAGCAAAGGTACGACATTTTATCGAAAATGAGTAAGAAAAACAAAGAAAAGTTGAATTATGAAACAAAATAAAGTATCTTTTCAGAATCCGAAGACGGGAGAGCCGCTCTCTCAGCAGGAGATTGACGAAATGTTCATGCGCCGCTGCCTGCAGTTGGCTAAGAATGGTAGGCAGAATGCGAAGCCTAATCCGATGGTGGGCGCCGTCATCGTGAGTGCAGAAGGAAGAATCATCGGCGAGGGCTATCATGTAAGATGTGGCGAGGGGCATGCAGAGGTCAATGCCTTTGCTTCTGTGAAGCCCGAAGATGAGCATCTTTTGAAGGATGCCACCATCTACGTGAGTCTCGAACCCTGTTCTCATTATGGCAAGACGCCTCCTTGTGCCGACCTGGTCGTAAGGAAAGGCGTGAAGAGATGCGTCTGCGGCTGCGTAGATCCTTTTGCCAAGGTTCAGGGGCGTGGAATCCAGAAGATTCGCGAGGCAGGAATCGAGGTAACAGTAGGCGTTCTGGAGGCGGAATGCCTCGAACTCAACAAGCGTTTCATCACTTTCAATACCCATCAGCGACCATACATCATCCTGAAATGGGCGCAGACTGCGAATGGTTTTCTGGATAATAATTATCAGGGAATGGCGATTTCGTCGCCTTTTACCAAGATGCTTTCGCACAAGCTTCGTGCCGAGAATGATGCTATCCTGGTGGGAAGAATCACCGATGAGCGTGACCATAGTCTGCTCAACGTAAGAGACTGGAGCGGCAAGGACCCGATGCGACTGGTCATCGACCGCCATCATCCTTGTTTCGAGGGCTTGGATTTCTCCAGGGGTAAGGAAGAGGTGTTGAAGCAGATGATGCAGTACCTATATAATAATAAGGTGCAGTCGCTGATAGTAGAAGGTGGAGCCATCACCCATCAGGCTTTCCTCGATGCCGGATTATGGGATGAAATCAGGGTAGAAACATCTTTATCCACAGATGTGGAAAACGTGGTAACTGCCGGAACAGCAGCACCCAAGCTTCCTCATAATATACGGTTAGTGAGCCATGAGGCGTATGATGGAAACGTCATCAATATCTATGAACGCCAATAGTTTCATAGAAGCCCCAAAGCTAATCATAAAGTTCAAAGTTCAACATTCAAAGTTCAAAGTAAAGAAATGAGCAATAGATTTACATCGCGCCTGAGCGATAATGACGATTTCAAGAGAGATGAGTTGATTCGCAAGATAGAGCATTCCGTGGAGCACATGACGCTCGCCGAGCTGGAAGCCCTGTCGTATGACATGTTTACCAAGGGTTACATCCAGGATTACTAAACATTCAGGCATAAGACAAGATATAAAAAAGGTGGGTGCTACAACAATTCGTATAACACCCACCTTTTTTATATCTTATTCTTTATTTCCTTTATTTCGCCATTGGAGTGAAACGCAAGGTGAACTCATGAGCTCCTGTTGGAGTCATGTACTGTGGCAGACAAGAGTCACCACCACAACTGCGGTTACCGATGCCACGCTGCCAGAAATCGAAGTGAGCGAAAATCTGGTTAGAGCGTACCAGGTCGTAAGGATGCTTGCCACCATAGAATACGTCGTAGTTGAACTGGGCATCATCGAAGTGAGACAACGAGAAGGCTACCATGCCCTCGGTGGTAATCTGCAACTTTGTGCTGTTATTGTCCAATGTCAACTGGCGCAAGCCCTGGCGGTCGCCCATGGTCTGAGGAGCACTCTGCTCTTCGAACATGCCATCCACGGTGGTCTTGTACAAACCTAACAGCGAACCTCTCTGGCGGTCGTTGTAGTTGCTCCAAGGACCCTTGGCGTAATATTCAACATTCTCGAAACCAGGAGCAAACTGCATGGTAATACCGATTCTTCGGGTTTCCTCAGAAGAATTGTTGGTAGTCACCTTCATATCCACGGTTCCGTTAGGATAAATGATGTAAGCAATCTGGTGAGTATCCTTACCGTTGGTAACGGCAGTTTCCACAACCACGTTCTTGCCCTGCTTCTTAGGAGCCTTCACCATCATCTTCTTGCCGGTGAGTGCACCCTCTTCCTTATTCTCGTTCTCGGCAACGCCACCTGTAGCACCCAGGTTTACGTTGTCGTTGGCGATGCGGCGGAAACCGTTGAAGTCAGGACCTGCATTAGGCTGAACGAGCTGAGTATTGCGATAAGTCCAGTTGGCGAGGGTTCCATCCTCTGCGAATGTGATGCTGAAATCCTTGCCGGTGATGGTGTTATCCTTCACCTTCAGCTTGCCCTTCTCCTGGATAGCTGGCAATTTGCCATGGTCTTTCTGTACGAAGGTAGGGTCGGCAACAGATGTGCCTGCTACATTCTCTGCAGAAAGCTTGAACTGCTGCTGAGCCATCTCATAACCCTGCTTGCTCCATGAAGTAGCCTTCTTCAGGATGAGGCTGAAGGTGATGACGTATTCAGCCTTGTCATCTACAGCGGTGGTGTATGGGATGTTGATGTCGCAGGTTTTGCCTGGCAATACAGATGGGATAGCCATCTGGTTCTTCTCTACAGAAACGCCGTTGCGGAGCACCTCGTAGCTGAGATCATAGATGTCGGCAAGGTTGGTGAATGCGCACTTGTTCTTCAAGGTGAGTACGCGGCTGTAGAAAGATTCGAAGTTCACGTCTCTATAAACATACTTCACCTCGGTGAGCTTGGCTGTCCACTCTCTGCCTGGAGTAATGATACCGTTACTCATGAAGTCGCCCTGGAATCCTCTGTAACCGTTGTTCATCTTGGTATAGTCGTAACCGGATGTGTAGTAGTGGAGTCCGGTCTTAGGATCCTTCAGAGGAAGACCTTTGCGGATGCGGCGTGTATCGTAGATTCCCTGGTCAACCCAGTCCCAGATGCAGCCACCGGTAATACCTGTACTTGCCTCGATGAGATCCCAGTATTCCTGCAGGTTACCCACAGCCTGACCCATTGCGTGAGCATACTCACAGATGAAGTAAGGCTTGTCGTTGAGGCCGTTCATCTGCTTCTTTACCACCTCGATTCTTGGATACATGTCTGAACCGAAGTCTGAGTACTTGGCGCCGTGATTGTAACCCTCGTAGTGAACCCAAGCATCGCGACCAGGCAGGAGTTCCTTCACCTTATCGTAGGTAGCCTGGAAGTTGTCGCCACCGCCCGACTCGTTACCGAGCGACCAGAATACCACGCTAGGATGGTTGCGGTCTCTCAACACCATGCGTTCTGTGCGATCAACGTAGGCTGCGCGCCATGTAGGGTTGTTTGAGAGAGATTGGTTGTTGTGGCACTCTACGTCAGCCTCATCCATACAGTATAATCCGTAGTAGTCGAACATCGCATACATCTTAGCCTGACGAGGATAGTGGCTGGTACGGACGGTGTTCACATTGGCCTGTTTCATCAGAATCACGTCGCGAAGCATGGTTTTCACGTCGATGGCGTGACCATAGAGTGGATGAATATCCTGGGTGTTGACACCCTTGAAGAATACTCGCTTGCCGTTTACATAAACCAGTTTATCCTTGATGGTCACCTCTCTGAAACCGTATTTGGTAGAGAATACCATCTCTTCCTGGTCGCCTGCCTTCTGGCGAACGATAACGGTATAGAGATTAGGCTGCTCTGAGGTCCAGGCCTTCAGACCGGTGAGGTTGTCGATGCTAAGGCGACAGTTCTTCTGAGCATCCTTGGCAGTCATGGCAACCTGAGCAGACTGCTTGGCAACAGACTTGCCCTGTGGGTCGAGGAGTTCAATCTCCAGCGTCTTCTCAGATTTCTCCTTGGCTGCATTATCGATGGTCAGGTCAACATTCAGGTTGCCTGATGTGTAATCCTTGTTCAGGGCAGATGTGATGTAATGATCTGCTACGAAGGTCTTTGGAGTCGCTACGAGATAAACATCGCGGTGAATACCACCGAGGTGCCACATATCCTGTCCCTCCAGGTAAGAGCCGTCGCTCCAGCGGTAAACGCGTACAGATACGTTGTTGTCGCCCTTGCGGACGAGGTTGGTCACATCGAAGTCAGCATCGGTATTGGCGCCCTGTGAATAGCCGGCATATTTTCCGTTTACCCAAACCACGATGGCGCTGCAGGCACCGTCGAAGTGTAGGAACACTCGCTTGCCTGTTTCCCAACCCTCAGGAAGGTTGAAGTTACGGCGATAGGAACCTACCGGATTCTTGTCGAAATTATCCTTGAAGGCTGTGATGAACGGAGGTTTGTTCTCGAAAGGATAACCTACGTTGTTGTAAACCGGAACATCGTATCCAGCCATCTCCCAGTTCAGAGGCACCTGGAGTTCCTTCCATGAAGAAACGTCGGCGTTGTCTGCCCAGAAATCATCCTTTTCCGGCTTGCCCTGCTTCCAGTCGGCTGTGTAGTGGAATTTCCACTTTCCGTTGAGCAGAAGGTAGTTGGCGTGCTTAGGAGTGAGCCATGGGAATTTGAAGTAATCGTCCTTCTGCATGGTGGCAGTAGAAGAATAAGGCACGAAGGTAGCGTGCGCCTTTTCCTTGCGATCCTCAAACTTAGTTTCGTCTTCTACCCATTTGTCTGTAAACGGACAAACGTCAACTTTGGTCTCCACCACCTTCTTCACTTTTTTCTTGGTGTGTCTAGGTTGTGCAATAGCTGATGCGCTGAAGAGGAAGGTCAATGCAACCGCAGCTCCCCAAAATAAATGTTTTTGTTTCATTGTCTGGTTGAATTATTAATAATTACAAGTTAGCTAGTTATGAATCTATTTAGATTTGGTGCAAATTTACGATTAATTCCTGAAACCTCCAAATAATTACAGCACTTTTGTTGGGGGGAGAATTAAAAATGGCTATTTGTCAGGAGGAAAGTGGCTTCCATTGCTGCTTATTTAAGCCTTTTTTCATTTATTGCCTGACTATGGCATAATGTTGCCCCCTACCAGGGCAACATTATGCCATGACGAGGCACGAAACGATGTATCGCCTCGTTTTTTTAGGAAGAAGATGCCTTTGGTAATCAAGCACAGTCGTCAAAATTCTACTCTCGCTTTTACTCTTCACCCTTCACCTTTTGGGTGTAATTTGTTGTGAATTAGAATGTTATGAGGGTGAAGAGTGCTCTTAACTCTTCACCACCCTTCACCCACTCTTCACCCTTGGAAAATTTTGCTTTTATGCGAAAAAACTGGAAAAATTAGAAGGTGAAGAGTGGGTGAAGGGTCTGCGTAACTCTTCACCCGCCGAAACTATTGAGTGATAGGGGCTTATGCATGAAAGGTGAAGGGTGAAGAGTGTATTTGAGATTGCGTTTTTATCCTTTTCTTCCGAAATCGGCAGGAATCTCGCCCCACTTCTTCGTTTCCCATTTAAAGATAGGAACGGTGACGGGGTGGGTGCGGAGCCAATTCTCGGCACGGGCGATGACCTGATAGAGCTGCTCGGTCTGAGGAGTGCGCTCCAGTTTGGTCTTGCATTGCTTCTTGCTTACCCAGAGCTGGGCATTCACGCTGTCGCTATAGATTACCTTGTCGGTAATGCCCTTCTGTGCCATCAGGGCGAGGGCGTGGACGATGGCGAGGAACTCGCCGATGTTGTTGGTGCCGTGGATAGGACCATAGTGGAAAACCTGGGCGCCGGTCTGAAGGTCGATGCATTGGTATTCCATCGGACCCGGATTGCCGGAACAGGCTGCATCTACAGCCCAGGCATTCGCCGTAACTTCATTGGGTAGAGGGAGAACTGTATCGTTTCTCCACGAAGGAGGATTGACGGGCATATTACTCATATTTTTCTGATTTTTGTTGCTTGGTTGATGAATTTTGGAGAATAATGGCCTTTATAAATAAATTTTTTGGACTTTTATATCTATAGAAGTATACGAACCTCTATAAATGTGAAATGAGCAATCCCCAGAGTCTGGCTCTGGGGCTGCTCATTATCTGTCAATAGTCATTATTCGATTGTAGGTTATAATATCTTATGTAAAAATTACATTCTTTCTGGAACCTCGATGCCGAGCAGAGCCATACCGTTCTTCAGAATCTTGGCAACATTGGCTGCGAGAACCAGGCGGGTAATCTTCTCAGCCTCGCTCTCAGCATTCAGGATGCTGTAGTCGTGGTAGAACTGGTTGAATTCCTTGGTCAGCTCGTAGCAGTAGTTGGCAATACCGCCAGGGTTATAGTTGTTGCCGGCATCAGCTACGGCTACAGCGAAGTCATTCATCTTCTGGATGAGGTCGATCTCCTTCTCGTTGATAGGAGCATCTGCGCCCAACTCTGCAGGAAACTCGATACCCTCGGCAGCAGCCTTGCGCATGATGCTGCGGATACGAGCGTAGGTGTACTGGATGAAAGGACCTGTATTGCCGTTGAAGTCGATACTCTCTTCTGGGTTGAAGAGCATGTTCTTGCGGGCATCTACCTTGAGGATGAAGTACTTCAACGCTCCAAGACCCACGATGCGTGAAATCTCCTGGCGCTCTTCCTCGCTCATGTCCTTGAACTTGCCAAGCTCATCACTTGTCTGGCGAGCATCCTTGATCATCTCTGCCATCAGGTCATCAGCATCTACTACGGTTCCCTCGCGGCTCTTCATCTTACCGTTAGGCAACTCTACCATACCGTAAGAGAAGTGAACCAGGTCCTTGCCCCATTTGAAGCCGAGGCGGTCGAGCAGGATTGAGAGTACCTGGAAGTGGTAGTTCTGCTCGTTACCTACTACGTAAATCATCTTGTCGATAGGGAAGTCCTTGAAACGGAGGTCGGCAGTACCGATGTCCTGAGTCATGTAGACAGAAGTGCCGTCAGAACGGAGCAGGAGCTTCTGGTCGAGACCCTCGTTGGTGAGGTCTGCCCATACAGAGTTGTCGTCCTTGCGGAAGAAGAGACCCTTCTCCAATCCTTCCTCTACCTTCTTCTTACCCTCGAGGTAAGTATTTGATTCATAATATATCTTGTCGAAACTTACACCCATCATCTTGTAAGTCTCATCGAAGCCAGCGTAAACCCAGCTGTTCATCTTCTGCCAAAGTGCACGGACCTCTGGGTCGTTGTTCTCCCACTTCACGAGCATCTCGTGAGCCTCCTTAATCAGCGGAGCCTCTGCCTTTGCCTTCTCTGTGGCAGCTTCCTCGTCCATACCCTCCTTCATGTACTGAGCCTTGAGCTCTGCGATTTCCTCACGATAGTGCTTGTCGAAGGCTACATAGTAGTCGCCGATGAGGTGGTCGCCCTTCTTGCCGGAAGTTTCAGGAGTTTCACCATTGCCCCACTTGAGCCAAGCGAGCATTGACTTACAGATGTGGATACCACGGTCGTTAACGATGTTTGTCTTGATTACCTTGTTGCCGTTAGCCTCCATGATCTGAGCCAGAGACCAGCCGAGGAGGTTGTTGCGCACGTGACCGAGGTGGAGAGGCTTGTTGGTGTTAGGAGAAGAGTACTCGATCATGACGAGCGGGCTATTCTCTGTAACAGGCTTCTCGCCGAACTTAGGGTCAGCGTTGATGGTGTTCAAGAGTCCTACCCAAGCGGCAGGAGCGATAGAAAGGTTGAGGAAACCCTTTACTACATTGAAGTCTGCGATGACGTTAGCGCAGTTCTCCTTCAGGTAGTCACCAATCTCGAGTGCAGTTCTCTCAGGAGTCTTCTTTGACATTTTGAGGAATGGGAATACGACGAGGGTAAGGTTACCTTCGAAATTACTCTTGGTCTTCTGCAGGGCTACCATCTTTTCAGGTACGTCCTGACCATAAAGCTCCTTCACCGCCGCGATGACAGAGCTGATGATTTCGTTTTCTATCTTCATTATCTTAAATGTATCTTTTTTACCGGTAAATATCTTTTTTCTTAGATGCTCTCAGTTTGAGACTTTTGAAAGTCCCCAACGTTAGCGGTGCAAAATTACAAATAATATTTGGATTGTGCAAAGAAAAAGGAAAATTTTGATAGATTTTTTTCAAAAAAAAGATTCTCTCTTTCCTTGGCGTTAAAGAGAGAATCTTCTTCTGATGATTATTCATATTTAAATCTCCAAATCTGATAGTTGCCGGCGTCATTGCCTCGGTCGGAAACGAAATAAATATAACCATCTGTCGTCCAATATGGTTGACCGTCATATGACTTGTTGATAGTCAGCTGTGTAAGGTTGTTTCCATCTACGTCGATGACGTAAAGGTCTGCATCTTTTTTGTCTTTTTTGGATGCTTGGAAGATGAGGCGTTTGCCGTCTGGACTCCAACGAGGTGTGAGTGCAAATCCCTTTTTGGCGTCAGTGACCTGCACTTGGTCGCTTCCATCAATGTTCATAATCCAAATACTTGTACTCTTTGCATCACTAGAATACTTTACGTATGCAATTTGTTTGCCGTCAGGTGAAAAACATGGTTGGTATCCATTGCCAAGCAATGTTGTTTCTCCAGTTTTAAGATTTTTCATCCAAATCTCACTGTTTTCTACGACAATGGTTGTACCACCAAAGCCGAAGAAGAATGTTGACCAATTAGCCTTGCGGTAATAGCTGAGTTGGGTTCTTGCATATACTAGCAAGTTGCCATCTTTGCTAAAACTTGGATATTCCTCGTATGCATCACTACTTTCTGTAATTTGTGACAATGCCTTGCCCTTATCGTCAAACATGGTGTATATGTCGGATGTTCCAGCTCCGTCTTGTTGGCAACTAAAGGCAATCTTGCCAGTTACAGGATTGAAATTTGGCTGGCGATTGAAGTTCTTGCCGCTAGTTTTCTGTGCCATTGCTGCAGAAAAAGGATTCTCCTTTTTATAGATGTTATAATATTTTTTATTTTCTCTTACTGAGAAATATAAAGGGGAACCATTGTCTCCACCAAAAGGATCCAAGCATGGTTCTTGGTTGTCTGTAACTTGTGTTAATGTCGCCAGGTTTTCTCCTGTCATAGTAATAGCCAATTTCTTTTTTGCAGAAATTGAGAGCGTTACACTCGCCAAGATGGCTAATAATAATACTTTTTTCATACTTTCTTAGTTTTAAATTAATAGAATTTCATTATTTGTAGTATCTAATCGTTGTCGCTTACAATCGAATACCGTTGCAAAAATAATAAAAATATGCGTTTTTTGCAAATTTTTAGGCATTTTTTTGTATGGCATGATGAAAAAAAGTCTTATTTGGACAAACAGTGTGTCTCTTACTAAAAAAATGTTTATGAGAAAGAAATAAAAAGGTTAGAACTCTAAAGAGCTCTAACCTTCCAGTATGATTCCCGCCACATCCTCAGGCGTATTCCATAAGATGCCGTCCTGCAACTCATCGTCGGTAAAGCCGTTGAGGGCTTCTCTGGCTTCCTTTTCGCTGAGAAGCTGAGTTCCGTCCTCGTTCTTTGCATCGAGCAGTGCTTGAAAGATGGCTGCTCTGTATTCTTCGATTGTCATCATAATTTTTATGTTGTTTCGTTGTTCATTTTGTCTTTTTGATGGTGACAAAGGTAATGTTTTTTTTCGAAAACTCCAAACTTTTTGTCATTTTCTTTCGGAGAATATAGAAAAGTTTTAAATTTTCACGTATTTGAAATGTGAAACGGCAGGAGCGTTAGCTGTTGTCTTGCTTTTCCAGATAGAATGTAACATGGTAGCCGGAGAGACTGTTGTCGGATAGTCCCAGTTCGATGTTCTGCATCATCAGCATCTGGCGGGAGAGAGATAGTCCGATTCCCGTTCCGGATGATTTGGTGGTGAAGAATGGAATGAAGATTTCCCGTGCCACATCGGCAGGGATGGGGGCACCATTGTTGCTGAACAGCAGGATAGGGTGGTCGTTCCTGCTCATGCGGACGTCGATGTCGGTGGCATGGGCTTCGATGGCATTCTTGGTAAGATTGATGAATACCTGTCGCAGCATGTTGCGGTCGGCCTCCAGCGTGGCATTCTGAGGGAGGGAAAGGTGCCAGCTGAGGTCGGGATAGAGCGCCTTGATGCTCTCCAGGAAAGAGGCGAGCGGAAGGGGTTCTACGACGGGAGCCTGAAGCTGGGTGAGCTTGCGGTAGCTATCCACGAAGTTGGTGAGCGACTTGCTGGTGTCGTGAATCGCCTGAATGCCTTCCTCGTATTCGCTTCCCTTGATCTGCGGGTTGCTGAGATAAGCCTGGCAGATGCTGGAGATGGGAGCCGTGGCGTTCATGATTTCGTGGGTGAGTACACGGGTCAGCTTTTGCCAGGATTCCACTTCGTGTCTGGCTACGAGGCGGGCAATATCGCCCTGCATGTCGTTGAGTGCCTGCTGCAAAGCTCTTTCGCCTGGAAGCAAGCCCGAAGTGGGTAGGCGGAAGGCGTAATCGCCATTTCTTACAGCCTCACGCATCAGGAAGGCACGAGCCTTCAGCCTTCGCTGATGGCGAAAGAACAGATAGATGAGGCCGCCCAGGATGAGGCAGATTCCACCTATTAAATATATAATCTTGATAATAACCATAAAATTGCTCTAATACATTTGTCTCTTAACTTCTCCCTAACTTCTCTTAACTTCTTTAACTTCCCTTTCCAAAAGTCATCTCTTCAGTTTTGCATAGAGGGTTTGTCGGGTAATGCCGAGCATTTCGGCTGCATGCGAGATGTTGCCGTGGCATTTATCCACGACCTTCCGGATGTAATCGTTCTCGAAATTTTCCAAGGTTGCCACTTCCGTATTGTTGTCGATGGCATCTTTTAGGGTTCTGATGAGTTCGTCATTATCCCAGGGTTTGGTGACGAAATCGGCGGCTCCGCTTTTCAATCCCTTGATGGCAAGCTGCACGTCGGCAAAGGCGGTGATGAGCACCACGGGGATGTGGGCGTGGAGCCGGCGGAAGGTGCGGAGCCAGAGCAAACCGTCCTGTCCGCTGTTTACGCCGAGCGAGAAGTTCATGTCGAGTAGGATGAGATCTACCTGCTCCTGTTGCAGCAGCGTGGGGGCGGTATCGGGGCGAGAAAGGGTGAGGATCCGTTCGAACGTATTGCTCAGACAGATCTTCAGCGCCGTGAGTATCGACGGATTATCGTCGATGACAAGAAGGGTTCCGTATTTCATTTCTTTTATTTTTTTGTTTGCAAAAGTACGCTTTTTTCCCGAAACGACAAACAAAAATGGGGCTGTTGTGTGATAATCATACAATAGAGTGTATGAATTTCATACAATCCACCTTCCGGGCTGCCGGAAATCTTGGCAGAAAACGGGAGAAGCCCTACCTTTGCAGCAGCTAACGAAAACAGGGAGATGGTATTCTTCCTTTATCGTTTGATTTTAGTGAAACAAAAAATAAATGAGTATATGATGAAAAGTTATGTGAAATTCTTATCACGCAACAAGCTTTATGCCACCATAGAGGCCTTGGGTCTCTCGGTGGCACTGGCTTTTGTGCTGATTCTCGTTTCCTACGCTACTGCAGAGTATCGTGTGGGAACGAATCAGAAACTGGCGAAGGAACTCTATGTTGCAGGTTCCGGCGATTATCTCGGAATGACCTGGGGCACAGCCAAGGAATTCTTTCCTTCCATCCCGGAAATCAAGGGATGGACAAGATTTGGTGAATATTATGCTCCGCAGGGAGCCCTGATAGATGGACAGTATTATGAGGCAAAATGTCTGGCTATAGACCCGAACTTTTGCCAGTTCATGGGTTATCAATGCCGTGGTTGTGCGCCGGATCATCTCCTTTCGGATACTCATCAGGCGATGGTTTCGGAATCATTCGCCAAGAAAGCCTTCGGCAGCGCCAATCCTATCGGCCGCACCATCCAATGCGGTAAACTGCAATTCAAGGTGGTGGGAATCATGGAGGATTTCGGCCGTGAAGACCTTTTTAACCCATACGATATTTTCGTGTCGATGAAACTGATAGAAGCTGAGGCTCAGCCGATGGATCAATTTGGCTCAACCTTCACGGTGGCACAACTGGCAAAGAATGCTGACCCCGAAAAGGTGAGAAAGACCTTGCTCGGCAAATATATGAACTATTGGAAAGATTGGAAAAAGGAATCGGATGGAGTCAACTTCATGTGGGGCTGCCAGTTTATGAGATGGGACCAGATTCATTTTACAACTGATAGTGTCGATATTTTCAAGCATGGCAATCGTACTCTCGTGAATATCCTCCTGGTCGTGGCGCTGGTCCTGCTGCTCTCAGCCTTGTTTAATTACATCAATCTTACGGTGGCTCAGATTGGCAACCGTGCGAAGGAGATGGCTACCCGAAGGCTGCTGGGCGAATCGGTAGAGGGCGTGATGCTGCGCTATCTCAAGGAGTCGGCGCTCTTCACGGCAGTCTGCTTCCTGTTGGGCTTGTTGATTTCCTGGGCATTCATCCCGTTGTTCAATTCTATGTTGGATACGAAAATCGACCTGTTCCATTCCTTCGACCTTCTGTGGTTCCTGCCGTTGGCTTACGTCATCATTTCCATCTTTGCGGGAATCCTTCCTGCTATCGTGGTTTCCCGTTTCAATCCGATAGATGTGGTGAAGGGAACCATCCGCATGCGCAGCAAGATGTGGTTCAGCAAGATATTTATCGTAGCCCAGAACGTCATCAGCATCACGCTGGTAGTCATGGCGATAACGATGATGCTCCAGATGAAGCATCTTGCCGATTTGCCCTTGGGTTATCAGACGAAGGATATTGTTTACATCTATTCTTCTTTGGATGGTTCGCCGGAGAAGATGGCTATCCTCAGGAACCGTCTGAAAGCGCTTCCTGAGGTGGAAGAGGCCACTTACGGCAACGCCAATCCTATTGTAAGCTGGGGAAATGGCGTGCATGATGACAATGAAAAAGTAATAGGAATGCTCCGTATGTTCATGGCAGATTCCACGGCGATGAAGATGTTGGGATTCAAGGTGATTGAACAGTATTGCGAACCAGCCTATGGCAAGATTTGGGTAACGGAAGAGGCGAAGCGTGCCTATGGCGTTTCTGCCCACAAGCCTTGGTTCGGAATGAGAATGAAGGATGGTAAACATGAATATGAGGTGTGCGGCGTGATTGCCGATTATCATAGTGGAGATGCGCTGAGCGAGAATGAGAAAACGGAGCATAATGCCATTGGAGTCATTACCCCGCAGCAGGGTGGATGGGCTGTTCTGGTGAAAACCCGTGGCGATCATGCCCAGGCGCTGCAGGCAATCAGGAATACCTGCAAGCAGGTGGCTAAGGAACTGATGGGTGTTCCTACGGAAATGGATGTGGAGTATATGGATGATACTTTGAAGAATAACCTCAAGGACAAGCATAATATGATGGTGCTCATCATCACATTCATGAGCATCTCTATCCTGATTTCTGCCCTGGGTCTCTTCGGAATGTCGGTTTATTACGGCAACCAGCAGAAGCGGCAGATTGCCCTCCGCAAGGTGATGGGCGCTTCGATTGGGGATGCGGCTTGGCAACTGGCTAGGAGATTCCTCGTCAGTTCGCTGGTGGCTGTGGTCATCGCCATCCCTATCTGCGTGAAGCTGATGCAGACTTATCTCATGGATTTCGTCCATCGCATCTCCTTCCCTTGGTGGGTGTTGCTGGCTGGTGCCATCTTTACTTTATTGATAGCCTTTGTTTCGGTTATCGGCTGCACCCTGCGTACGGCAATGTCGAATCCGATAGACAGCATCAAGGCTGAATAATGAGTCATAAACTTTAAAAAGATTTCTAACGATGATACGAACAGAAAATTTAACTAGAATATTCCGCACGGAAGAGGTGGAAACCATCGCCCTGAACGGCGTAAACATAGAAGTAGAGGATGGTGAGTTTATCGCCATCATGGGGCCTTCGGGATGCGGCAAGTCAACCTTGCTGAACATCCTGGGCTTGCTGGATAGTCCTACGGAAGGCAAGTATTGGTTGAATAACGAGGAAGTGGGTCATCTGAAGGAGCGTGAGCGTACCGCCTATCGCAAGGGTCGCATCGGCTTCGTGTTCCAGAACTTCAATCTTATCGACGAACTTACCGTTGAGGAAAATGTGGATTTGCAGCTGAAATACCTCGGAGTGGGGAAGGCGGAGCGCAAGGAGCGCGTGCTCGAAATTCTGAGAAAGGTGAAGCTGAGCCATCGTGCCAAGCATTATCCTCATCAGCTTTCGGGCGGTCAGCAGCAGAGGGTTGCCATCGCCCGTGCCGTGGTGGGCAAGCCTAGCATCATCCTTGCCGATGAGCCTACGGGTAACCTCGATTCCAAGAATGGTATGGAGGTGATGCAGTTGCTCAGCGAGCTGAACGAAGAGGGAACCACCATCGTGATGGTTACGCACTCCAAGCACGATGCTACCTACGCCAGTCGCATCATCAATCTGTTTGATGGACAAGTGGTGGATGCGATGAATGATCAGCTTTGATCTTTGGTTTCGAATGATTAGCTTTGATCTGCGGTTTACTGTCCAACAATTAGACGGTGGTGTCTAATTGTTGGACAGTTTGTTTAATGAGGGTTTTTATTTAATGGCTTGATTATCAGGAGAAATGCTGTTTTGGCACGGCTCTTGTCCTTATCATGCCAAAATGAAGAAGATTATGAAAAGAATAGGAATATTGATAGGATGGTTGGTCTGGGCGGCTGGCGCTTCAGCACAGAGCTGGAGCCTTGACGACTGTATGAAATACGCCGTGGAGCACGCCACGGAGGTGAAGCGGGAGGTGGTGAATGCCCGCCAGCGCAAGCAGGATTACCAGCATGCTGTGGCTGGATTCCTGCCTTCCCTAACGGGTGGCGTGCAGGGACAGTATGCCTGGGGACGAAACATCGACCCGGAAACCAATACTTATAATAATGTAACGACATTCAACAACTACTATCAGCTTTATGCCGAACTGAATGTCTTCGACGGTTTCGCCACCATCAACGCCTTGAAGCAGGCTAAGCTGAGCCGGGATTATTCTGCCACGGCGATGCAGAAGATTCAGGACGACCGCGCCATCGACGTGATGCAGAAATATGTGGATGCTGCCTATGCTGAGGCAAGCATTCGGATAGCAAGCGAGAAACTGAACGAAAGCAAGCGGATGCTGGCTAAGATGAAGCGCCTGTATGAACTGGGCGAGAAAGGCCGACCGGATGTGGTGCAGATGGAATCGCAGGTGGCAGAAGATGAATACAATCTTACGCATCAGGAGAATGTGGCAAAACAGAGTCTGCTCGCCTTGAAATCCGCGATGAATTTTCCGGTGGATGAAGAGCTGAAATTGGCGGCTCTGACGAAGACTCAGAAGAAAAGCCTGGAATCAGGAATGCTGAAAGAAAGCGAGAAAGAAGCTGGTAGTCAGAGCGTAGAACCAAATGGGGTAGAGAATCTGGGGACTGACAAAATAGAAACGTCAATCTTACCTGTAAACTACGAAACCGTTTACCAGGGCTTCCAGAATATTTCTCCCGATTTGAAGTCGGCAGAATACGAAGTGGAGCGGGCACGGTATGATTACAAGATAGCAAAAGGCAGATTGCTGCCATCACTCTCTCTCGGTGGCGGCATTTCTACCAACTATTACAAGAATCTCTCTCAGAAAGGGCAATACGATGGGTTTGCCTCGCAGTTTCGCAACAACCAGGGCGAATACCTCGCATTGACCCTTTCCATACCTATTTATAATAGCGACCGATGGCACAGCGTGAAGAAGGCACGCAACGACTGGCAACTGGCGCAGGTGAACCTGGAGGAAACCCGTCGCAAGCTTCACGACCAGATAGCCCAGGCGGTAATGGATGCAGAGGGTTACGCCAAGGAGTTGCATCAGATGCAGAAGAAGGTGGTCTCTGATTCGCTCGCCTATCACATGTCGAGCCGGAAGTTTGAGGAAGGAATGCTTTCCACCTTCGATCTTCATACCGCAGCCCAGACGCTTCTGGAAAGCAGAATCAAGGAACTCCAGATGCAGATGCTGCTCATCATCAAACAAAGGTTAGTTGCTTATTATCAGGGAGAAAATTTAATAAGATAAATTATGGATATAAAGATAGAAAAGAAAAAATATCTCGTGCCTCGCAAGTACTGGGCATGGATTGGCGGAGGAGCGGTTTTGATCGCAGTCCTCATTTGGTTGGGATTGGGCAATTTCTCTTCCACCCTGAAGGTGGATAGAAAGGGATTGAGCATCGGAACCGTGGAGAAGGCGCAGTTCAACGATTATGTTTCGGTGGATGGACAGGTGGTTCCAATCTCCGTGGTGCAAATCAGTTCCGAGGAAGGCGGTATTGTTCTGGAGAAAGTGGTGGATGAAGGTGCCCACGTGAACAAGGGCGATGTAATCGTGAAACTGAGCAATTCGAATCTCGACCTGGAGATTCTGAATGCCGAAAGCGAACTTGCCGAAAAGCAGGACATGCTTCGCAACACCCAGATTTCGATGGAGCAGGACCGTCTGAACAACAGCAACGAGGAACTGTCGCTTTCGCAGGATGTCATTACCAAGCGCCGTTCCTATCAGCATCAGGAGGCGTTGCACAAGGAAGAACTCAATTCGCGCGAGGAGTATCTGAAGGCTAAGGAAGATTACGACCTTGCCGTCAAGAAGCATGCGCTCATCAGCAAGCGATTGAAGAAGGATGCACAGCTCCGCCGTTCGCAGATGGATCAGATGGGCGATAATCTGGAAGCCATGCAGAAGAATGTGCAGCTGGTTCGCCAGCGCAAGGAGAAGCTGAACATCCGCAGCACCATTTCGGGCGAAATCGGCTTGCTAGATGTGGAGCTGGGACAGAGCATTTCTGCCGGACAGAAGATAGGAGTCATCAACGACCTCAGCGATTTCAAGGTGCAGGCGCAGGTGGATGAGCATTACATCGACCGGGTAAAACCGGGACTTACTGCCACTTTCGACCAGAACGGCAAGCATTATCTCCTGCAGGTCCGCAAGGTTTATCCCGAGGTAAGAGACGGCAGGTTCCGTATCGACTTCGTCTTCAAGGGCGTTCGTCCTGACAACATCCGAACCGGTCAGACCTATTATGTAGATTTGCAGCTCGGTCAGTCTAAGCAGGCAATAATTATCCCTAAAGGCACGTTTTATAGTGTAACGGGCGGTCAATGGATTTTTGTATTAGACAAGAGTGGCAAAAAAGCTTATCGCCGAAAGATCACCATCGGTCGCCAGAATCCTCAGTATTATGAGGTGATTGAAGGTTTGGAGCCGGGTGAGCAGGTTATCGTTAGCGGCTATGAGGCATATAAGGATAATGAAATTCTAATGTTAAATTAGAAATGTTAAATGTTAAATTGGGGCATACGCCCTTACAATAATATATCTTATGAATCATATTATTAACGCATTCAAGAATCTGCCTCGAAGAGGCCAGCACAATTTTGTGAAGATTTTGTGTCTGGCGCTCGGCTTGGCAATCAGTTCGGTAATTATTGCCGAGATTTATTTCGAGCAGACTTACGATACGTACTTTCCTGGATGGGGGAGGACGTATCTGATTTCGGAAGTGGGTACTAACCATGGCGAAACCATGGAGTTTACCAATACTTCAGGAGCCACCGCCCAAGGTGTAAAGCAATATGCGCCTATGGTGGAAGCTGCAACAAGTACTTGCTATTTTTATGATGATGCCCAATGCAAGATGGAAGACCAGAACATCGTTTCTGCCAATATCTGGATGGCAGACAGTAGTTTCTTCGATGTCTTTCCACAGAAGATATTGATAGGCAAGGCTAAACAGATTTTATCCCAACCCTTATCCTGTCTCATCGATTCAGAAACGGCAGCAAAGATAGGTGGTAATGTTGTTGGTAAGCATTTCACGCTTTCTAAATATCCGGGAACCACTTTTACCATCTATGGTGTTTTCGAAGCGTTTCCTTGGGGTTCTTCCTTTCATGGTACGCAGATGATTCTGTCGAGGTGTAGTGTGCCATACGTATATTCCTACGATGGCAGAGGCCAATGGGTGGGAAATGATTGTTATAGATCCTACATCCGGTTGGCAAAGGGGCATGAGGCAAAAGAACTCAAGCCTTACGTGAATAAGATGCGAGAGGATCATTTTCCTTTGAAGGAGATGAAGAATATGGGAATAGAACTGAACTATGATTTCACGGTATTGAGCGATGTTTACACCCAAGATCCTTATGTCAAGAAGATGGGATGGATTATGGGAATTATCGCTTTTGTCCTCCTCTTTACTTCTGTGATGAACTATCTGCTTATCATCGTGGGAAATCTTGTGGGTCGTTCTCGCGAAATGGCTGTCCGTAAGTGTTATGGTGCCGAATCGAAGAACATTCATGCCATCATTTTCTCTGAGGCTTTGGTGCATGTGGGGCTGGCGGTTGTTCTTGCTGCAGGTCTTGTATTCCTTTGCAAGGGAACCATCGAAAACTTCCTCTCTGCTCCGGTAAGCACGTTGGTGCTTAATCGTGGCAGTTGGATATTGGTGGCTATCTGTATTCTGGTACTGCTGGTTGGCGGCTTGCTGCCAGGTTGGCTTTACAACAGGATTCCTGTAGCCATCGCTTTCCGTGGTTATAATGAGAATCGCAACCGATGGAAACTTGGTTTGCTGGGCATCCAGTTCGTTATCTCTGGTTTGCTGTTCAGTTTGCTTTACATCGTGAATGGTCAATACCAGCTGATGTTGGGGCTCAATCCTGGGTATGATTATGATCATGTAGCGATAGTTTCGATAGATGCAAGCAATAGAGACCAGCGCAATCAATGTCTGGCAGAAATCAGGCGAATACCGAATGTCAAGGAATGCAGTTCGACTTTTAATGTTCCGCTCGATGGGTATGATCGTAGTGGAAATATGGTAGGAGTACCTGGCGACGATAAAAATACCTTTAATATCATGGAGATGTCGGGAGTGGACGATAATTTCTTCAAGATGATGAATATTCCTATCGTTCAGGGCTCTTTCTTTACGGAAAGAAATGACAGTTGCCGTCAGGTTATTATTGATGAACGAGGTGCTGAGAAACTCATCAAGACGTGGCATTGGAAGGATGGCGTAGTTGGCAAGCAAATTACCTGTACGGGACATGATGATAATATCTTTACCATTTGTGGCGTGAGCAAGAATATTCGCTGGGGGGCTGCGGAAACTGGTGGTGATGGAATGAATGGATTTCCTGACTTGTATTTCTATTCTGCCAAGACGGCTTACTATATGTTGGTTAAGTTTAATGAACTAAGGGATGAATCGTTGTCGGAGTTGCAATCGAAGGTGCAGGCGATGTATCCGAACAATAAGGTCATCGTGAAGAGTTATGCTTCAGAATTGGCTAACCAGTACGCTTCCCAGCTCAATTTCCGCAACGGAATCTTGGTTGCCGGCATCGTGACGATGATTATCGCCCTCTTCGGATTGGTGGGTTATACGAGTGATGAGGTGAACCGCCGCCGCAAGGAGATTGCGATAAGGAAGGTGAACGGAGCGAAGGTGAAGGATATTCTTCGCATCTTCCTGAAGGACATTATGAAGATTGCCTTGCCTTGCATCATCGTGGGCGACTTGGGGGCTTGGCTGATAGCCAGACAATGGCTCATGTCGTTCAGCGAGAAGATTACGATGACGCCTTTGCTGTTTATCGGCGTTACCATCATCTTGCTCGTCATCATCGGGCTTTCCGTCATCATCAACTGCTACAAGGTGGCGAATAGTAATCCGGTGAAATATCTCAAGGATGAATAAAATTAAAAGTAAAAAAGTAAAAAGGTAAAAAAGTAAAAAGATAAGAAAATGCTTAAAATAGAGAATCTTTGCAAGTCATTCCGCACAGAAGATGTGGAGACGATTGCTTTAAATAATGTATCTTTCACAGTAGAAGACGGCGAGTTTGTTGCCATTATGGGACCATCCGGTTGCGGCAAATCCACCTTGCTCAACATTCTCGGTTTGCTCGACAACCCTACTTCAGGAAAATATTTCCTGGGTAATTACGAGGTGGCAAACCTGAAGGAAAAGGAGCGTACGGATGTGAGAAAGGGAGAAATTGGTTTTGTGTTCCAGAGCTTCAACCTGATAGATGAATTGAATGTAGAGGAGAACATCGAGCTTCCTCTTACTTACCTCAATATTCCGAAGGCAGAGCGCAAGGCAAAGGTGCAGGCGATTATGAAGCGAATGGCCATCAGCCATCGTGCCAAGCATTTCCCTCACCAGCTATCAGGTGGTCAGCAACAGCGAGTAGCCATCGCCCGTGCCGTGGTCTTCGGTCCGAAGCTCATCCTTGCCGATGAGCCTACGGGTAACCTCGATTCCAAGAATGGTGCCGAGGTGATGCATCTGCTTACCGAGCTGAACCACGAGGGCACCACTATCGTCATGGTAACGCATAATGAGCATGATGCCAAGATAGCCCATCGCACCATCCGCCTGTTTGATGGACAGATAGTGGATGAGTAAAATTTCAAAGAAAACGTATTTCGCTTATAATTAGTGATTTACGTGTAGTCGAATAAGACTTTTGCCGAAATCCGCAAAATGTTTTAGTGCGAATATGCCGAAATCCGTAAAATGTTTGACCATATTAGAAGAGAAAAGTCATAAATCGCTTGGTATTGGCCTCTTTCTGCTTCAGCTCTTCTTCCATTCTCTGTATTGCCATCTTGAAGAAGAAACGGATGAGGTGTTCGTCCGTAGCTTCCGTACGAATCATGCGGAGGGCAGAAATGTATTCCTGTCGGGCTTCGGATGGGATGATGAGGAGAGGATGATTCAATCTTAAGAGAATGTAGTTGCTGATGAGTCGTCCTGTTCTTCCATTCCCATCACGGAAGGGATGGAGATATTCGTAGAAGCCATGGAAGCGGGCGGCAAGAATCATGGGATGAACGGCTGCCGAAACGATGGCTTTTTCGGTAGATTCCAACAGCTTGGGAACTCTGGCGATGAGTTCTTCGTGGTCGCCAAATACCGTATCGCCTGCAGCCATGTCTGTGGTGGTGTATTCGCCCGGAATGGCTTCTGGAGAACGGTAGGAAAGCGTATGGCAGGTAACCCGCCTGTTGATTTCTTTCAGAAGATTCTCGTCGAGTGGATGCTGCGTGTTTTGCATCATGTACTCAAAGGCTTCGAAGTGGTCAAGCATTTCGAAAGCCTCGAAGAGAGTCTTTCCGGCAGGAATCATCCCCAGACCTTTCTCCTTCAGTTCCCGGGTATCATCTACGGAGAATGAATTGCCTTCAATGGCGCACGAATGGGTAGAGAAGAGTACTTCATTATATTTGATGTACTCTTCTCTATCCATTTTATTGATGATAAGGGTTTGATATTTTCCTCTCAAATCCTCGTATTCCTTGATTTCCTTTTCGAATGCCATAATCTTCTGTAAGTAATTATTTGACTAACTTTAATATGTTTTTTACTTGATCCATAACTTTTATATTAAACTAATGCCGTCTCGATTTACATTCTCGTAAAAAGGGGTGAAGTTATACGATTCCCATTCTTTCTTTGTGTAAAGAATGGGATTGATTTCTGTGCCGAGGTCGCAACCTAACAAGACAAACGGGTAACTTACTCTGTCGTAGTCCGTTTGTTCCAGCTTGTCTTTGTCTAAAAGGATAAGAATGTCCCAGTCTGAATCGTTGCGAGCATCACCTCTCGCTCTTGATCCATACAATATAGCCTTGCTTCCTGAAGGAATAGCAGATTTAGCTATATCTTTTATCTTTAATATGGTCTTATCGTCTGTTGACATAAGCTTAATCTTTTATAATGGCAAAGATATGGTAAAAAAGCGAAAGCGCCAAACTTTCTTCCCCAAAATTATACTTTTTTATGGGATGATGATGCGGAAGGTGGTGATTCCCTGCGCCTTGTCCTGATAGAGCGAGAGGCTGCCGCCGCTTACTCGCATGATCTGGCGGGAGAGGGAGAGACCGATTCCGCTTCCTTCCGGCTTCGTGGTGAAGAACGGGATGAAGATGTGGGAGGCTACATCTTCGGGGATGAGACCGGCGTTGTTGCTCACGTCGATGATGATGGATTCCTGGGCGTTGGCGTAGGCTTTGAGACGGATAAATGCCTTCTTGCTTGCCGCGGATTGCAAATCCGCGGAGCGGCAATCCTGCTTGTTCCTACCCTGCTTATTTCCATCTTGCTTGTTTCTTTCTGCAGATAACTTTCCCTTTTCCTTGAAAGCTTCTACGGCATTCTTCAGAAGATTCGTTACCACGTGAGAGAGGAGACTCTCATCGGCATAAGCCAGCAAATCCTTGGGAGAAACTTCTATCTCTACTTCGTGGTTGCAAAGTAACGCCATTCTTTCCAGGAATGGTTCCACATAGAAGAGAGCAGGCTGAGGCTGGGGAACATGGGTGAAGCGGCGATAGTTGTTGACGAAAGCCAACAGCTCGGTTCCTGTTTTGTGGATGGTTTTCAAGCCTTGCTTCAGCTTCGCTTGCTCAGCAGATTGTGGCTTCTCTGAAACCTTTATCAATTTGCCTGGAGAATGTAAATCATCAGATTCGTTATCTGCAATCAGCAACTCCTTGCTGCCCAATTCTTTCAGCAGAGTTTCGCTCAATGAAGTAACCGGCGTGATGGTATTCATGATTTCATGGGTCAGCACACGAATCAGTTTGATCCAAGAATCCACCTCCTGATTGCTCAGCTCGTGGCTCACGTCGCTCAGGGCGATGATACGCACGTGCTTGTCTTTCAGCATGGCTTGCGTCTCATGCTTTGCCAAGTGTTCATCCTTCAGTTTCTCTTTTACCTGGTTCATGTGGGTAAGCACATCCGTATCGAGCAACCGGAGGGCTGCCTGATTATGTTGCAGGATGTTGTCGTGACTATCCACCACCAGGATGCCCGTATCCACCGCATTCAGAATCTGCTCGTAATATTTCTCCCGATCCATCTGCTCCTCTCTCGTATGTTGCAGGAAGAGCTTGATGCGGTTGAGGGATTGATGCAGAATCTTATCCTCCTTAAACCCCTTCTCCGTAGGAAAGTTGAAGGAGAAATCCCCATTATCTATCGCATCAAAAAGGAAGGTTACCTTCTTGATGTTCCGGCGATAGTGGCGGTAGAGCCAGATGTTGACTGCTACTAGAACTACCAAAATCACCAATAAAACGATGATTGCTAACTGACTATTCATCTGATAACTAAAAATCCGTGTAATCCGTGTAATCCGTGCCTAAATTCATAACCCGTATCGCTTAATCTTATTATAAAGCGTCTGGCGGGAAATGCCCAGTCTTGCGGCTACCACCGACAGGTTTCCCTCACATTCCCTGATGGTTTTCTCTATCATTCGGCTCTCCATCTCGTCGAGCGTCTGAACCTCTTCCAGGGGCTTCTCTCTTTTCTGCTGGTTTCCGCCGTCAATATCTTCGGCAGAAATCATTCCGCCATCAGACAGAATCACGGCTTTCTCGATGGCGTGCTGAAGTTCACGGATGTTGCCGTACCAAGGCAAACTGGTAAGTTTTTTCTCAGCCTCTTCCGAAAAACGGAGATTCAACTTATTATATAAATCGCCATATTGACGGAGGAATCTTTCTGCCAGCGGAACGATGTCTGATTTTCTCTGTCTCAGGGCAGGCAATTCCAGATGGATGGTGTTGATGCGGTAGAGCAGATCCTCTCTGAATTCGCCATCGTTTACCATCTGCTGCAGATTGCGGTTGGTGGCGCAAACCAGTCGTACGTTGATGGGAATCTGCGTACTTCCGCCCACTCTTACGATGCTTCTGCGTTGCAGGGCGGTAAGGAGTTTTGCCTGAAGACCGTAGGATAGGTTTCCTATCTCATCCAGGAAGATGGTACTGCCGTCGGCAAGCTCAAACTTGCCCGGTTTATCCACCTTGGCATCAGTAAAAGCACCCTTCACATGACCGAAGAGTTCGCTCTCGAAAAGGGTTTCCGTAATGGCTCCCATATCCACAGGCAGCATCTTTTTTCCACATCTTGTGGATAAACGATGTATCTCGTTGGCTAACACCTCTTTACCTGTTCCGTTTTCGCCCGTAATGAGGATATTTGCATCGGTTGCGGCAACTTTTTCCACAATACTTCTCAAATTGTTCATAACTTCGCTATCTCCCCAATACATAGCGCTTTGCGCATCTTTTCCACCAGGTTTTCCACCATTCCTGTTGATAATGTTATCCACAGCCCTATTCTTATCCCTAGCCTCTACCAGCGTACGTATCATCTTCTCGTTTTCAAAAGGCTTCACGATGAAGTCGGCGGCACCTTCCTTGATGCCTGTTACGGCAAGTTGGATGTCGGCATAGGCGGTAAAGAGCACCACTTCGGTTTTCGGGCTGAGGCTCTTGATTTCCCTGAGCCAGTACAGTCCCTCGTTTCCCGAATTGATTCCGCTGGAGAAGTTCATGTCGAGCAGCACCACGTCAGGATGCTCCTCTCTCAGCTTGGCTGGGATGGAGTTAGGGTTGGCGATGGTGATGATGCCATCGAATATGGGTTCCAGCAGCATCCTTACTGTAGTAAGAATGTTGCGGTTGTCATCAACAATCAATATCGTTCCTTGTTTCTTAATCATGGTGCAAAGTTACGAAATATCATCGGAAATGGGTAATGATTGTCTAATAATTAGACGAAAAAAAGCCGATAAAGGCGCCAAAAGTGGCAGGAAGAATATTTTTTGGTGAAAACAAATGGCAAGTTTCCCGATTATTTTTGTACTTTTGCAACATTATTTTTTTAATAGGCGTACCCGATTCCAGGGGGATGTTGTATTATGAACAAAGTAGAATCATAAAAACAAGAAAAATGATGAAAAGAACGACTTCCCTTATACTGAGTCTTGTCTTGAGCATTTCCCTATTTGCTCAAAGCAGAGGTATGACCTTTCAGGTGCATAACGAAACGCTTACTTCCGTGTTGAAGAAGATTGAAAAGGCGGGCGAGAAGAATATCCTCTTTGCCTATCAGGCTACCGACCAATATCGCGTTACTGCCAATATCCAGGCTAAGCGCCAGAAGGAAGCCCTGGAGATGGTGCTGCAAGGGAAACCTTTCTCCTTCGTAGAGCACAACACCTATTTTGCCGTTCAATATACGGGCAAGACAACCCGGGTGGAACAGATCAAGGGCCGCGTAGTGAATGAGCACCAGAAGCCTCTGCCTTTCGCCAACGTGGTGTTGATTTCCTCCGTCAGCAAGGCTTATGTGGCCGGTTGTGTAACGGCAGAGGATGGAAGCTTCGTGCTTCCTTATGCCGATAAGGATGTGATGCTGAAGGTTTCGTTTGTGGGCTATAAGTCGCAGACCCTGGCCTGCAAGCCTACCATGCACATCGGTCTGCATCCCGACACCCAGCAGCTGAAGGCGGTAACCATCAAGAGTACCCGCCCCAATGTGGTGTACAAGGACGGTGCCTTCACCACCTTGGTATCAGGTACCATCCTGGGCGAACTGGGCTCTGCCGAAGATATGATCAGTCAGTTGCCCTTTGTTTCGGGCGAAGCAGGGAGTTGGGAAATTATCGGTCGTGGAGCGCCCGAGATTTATCTCAACGGCAGGAAACTGGAGAATCTGAACGAACTCAAGCGATTGAGCGCCAAGGATATTCTGAAGGCAGAAATCGTTACCGTTCCCGGAGCGCAGTATAGTTCCAAGACCAATGCCGTAATCCGTCTGCGTGCCGTTCGCAAGCGCGGACAAGGCTTGAGCGGAAGCCTTTATTCTGAATATATGCAGGGCCGTTATTCGCCTCATACTTTTGATGATGTGCAGTTGAACTATCGTACGGGCGGACTCGATATCTTCGGCGAAGTGGGAGTGGGATTGAATCGCTCGCACACCACCGCCCATTCCGAAACCCAGCTCCATACCACCAGCGACTGGGAATTCAACAGCCGCAGAACCACGAAAACCCTTGGTGGAGAGATTCTTATGAACGCAGGTTTCAACTATGAGATTTCCGAGAAGTAATCGCTGGGTATGCGCTATGAGACAACCAATATAATAGGTAACAACTACACCCACAGCTGGGGAGCAACCGATGTGTGGGAGGATGGCAAACTGACGGAAAGCATGGGCGTAGATCTGTTTTCGAAACGCAAGCCCCATTGGTCGCATAGCGTGAACGCCTATTATAATGGCGATTTCGGCAAATGGAACATCAATTTCAATGGCGACTTCTATAACAAGGTGAGTCAGAGGTCCCAGACGGCGATAAACGACGGACAGCTGGATGCGGAATCAGAGAGCAAGGTGAAGAGTAATCTCTATGCTGCCAAGCTGGTGGTGTCGGGACCTTTGTGGAAGGGTAGGCTTTCCTTCGGAACGGAAGAGATGTTTACCAACCGCCGCAACGACTTCACCCAAAGCGGCTTTTCTGCCGATGCCTTCAACCACATCCGCCAGTCTATCTATGCCGGATTCCTGGAGTATTATCTGAACATCGGACACATGAACTATGGAGCCGGTTTGCGATACGAATACCAGAAGACCGATTATTACGAGAAGGATGTGCTGCAGGCGGAACAGAGTCCCAGCTACAGGGATTGGATTCCATTTGCATCCATCGGCTACAGCAAGAGTAATCTGAATCTTGCCTTCTCCTATCGTCTGAACAAGTACAGTCCTATCTACGTCATGCTTCAGAGCAGCATCGACTACGACAGCAAGTACGAGTACTATTCAGGTGACCCTCATCTCAAGCCTCAGAAGCAGCACAGTTTCAACCTGTCGGGCAATTACAAGTGGCTGTCGTTCATGGCTTACTACAACTATGTACTTGATATGTACATGACCTGGTACAAGCCTTACGACGAGGTGAACCATCCGAGTGTGCTTTTGGAGACGATGGCTTCGGTGCCTCATTCCTACTATTGTGGAGCCAATATCCGTGTGGCGCCTTCGTTTGGAATCTGGTATCCTAACCTCACGGCGAGTGTCTTCTACGGTCATGATAATGTAGATCATCTCAATATCCCCGAGTTTGGCAAAAACCAGCCTCAGTTTACATTCAGCATGAACAACAATCTGAGGCTTCCTCACCGGTGGTTCATGAATCTTTCGGGCAACATCAGCACGAAGGCAGAGATGGGAATCGGAAGGAGAAAATGTACGGGCAATATGCAGTTCCGGGTTTCCAAGAACTTCATGAAGAATGATGCCCTCAAGGTGATGTTTGTTGTGCAAGACCTCTTGCATACAGGATATTATTATTCCGAGGCAAACGGCACGCAGTCGCATCGCACGTTAACCCGATATGCAGATAATCAGAAAATTCTCATGAATGTGAGATACACATTCAACGCAACAAGAAATAAATATAAAGGTAGTGGCGCAGGACAGAGCGAAAGACAACGACTTTAAGCAGCTATTCCTGGAAATGTATCCTCGATTGGTGCGTTATGCCGTGTCCCTTTTGGGAGACGGCAACGAGGCCCGGGACGTTGTGGGAGATGTTTTCGAGAAGGCGTGGAACCAATTCTCCTCCTTGCAGATGGAAACAAGGAGGAGCTGGCTCTATGCATCGGTGAGAAATGCCTGCCTCAACTGGCTCAAGCACCAGCAGGTGGAACAGACCAACGTAGAGGCGCTGATAGAGGCCACCCAGTATGATATGAGTACCCGGTATGAGGAGCACGAGCGCCTGCTGCAACAGGCGGAGCAGATAGCGAGGGAGCTGAAGGAACCCACCTGCACGATTCTCCGCCTCTGCTATTTCGAGCATCTCACCTATCAGCAGGCAGCCGACAGGCTGGGCATCAGTCCCAACACCGTGAAGAAGCATATTTCCAAGGCACTCGCCATCTTGCGCGAGCGAATGAAGCATACAAACATAGAGAATTAGGAGGAAAAATCATGAATAAGAATCAAGATCAAGAACTGGATTATAGAATGGATTCTGTATCAGAAAATGTTTCTGAGAATGCTTCTGAGAAAGTTTCAGAAAATGTTTCTGATGCCCGGCTTTCCCAGATATTCGGGGAAGCCTTGGGCGATGAGCCTTCGAAGGAAGAAACGCTGGCAGCTTGGGAAGCCTTCGAGCAGAAGCATATTTCTTCTGAGGAGGAACATCTACAGAAGGCAGAAGATGAATTGTCTGAGAAAAAGATAGATAAAGCCCGAATCCTGACTTGGATTACGGCATCTGTTGCAGTAGCGGCAAGCCTCTTTCTTTTTATTTTCCGTTCATCCCAGGAGATTTCTCAGCCTACGGAGTTCTCCATGGAGCTTTTCTCGGAGGTCTCTTCTCCCAAGCAGGTGGAGCAGACCCTGAGCGATGGCTATTGCATGGTTTCTACCCCGGCAGCAACCACCACATTGGTAACGCTGAGCGATGGCACCAGGGTGATGCTCAACGCCAATTCTAAGCTCGAATATCCTGTATCTTTCGATGATGCAGAAGTCCGGGAAGTCCGTCTGAAGGGCGAGGCTCATTTTGAGGTAACCAAGAATCCTCATCGGCCTTTCGTGGTAAAGGCAGGAGAGATGCAGACGCAGGTATTAGGTACCGTATTCGATGTGAAAGCCTATCGCAAGGATGCCCCAAAGGTAACCTTGATGGAAGGCAAGGTGAAGGTGAGCAATGCCGATACGGAGGTAGAGATGCGCCCGGGGCAGACAGCTACGCTCCAGTCGGATAAGATAGTGGTGTCTAGGGCTTCCTCTTCAGTCTCCGATTGGCTGGAAGGCGATTTCGATATGGATCAGGTTACGCTGGCAGAGGCGATGAGCGACATCGGAGCCTGGTACAACAAGACCGTAGTCTTCCAGTCCCAGGCGAATATGGATAAGCTCATCCACTTCCGCTTCTCCCGCAGGGCAAGCCTGCAGGAAATCATCACGGCGCTGAACGAGATGGGTGTGGCAAAAGTCAGAATGGAAAAGGGCAAGATCATGGTGCTTTAAGCCATGGTCTTGCCCCTTTTCCTATTCCATCTCCCATATTGGCATAACCTCAATCCTTATCCCGTCTCGTTCGAAGGTCTCCCGTTGGGAGAAAGTGATGATTTTACCCTGTTTGCAGCCTGTAACGGAGGAGGCAGCTATCAAGCCTCCTATCTCTCGTTCTACGTTATCATCATTCAATGTCCAGCAGACTTGTATCAGCTCAGCTACACGCTCGCCCTTTTTCACAACGAAGTCGCATTCCTTCGATTCATAGAAGTAGAATATCCCGTCCTCTTCTCCAAGCGTTCTCTCCAAGTTGAGATAAACAATATTCTCCAAAGCCTTGCCTGCATCTTCGCTCTCAGGCAATAATACGGCATTGCGCAGGGCAATGTCTGCCACATAATATTTGGCAGGAGCAGAACGCTGTTTTACCATCGACTTATCGTATTTTTCCACTTTGCGAAACATGAAAATGTTGCAAGCATAGTCGAGCCACAGATAGAGGGAATCCTTGGAGACCTTTAAGCCTTGCGATTTCAAGTCGTTATAAATATTGTTCACGCTAGTCGGCTTCGTGAGATTGTTCATCACACGCTTTAAGAAATAACGCACCACCGAAGGAGAAGCTCCGATATGATAATGCTCCACCATATCCCTGAAGAGCATGGTGTTGAAGTAAGACTGCAGGATTTTGACTTTTTCCATCTTGCTTTTTTCGAGAACAACCTCTGGAAAACCGCCCTCCTCGCAATATCCTCGGAAGGAAACTGCCAACTTTGCCTTTCCAGCTTCGCTAAATGGATTTGCCTTGGTGCCTTTGAACGCCAAATATTCCTTGAAACTCAAAGGATACTCGCGATATTCGTCAGGCCATCCTCGCAAAGCGGAAGCCATTTCTTCTGAAAGCATCTTGGCTGTGCTACCTGTTATATAGATATGCTTGCAATAATTCTTATACACCCGGAGAACAAAGAGTTCCCAGCCCTCTATGAGTTGTATCTCATCAAAAAACATATAAACATCCTTAAGCGATGTGTCAGGATACATTTCACGATAAGCTTGCAGCAATTCATCGAAATTTTCGGGCGACATAGAAAGAAAACGTTCATCGTCGAAGCCTACATAGAGGATGCGCTCTTTTGGAGTTCCTTGTTGTAGCAGGCGATTAATCGTAAGTCCCAATAATGATGACTTTCCGCAACGGCGAATGCCAGTAACAGTCACGATGCGGTTTCCATCCAACGGAAGTTGGGTGCTTCTCTCTTGCAAGGCAAAAGGTAATTCCTCTTGGTGCAAGGAAATGATTGACTGAAATGTGCTGCGTAGTTCCATTTGTGTACCTTCTTTATTACTGATTATTTTATTGTTAATATGTAGCTACCTACACTCGGTTGCAAAGATACAAACTTTCCTTCTAAAAAGGAAAGAAATCGGCAATTATTTCCTTTTCAAAAGGAAAGTTTGTTCTTTCTTTATCCCAATCTTGTATTTTTAATTCAAGTTTCGCATTTCTGAGGGAACATTTGTAATTTTGCTCATGGCTTTGAGCTTTGAGTAATATTAAAAAACTATGGAATATCCGCCGAATTACGTCACTTTATCTGTGCCCTGATCCGGCTCAGACTTGCTTGTGTTATGCCTAAATAGGTAGCTATGTTTCCCAACGGCAACCGTTGCAACAAATCGGGTTCTTTCTCTAACAACTCTTTGTACCGTTCCGAAGCAATGGCGGACAACATGGAAATCAGCCGTTCCTCGGTGGCAAGCAATTCCATCTCCGCATAACGCCGTCCCCAATTGGCAATATGCAAGTCTTCCGTAAACAATTCTTTCAGCTTTTTCTTCTTCAATACGTATAAGACTGAATCTTCCATCAGCTCCATCGTCTCATATCCCGGCTCATCGTTCACGTATCCTTTCATGGAAACAAGGGTCGCTCCTTCCTTGCCAACCCAAAAGGTGATTTCTTTCCCGTCCACCGAAGTGTAAGCGCGGACAATGCCGTTCTTGATAAAAAAGATATCCTTTTCTATCTTGCCGTTTTCCAACACGCGGAATCCTTTGGGGTACGAAACCTCACTCAGGCATTGCCGCAATCTATCCAAAGACGCATCCGGCATGGCATATCTTTGATTGATGATTTCCTTTATATCCATAACTCATTGTTGTATTTGGTGTGCAAAATTATAAAATTGCACATAAAAACGGAAATGAACGGCTGTTTTTTTGCAAATGTAAAATCAGTTTTTACCAAATGAAAAAAGCAATTAGAGATTATTTACTTACTTTTGCACCTGAATTTAATAAATCATAGTTATGAATTGGATAATCTTATTATTGGCAGGATTGTTTGAGGTGAGCCTTACATTCTGCTTGGGTAAAGCGAGAGCTGCGTCAGGACTTGTTTTTTATCTGTGGGGTAGCGGCTTCTTGGCTTCCACAGTATTGAGCATGACCCTGCTTGCCAAGGCGGTTCAGACTTTACCTTTGGGAACGGCATACGCCATTTGGACGGGTATCGGGGCGGTCGGCACGGTCTTGATAGGGATATTCGTCTTCAAGGAGCCGGCCTCTCCCATCCGTCTTTTCTTCCTGTTCACGCTCATTGCTTCCCTGATAGGATTGAAAATCGTGTCATATTGAAAGGAGGCAGAAGATGAAGTATGAATTGAGGGAGAACCAAGGCATTTCGGCGCCTCTGCTGGCGCTGATGGCAGTCGCTACCGGGCTTTCCGTTGCCAACTGCTATTATAACCAGCCTCTGTTGGGCAGCATGGCTAAGGATTTCGCGGTAAGCGATTTTTCCGCCAGCATGGTGGCGACATTGACCCAGATAGGCTATGTAGCAGGGCTTGTATTTGTCATTCCGCTTGGCGACCTGGTTTCACGAAAGAGACTGATATTGACCAATTACATCGTTTCTTCGTGCGCCTTGCTTGCCATAGCACTCGCCCCGAACATCTACTGGGTGTGGGGCGCATCCTTGCTTGCCGGGGCATCTTCGGTCATGCCGCAGTTCTTCATTCCGTTGGTGTCGTATAATTCAGCTCCGGACCACAAGGTGCGCAACGTGGGGATTATACAGTCCTGTTTGCTCATAGGCATTCTTGGGTCACGGGTATTCAGTGGTTTTCTCGCCGATATATGGGGATGGCGTACTGTCTATTTTGTGGCTTGCGTGTTTATGCTCGGGTGTTTTCTGATGATTCACAAAATGCTGCCCGTGTTGCCTGCCCGTTCACGAGAAAGTTATGCAGGGCTGTGGAAATCCTTGTTGCGCCTACTTTCCAAATACCCGTACTTGCGTATCGCGTCGTTGAGGGCGGCATTGGCTTATGGCTCGTTCTTTGCCTTGTGGAGTTGCCTTGCTTTCCGAATGAAGCAAGAGCCTTTCTTTGCAAGCGACGATATTATCGGAGCACTCGGTTTGTGCGGATTGGCAGGTGCATCCACGGTGGTTTTCATCAGCGGATATATCCAAAAGTATGGCGCAAGATTCTTCTCTATTGTCGGAGGATGCGTCATCCTGTTTGCATGGTTGTTGGCATTTTGGGGAAATGACAGTTACTTGTGGATGATAATCGCCATCCTCTTGATTGATGCCGGAATGCAAAGCGTCCATCTGTCAAATCAGACCAGCGTGGTCGCTCTTGATGCATCCGCCATCAACCGGGTCAATACCGTTTATATGACCATTTACTTCTTGGGAGGTTCTACCGGTACATTTGTTTCAGGTCTATTCTGGCAACATTATGGATGGCCGGGTGTGGTAGGGGTAGGAGTTGCCTTTACCGCAGCTTCCTTGCTTGTTAATTGCTTCAACTCTAAACTATCGGAACCACTATCTTTATGCTGAAGTTGCGGCCCATATTGTAAACGCCTCTTCTGCCTGTAACCTGGTTTACGTCAAGATACTTCAGACGGCTCAGGTGGTTCTGGTAAGCACGGTTGGTAAGGTTCTCGCCCGAAAGATAGAGCGAGAGAAGGCGCTTGCCATGGAGCTTCACGTCGGTACCGGCATACATATTTAATAAGGTGTACGATGGCGTAGCGGTCTCCGTATCGTTGGCTGCGAAATAATGGTTCTGGCGGAGATTGCAATCCATCTGTAGCTTTACGAAGAGATGGTCGAAAGTCTTGCCGTCGCAGACAAACTCATATCTTACATCCGAAACCCAGCGAGGGGCTGGGGTGAATGGCAGATACTTTGATTCGGATGGCTGATGCAACTGAACCGAGTTGACATACGAGAAGGTGTTGCCGATATGCAGATGCTCCACAGGGTGGATGTCGATGCTCGCCTCTCCACCCAGAATGCGGGCGTCGCCTGAAGTAAACTGATAGGCTGGTGTGCCGTCGATGAGGACAGGCTGATTGTTCTCATCTGCCAACTTCTCGCTATAGATGTAATGGTTGATGCGATTGGCAAACAGCGAGAGCTCTGCCGAAATGATAGGCGAAGAATAATACAGACCAAGGTCGAATTGCCAGCTGTTTTCCGGCTTCAGACTGGTATTTCCCAATTCGTATCGCAGGGTTCCCTCGTGCACACCATTCGATGATAATTCGCTGATGTTTGGAGCACGGAATCCTCTTGCCAGGTTCAGCTTCAGATTGAAATCGGGCAGGATTTCATAAGCCAATCCGATGCTTCCGGTTACTCCCTCAAAGCTGCGCTTAAAGGCCTGGAAGCGGAAAGAATCATTCGATTCAGCATCATCCTCTTCTCTTAAAGCCTCGCTGTGCAGATGGCGATGATCGTATCTGATGCCGCCGCTCAGGTTCAGTTTGCCTATCTCCTTGCTCACCGTGGCAAATACACCATAATCGAAGAGATGATAGTCTGGAATCAGAAATTCAGAACCTTTATTAACCGACTGCTGCCACATGCCGTTGATGCCCGTAGAGAACTTCCATCCATTCATTTCCGGCGAGAGATAATGCAGGTCGTAATTCATGGTATGGAGCATGAAATCGAGTCCGCATTCCTTCGGATTCTCTTCCTCCTCAAACTCCTGACGGCGGTTCTGCTGATAACCCAGGAGGAACTTCAGATTGCCGTCGCCCAGGAACCAGGAATTATCAAGTACAGCCTTGTAATGATGAATCTGCTGATAAGGCATCGGCTTGCCGTAACTCTTGGCATCGTAGCCTTCTGGAATTTCCAGTTCGCCCGTTTTCTCATCTCTTTCTCCCTCTACGATACCCGGAGTGAGATGATAATAATCGAGTGTGAGATGCGAATGCCCCTGGCGGTAGTTCCAGCCTAGAAGCTGCGAGAATGCCTGCTCTCTGAGTGATGAACCGAATACATAACCATCGTATTTATTCTTGTAGGCATGCGCCATCTTTCCGCTGTAGCGGGTGTTCCATACAAATCCGCCCTGGTTGCCGGCAAAGTTGAGCGAATAATCAAAAAGTCCGTTGTTGGTTTGATAACCCGTTGAGAAATTTGCTCTCATGTCGCCCTTGGCAAGGGTAGGAGCGGAGTGGAAGATGAGAACGCCTGCCATCGCATCCGATCCATACATGAGACTTGCCGGACCTTTCAGAATCTCTACGGAATGAACCGAAGCGGGGTCGATTTCTATTCCGTGTTCATCGCCCCATTGCTGCCCTTCCTGTCTGATTCCATCGTTTACCACTACCACGCGGTTATAGCCCAGACCACGGATTACGGGCTTTGAAATTCCGCTTCCCGTGGTAATCTGCGAAACGCCTGGCTGGTGGGCGATGGCGTCGATGATGTTGGTAGAAGGCTGCATTTCGAGCTGGCGGGCAGAAACAAAGGAGATAGGTGCCGGCGATTGCTTCAGTTTCTGGCTGCCCGTCAAGCCTGTTACCACCACTTCGTTCAGTTTCACGCTCGATTCCGTCAGCGGCTGGTGTCTGGTAGAATCGTTTGCCTCTTCTTCATGAATGTTTGCGTCCTTCTTATCATGATTTGCTCTGTTTATAGCCATAGCAGGGGCTGTTGCCGATGAGCACAGACTCATCAGTAATATTGCTTTCAATATTGTTCTCATTATGCTATTTGTTACCTTATTCTGTTAATATTCAATTATTTATAAAAACAGAGAATAAGGTGGAGCACGGGTAGATTTTACCCCCTTCGCCCTGCACAGGCAAGGAGAGCAGAAGGCACGGCGAGGGGAGAGATGGAGCACGGCGATGGCAACCCAAACCACGAGGGATGGAGCCAGATAAGGAGTGCTTTGCAATTGGCAAAGCACACAGTCGTGCATGGTATGCTGCAGGGCTATCAGATGCCCGTCGTGATGAACATGATGGGCACAATCGGCACAATAGAAATCAGCATGAGTTCCCTGCGCTTCACCATGGTGGTGAAACGTAACGGCAAGCAGCATCGGCAGGTAAACCAATAGCAGCAGCCAGGAAATTCTGATTCTCTTATGCGTTATCCTCTGCATTTATCTACAGTCTATGATGATATTTATAATAATTTGCTTGTCTATACAGAAATATTTTAAAGTATACTTTGCAAAAATACGAAAATATTTCTAACTATACTTCGAAATAATTCTAAAAGTTGCTTTATTTAAGGAATTTTTATGCTTTCCTTTGGGAATATGGATAAGCGCATCCACTTCCGCTTCTCCCGCAGGGCAAACTTGCAGGAAATCATCACGGCGCAGAACGAGATGCCTATTCCATCAAAGTCGATTCCTACAATCGGCTGCAAACGTAGAAAGTTTCCTTCTAAAAAGGAAAGAAATCAGCAATTATTTCCTTTTCAAAAGGAAAGCTTATTCTTTCTTTATCCCAATCTTGTATTTTTAACTCCGATTTGCTTGTTGTTTTCAGAAATTTTGCTTAACTTTGTGCCAAAATCAAAACGGTGCAGATTATGGCAGCAAAATTCTATCCTGTAGGCATTCAGACATTCTCGGAGATTATCACCAAGAATTATCTCTATGTTGACAAGACCGGGTACATCCATCAGATGACCCATTCCGGCAAGAAATATCTTTTTCTGAGTCGCCCTCGTCGATTCGGAAAGTCGCTTCTTGTCTCTACCTTGCAAAGCTACTTCGAAGGAAAGAAGGAACTTTTCAAGGGGCTGGAGATGGAAAGGCTGGAACAGGATTGGGTGGAATATCCTGTCTTGCATTTTGATCTGTCGGGTGGCAAGCACATGCAGGAGGATGCGCTGATACGCTATCTTCTCTTTATTCTGAAACAGCATGAAGAGAAATGGGGAATTATGACGGATGCGCCCGACCCAAATGTAAGATTGCTCAATCTCATCAGCCAAGTTTATAAGCAAACCGGCAAGCAGGTGGTCATTCTCATCGACGAATACGATGCGCCCCTCCTGGATGTGGTGCACGAGGAAAACCAGCTGGTGGCTCTCCGTCAGATTCTTCGCAATTTTTTCAGTCCCTTGAAGGATTCTGACTCCATGCTGCATTTTGTATTCCTCACGGGCATTACCAAGTTTTCGCAGCTCAGCATCTTCAGCGAGTTGAACAACATCACCAATATCAGCATGCTCCCCGAGTATGCGGGCATTTGTGGTATTACCAAGGAGGAGATGCTTACCCGGTTAAAAGAGGGAATACAGGAACTGGCCGAGGCAAAGAACTGGACGATGGATGAGACGCTGAGCCGACTCAAGGATTATTATGACGGCTATCATTTTGCATCAGAATCGCCTGATATCTTCAATCCGTTCAGTTTGCTCAGCAGTCTTTCGCTAAAGCGGGTAGAGCCATTCTGGTTTTCTACGGGAACTCCTACCTATCTCATCAATATGATGAAGAAGTTTGGGGTCAACTTCAGCGATTTCGCCGAATCCATGGAAGCGGGCGTTTCAGACTTTGATGCGCCTACGGAAACGATGACAACTCTTACGCCTCTGCTCTATCAGAGTGGCTACATTACCATCAAGGATTATGAAGAGGCTTACGATTCCTATACTTTGGGTATTCCGAACAGGGAAGTGCGGTTGGGGCTGACCAAGGCGCTGATTCCTTACTATGTAACGCCTAACACGCAGAATGCCAATAATACGACCCGCAACATGGCTCGTGCCTTCGATAAGGAAGACCTGGGACAGGCCTTGCAGTATTTGCAGTCTTTCCTGGGCACGGTTCCATATTGTGCCAATACGGACTATGAGGGGCATTATCAGCAGATGTTCTATGTCATCTTCTCGCTTCTTACGGCTTGGATGGTAGATGTAGAAGTACATACTCCGAATGGCAGGGTTGATATCGTGGTTATGACGAAATCTCGTCTTTACCTGATAGAGTTGAAACTTAACCAGAATGCCCAGGTGGAGATGCAGCAGATCAATCTCAAGAACTATCGCCAGCGTTTTGCCTTGTCGGGCCTTCCTATAACCAAGGTCGGGGTGAATTTTGATAGTGCTACGCATAACATCACGGATTGGGTCGTGGAGTGAGAAATGCCTTCTAGGGAAAAGGGGATTTTCCTGGGGCTGCGTTCCAGTTACCCTGCTAAATCTTCCAGATTCCAGTTCTTCCAATTAATTTTAAGAGGGTATGCATCTTTCGCTTGTCCTTTCTCTTTACTTCTTTATATTATATAATATATTGATTATTAATTAATTATATATATAATATATATAAATATATATAAAAAGGAGGGTAGGAGGGATATGCTGAAAAATTAATTGGAAGATTTGGAATTTGGAAGATTTTCTAATTTGCTTTCTTCTAGAAGGCTTATTATCAGATAGTTAATACAAAAAGTGGCATTCCAATTAATTGGAAGGAGTCTCAGTCTCAGAGTCTCAGTTAAAAAATAAGGGGGTATCATTTTCCCCTTTTTCTCTTCCTTTCCTTTCTTCTGTTTTGTAACTTATTGATTATTAATTAATTATATATAAATATATAATATATATATAAGAATAAAAGAAAAAGAGGGGGTACTTGAAAAATAACTGAGACAACTGAGACTGAGATTTTTGATGCCTTTAGCTGAAATCAAAAATAATCCTAACTCCCTATAAAGCAGATGTTTATGTGGATGGTATTCGTGCGTCTAAGTTTGTCACCTTCTTCTCGTAATCAGGAAAAAGAAAATATTTCTTCCAAAAAAGGGGCGTTTTTCGGGATTTTATTCGTATTTTTGCCCTGTCGTTTGATACGATTTCAACAACAAACAATTCAAAACCTAAAAAATCAATTGGATATGAACATATTGAAAAAGCTATTTGGTGGGCAAAAAACTACCGAAGAAGTGAGAGAAACGAAGGAAAAGGACTTCGACAAGGTGAAATATGATGGTGTTCGTGCTCTCAGAATGCACCAATTCGACCTTGCTGCCAAGTTTCTGGAACAAGCTCTGCAGCTCAATGCAGAAGATCTGGAATGCCGCGACTATCTTTCGCAGGCTTACATCTCTATGGGCGATTTGCAGAAGGCTTACGCCCAGTTGCAGAAAATCTCGGAGGCACAGACTGATAACATAGCAGTATTGCTGCGTATGGCGGATGTGGCGTATATGATGGAGGATTATATCGCCATGACGGATGTGTGCGATAAGGCTCTGCAGCTGGATGCAGAGAATGTAGAGACGTATTTCTTCTATGCCAGAGCCTGCAGAGGACTGGGCGATGCACCCCGTGCCGTGTCGATGCTGACAGAGGCGATAGGCAAGCGTGAGGATTTCTATGCCGCCCGATTGCTTCGTGGCAGCATCCTGTTGGATCAGGCTCAGCTTTCCGAGGCAGAACTCGATGCAACTTTCCTCTATGAGCATATTCCGGGCAACGAGGATGTGCTGTTGCTGAAGGCTCGTGTAGAGAAGGCGCAGGGAAAGATGGAGGAGGCTGAACAGACCTACGGTAAGGTGATGGAGGTAAATCCTTTCTCTATTGATGCGTATCGCGAGCGCAGCGAGGTTCGCAGAAGTCTGGGTGATAGTGCCGGTGCTGCCGAGGATGAGGCTGCTGCCAAGGAAATGGGTGCCGAAATTCCGGAACCATCAGAGGGAATAGAGCAGAAAATCAAGGAAAAAATGCAGCAGATGGATCCCTACAAGGTTTTCCATAACGAATAAAAACTGAATAATAGAATTTCATCTTTCTAACTGGAAAAAAATATTTTCCCAGTTAGAAAGATTATTTTTTGCAAGTAGTTTTATAACGGACAGAACCAATCGTCATCGGTCAAAACGGAAAGTCCAAAGCTACTTTTTCACGTATATGACACGTAGATTGCGTTGAAAAATGAAGCTTGTCGTCTATAAACGATAAAATCTATGCATTTTTATCGTCTATAAACGATAAAAAGTTATTGCTTTTGTCGTCTATAAACGATAAAATATGTATCTTTGCACCGGATTCAGTAAAAAGAAAGGGAATTATGACGAAGGATTTGATTAAATTACTGATAATTGAGTATCAGGCTTATGTTACTCAGGTAGAACTGGTTCATCGTGACGTAGAGCTCATGGATGGACTGAATTACGTGTTTGTAGGATTGAGACACGCAGGAAAATCGTATCTGATGTATCAGCGCATAGCACAGCTGCTGGAAGAGGGGCATAAGCGGGAGGAAATCCTGTACTTCAACTTCGAGGATGACCGTATTGACTCCTTGGATGTGACCGACCTTGACCTGATAAAAACCTGTTATGAAGAAATGTATGACAGTCGACCTATCTTCTTCCTCGACGAGGTTCAGCTGATAGATAGATGGGAAAAGTTTGCCCGCAGGTTAGCAGATCAGAAATATCAGGTTTACATCACGGGTAGTAATGCCAAGATGTTGAGCAGCGAGATAGCGACAACGCTCGGTGGCAGGTACATGATACATGAGGTGTATCCCTATTCCTTTGCCGAATATCTGAAGGCGAGCGGTATTGATGTAAAGGCAAAGAATGCCCTCTATGCTTACGCTAAGGATATTGTAAGACTCTCTAATATCTATTTCCAGCATGGAGGTTTGCCTGAGACGGTGGGGATGAAGGAGCCGAGGTCGTGGATGAGCAATCTCTTCAGCAAAATCTTCTTCGGTGATTTGGTGGCTCGATATAAGATTCGTAACGACTATGCCCTGCGAGTAATGATTCGCAAGATGGCAGAAAGCGTGAAGCAGCCATTATCTTACAGCAGAATAGCCAGTATCGTGAGTAGTACCGGCAAAAAACTCAGTACGGATGCCACGATAGATTATGTCGGCTACATGGCTGACACCTGGCTCATTTTGCCGTATGAGAATTTGTTCGGAAAGTTGCAGGACAAGGAATCCAACCGCAAGTATTATTTTACGGACAATGGTTTGCTTTATCTTTTTCTTGTAGATGCAGACACTTCGTTGCTGGAAAACATAGTTGCCGTCACGCTCAGGCGGAAATATGGTGACGGCAGCTATTTCTGGAACAGCAGGAATGCCGAGGTAGATTTTGTGATTCCGGAAGAAGAATTGGCCATACAGGTTTCCTACTCTATGGCAGATCCCGATACTTTCCGGCGGGAGACAGATGGGCTGATCAGGCTTTCTTCTGTCCAGAATGTTAAGCGGATGATTGTTGTGACAAAGGACGAGGAGGATATTGTAGAGAAGGATGGTTGCCGCATAGAGATAATCCCTCTATGGAAATGGCTGCTGGAATTCTGATAACAGACAAAAAGGCTGAACTTCGGGTGAGGAAGTTCAGCCTTTTGCTTATTTGTGATTTCAGGAAAATATAAAACTATTCTATCTGATACCATTATCTCTATCGCTATTGTTCAGCTTACGGCTGCCTGTATGGTATCTGCGGCCATGGCTGAAGTTGAAGCTGGCAGCAAAGACAAGCATGTTGCCCTGGTCAGCAAGGCGTACCTTGTTCTTCTGCTGCACATACTTGTTGAAAAGTTCATCCTTATACACGCAGCCATGAGGATAGAATACGAATAATCCGAGAACGCCAAACTGCCAGTTCTTATAACTGTAGGTTACGGCAAGATTGGAGGTTGGCTCTCCGCCGTTTGTCTTTTCTCCCCAAAAACTCTTTTCCACCTTATAGGCACCATAGCCAATGTTCCAATTGCCCGTCATGTACCGAATTTCTGCTCCATAACTGAAGTAATTGAACTCGTGGGAATAATCCAAACCCTTTGTCTTGACATTCTGATACTCGCACATAAGGTTCAAATCCAGATGATCCTTGATGAGGTGAACTTCAGGAGTCAACAGCAGGTGCTTGTAATTATGACTCTTCTGATTCTCCGGTTTGCTCACAAAGAGATAAGAGCCATCCTCCCGCTTTTCGGGCAAGATAGAAGTAGCTATAGGCTTGTCGTAATACGTCCAGTTTCCCTCCAGGTACACAGACATCAGCGGAATGTTCCAGGAAGCCGACAAGGTATTGTTGTAGCCGGTAAATGGCTTCAGACCGCTATTGCCGTCACGCGCCTCAAAGCTGTTGGAATATTGGCGCAACTCGCTCAAGTCGGAAAGGCTTGGGATGTCTGACGTGATTTTGCTGCTCCATTTAAAACTCAGACGGTCGCTAGCCTTTGCCTGTAAAGTTACCTGTGGTCGAAACAGCCATTTGCTGTATCCGTTCTCCCCCTGATGGATGGAAGACCTGGTTGCGCCAACTCCCACCTGATAACTGAACCACTTCTGCTGTCCCTGTAGCTGGGTGAAAAGATAGAGATTGCTGTACTTCAATTCCGTATCAGCATTACTGCTTCCCACATATATGTTATCTGTGTGGCTGATATTATATTGTCCACCTACCGATAAAGCCATCTGTTTCCAGTTCTTGCTGTATGTTCCTTCACCAATAAGAGAGCGCTTTCTACCAGTTGCATCATAACTGTAATCGGTCAGCGGAGCGTTCTTTACAGATTCATCCGGCGATTTGTTGAACGTATATTCCCTCATACGATACTGGTAATCTGTGCCGATGTAAGTACCCACCAGGTTCAGAGCCAGGTTCTGGTCATGGGGCATGTTGAGCGAATAATAAATGTCCAGAGATGGAATCTGCTCCAGCATTTTTCTGTTGTTTTGCAGATATTGATTTGCCTTGCCGCTTTCCTGATAAAGCTGGTTCATGCCTCTCACAGGACTGTTGTAATTGAAGAAATTCAACCGTACATTCAATGTATATTTGTCTGGCTCACTAAGATTATAACCCAACTGTACATTATTGGTGGTGTATAGGAACGGAGAATCATAACCTAAATAATTGCGATGTAGAGTTTCTCCTGTGGGCAGATGATAAGTACCGAGACTCTCATAGCTTCGTTCCTCTACCGAGCGATAGGAGAAACTGTAGTTGATGCTGAATTCCGATTTCTTCACATTGTATTTGAAATAACCGTCGCTATTATTGAAACCTGTCTTGGTGCCTTGCATCGTAGAAACTCCACTCACATAACCGGCATAGCGTCGGCGGACCTGGTAGTTGATGACAGCATCCAGATTGCTGTCTCCATATTTGAGTCCTGGAACATTAATGAATTCCACCTTTGTAACTTCATCCGGCTGCAAAGCCAATACATCTTGCATGCTAGCCTTGACATCGTTGATGCGTATTTGCACATCTCCGCCCTTTAATGACAGAACTTTGCGTTCTGCTCGATTTACGATAATGGTAGGCAAAGACAAGTTGTCCAACAGATCATAACCATTGGAAGCCGTTTTCACCTGCTCTTTTGTAGGGAAGATGATTTGTCTATCTACTTTTTCTACAACCCTTGCGGCTTCAACGGTCACCCCTTTCAACAGGTATGAATTCGCCTGCATCCTCACATTTCCGATGCGGGCAACAGGTACCAGCTTGCAAATCGTCTTGTAGCCCACGAAAGAAACCTTCATGAGGGCCTGTTTCTGCTGGCAGGGGATGACGAAATCGCCATTGGCGTTGCTCACGCCTCCACAGAGAAAGGAGGAATCCTTCGGGTTGAGCAGCTGGATGTTGGCGAATTCTACAGGAAGATTGTGATTGTCTATCAGTCTGCCTATCAGCTTGCGCTCGCTCTTGCGTATGCATTCTACCGTGATGAGGCTGTCACCCACGGTCATCTGCATCGGATAGAAGCCGATTACCTTGCGGATGGCATCGGGAATATTGGCTGTCTTCACGTTCTGGGTAACTGTGAAGTCTTCCAGTTCGTTGTAGATGAAGCTGATTTTATAGCGCTTGGAAGCCTTGTCGAGGTCGATGAGGACGTCCGACATGCTGCGGTCGTGATAGTTGCGCTGGATGTGCTGTGCGCTCATCGCCAGGGCGAACGTGCACAGCAGGAATATGATGGCTGAAAATCTTCTCATAATGATACTTTTTAACTTTGAACTTTATGATTACTTTGAGAGTCGATAATATTATGCTTACTTTTGATAAGCTTGTTATTTTACAATCAGCTCGTTTTGTTGCAATTCGATGTTTACATTCTCGAATTGGTTCAGTTCTTTTACGATGTCCTCGATGCTCGAATGACTGTTCCATTCGTAATAGAGGCGGAGGGTCTTGTCCTCGTTATTCTCAAACTTCACTTGTAAATCATAATAAGAAGCAATCTCTGAAATCATCTGCTCGAAAGCCACATTCTCGAAAATCTTGTGAATGGCTGGCTTTTCTGGTTTCGGATGAGTCAGGGAATCCGTTGCTGCTACCTGCTTTGCGGAATCTGATTTTATGACTTCCGGATGAGTATCTGCGGTTACCTGGGTTGTTTCCTGGCTGCGCTTGATGTAAGTATGGATTGCGGCAAAGGCAATACCCGAAATCAAGACAAAACCGGCGATGGATGCTGCCAGTTTACGCCAGGAAGTTATAGGATGGGATACTTCCTGAAGTTGATGTTTCTGGCTGAATTTCTCCCATTCCTCATCTATATTAGGAGAAGAGTTACCCAGAGAAGAGTTAGAAGAAAGAGCATCATCAGGCGAATGAGAAATAGAAGCCTGAGTGTTTAAATTCTGTTGAAGGAGGGCAGAATCCACTTCCACCATCGTCTGATAGAGTTTTCGGCATTCCTCATCCTGCAATATTTCACGAATCTCCTCATCAGAATACTTCTCCTGATGGTCGATGATATCCAGTATTTTTTCAAACTTGTCCATAATAAATCTGCTAAGGGTTAAATTTTTGCTTTAATTTTCTGATGCCTTGCGCCAGATGCTTATAAACTGCCACTTCGCTGATGCCCAATTCCGTAGCAATCTCCCGATATTTCAGTTTCTGCCGAAAGCGGAAATCGAGTACCTTGCGGGTTTGTGGCGTGAGTTCAGCATCCATATAAGCCTGAATTGCCTCGTACTTTTCGGTCTCCCTGTCTATTTCGGCAATCGTCGCTTCCAGGGGAGCTATCGAAGGCGAAGTATCGGCTTTCAGAAGATGATGAACCCGGTCTTTCATCTTCTGTCGGCTCAACTGGTTGAGGCATTTATGGCGCACACACACCAGAAGATAGCTCCCGCCGTTAGTGGAAGGCAGGGGCGAATTGCTGGCTATTGTCTCGTTATCAAGACCCAGTTGGGTCTTTCCGTCGAGCACATCGGCAAAGACTTCGCTCACCACATCCTTGCTGGCTGCATCATCCTTCAGAAGTACCCTGGCCAATTGGTACATCCTCAGATAATGTTGCCGGAAGAGCTGTTCTATCGTTTCTTTGTTTATTTGCATTACTTTATTTCTTTTCTTTTGCCTATATTACAATCGAATTTTCATTTTCCTAACCCTTAGCAGAATATTTTTTAATGCAAATCAGAGACTCACGCCACATCTCGCTATCATTTCCATTACGCCACTCAGCATCGAAATTTGAACTTTGAGTTTTGACCATTGGACTTTATGATTAGTTTTTGTTATCCTAGAAATATAAAAAAGGAGGATGCACTCTTTATTTGAGCGCATCTCCAATCTTTTGTTTGATTTCTGCCATTTTGTTACGGCGTTCGATGGAGAACGTATCTCCGTGGGTTTCCACATAATCGAAGAGCATGAAGGCCTTGTTCAGGAGTTCATCTCTTGTAGGCTGCCCCACGGTATCTGCCTCGTGATAGTAGAGTTCGGCAAGCATGTCCATCTTGGAGAGTCGCTTCTCCTCATCGGCAATTCCTGCCATCGCTTTCATCACATCCTCGATGGTGGCTATGCTGTAGAAGGCATAAGGGCCCACGTATTGATTGTAGAGTTCCCTGATCTTCTCACGTCTCTCCTCCACCTCTTTCTTTTCGAGCATTCTTTCGAGTGCCGCCATAAACTCGCGAATCAGTCGCTGTATGTAGTCACGTTGTAGCATATTTTTTTATTTTGTTGTTATTGTTGCGTTATCTAATAGACTCATTGGTATTGCCATAACTAAGGCAAATTTCAGGGAGTATTGTGAGAAGAGTTCCTAGAAACTCTCCTCTACCCCGTACAATGGAACATTCTTCATCCACTCTTGCTCCTTGTATGGCGACATGGAGAAGCGGATGGCTCGCAAGTCGGGATGGGCGTCAAAGAAGGCGCGAAGTGACTTGGAACGCAGGTTCTCTTCCGCTTTTACCTCTATCGGAGTTATCACCCCTTGGTGCTGGGCAAGGAAGTCTATCTCCAAGCGAGCGTCTTCCCTACTATAATAATAGGTGTAAATGTCCTGTTGACATAATAGCTGGGTAAGGACGTAGTTTTCCGTGAACGCCCCCTTGCTCTCCGTCATGGCTTTGTTGGAGATGAGCATTTGGGCAGGTTCCATCTCGCTTAGCGCACCCAGGAGGCCGACATCCAGGAGAAACAGCTTGAAGGCATTGAGGTCTTCGTAAAACTTCAAAGGCATTCCAACTTCTCTTACTCGGGAAATGCGATAGGTGAGACCTGCATCCACCAGCCATTGTATTGCCATCTCAAAATCCTTGGCTCGTGCTCCGCTTCTCACCGCTCCATAGATGAACTTCTTGTTTTCCTTAGCAAGCTGAGAAGGGATGGATTGCCAAACCATGCTGATGCGAGTGGCTTCATTTGGGCTGACATGCTTCGACATGTCACTACGATAAATGGTGAGAATGTTGTTCTGAACCTGTCTGACGAGATTTGCATCGTTAGTTGCAAGATAAGTTTTCACAGCCTCAGGCATTCCTCCTACAAAATAATATTCTCTTAATATCTTGATGAGTTTATCATGAAGTAATGTGATGGTCTTCCAGTCTTTACTTTTCAATATGTTCAGCAACTGTTCTTCGTCTTTTGCCATAAGAAACTCTTCGAAAGACATAGGGTAGAGTCGAATGATATCAACCTTTCCCACTGGAGCGGATTCTCCTTGGTGCATGGCAACGCCTAAAAGTGAACCTGCTACAGCCACATGGTATTCTGGTGCATTTTCACAGAAATACTTCAGCGAGGAAAGTCCCTTGTGAAGTTCTTGTATTTCATCCAGAATAATAAGCGTTTTGCCAGGGATTATAGGCTGTTTGCTAATGGCTCCGATAACCATTAGGACTCGCTTCATATCATAATCTTCTGCAAATATGTTGGCAATCTCAGAGTTTCCATCACAGTTGATGTAGGCAACGTGGTCATATTCCTGTTTCCCAAACTCCTGGAGGATATAAGTCTTGCCTACTTGTCTTGCTCCTGATAAGATTAAGGGCTTTCTGTAAAGGCTCTCTTTCCATGCTTTTAATTGTTCTATGATCGTTCTTTTCATCCTTACATACATTTTGAAGTTGTTAATGATGTTAATAACCTGCTGTTATGATGTTTAAACAGCTCTGTCGGTTGCAAAGATACACTTTTTTACACGATCTTCCAAATGTTTACAACACTTTTTTACACGAACTTTCCTCGTATGTATACACTTTTTTACACGAACTTTCCTCTATTACGTTCATGACAACAGCTTTCCCATCTTATTCATAATTATTGATTGCTTCCACATACTCCCACAGTTTCTTGTAGAAAGGATGTTTCGTCATCGTGTCCTTGTTGCCCAGGATGATGAGCTTCATTCGGGCTCTCGTCATCGCCACGTTCATGCGGCGGAGGTCTTTCAGGAATCCGATCTGTCCCTCGTCGTTGGAACGTACCAGCGAGATGAGTATCACGTCTCTTTCCTGCCCCTGGAAACCATCCACCGTGTTTACGCTGATCAGGCGGCGGTAAGGCTTGAAGAACTCATACTTCTTGATGAGCTTCTTGAGATATTGTACCTGGGCACGGTAAGGCGAAATAATGCCTACATCGATGCTCTCGCTCAATACCCGCTGCTTGCCTATCTTGGTGAAGTATTCCGCCAGGGTGAGCAGGGTAAGCTCGGCTTCTGCCTTGTTGATACGCCCGAAACTCTCGCCCACAAACTGCTCCTTGAAGTTCAAATCAGAATTCTGATTGGCTGCAGATACAGAAGATGATGTGGAAGCAGAATCCTCAGGAACATCTTCTCCTTCTATCGTTATCTGATTCTCCTCGTTCGAAGTATCAATCCACGTTATCGGATGGTCGTAATCCAATACGCTTCGGTATTTGATCTGTGGCGCACTTTCCACCTTGCCCCCGTAGAACCAGTCGCTGGAGAATCGCATGATTTCATCGTTCATGCGGTACTGAATCTTCAGTAGGGTTACAACCTCGGGCTTGTTTTCGGCGATGCGCTCCATCAGGGTCTTGCCCAGTCCGGCTCTTAATGCCGCAATACTCTTTACGGTAGGCGGCAGCTGGCAATGGTCGCCCGCCAGAATCACCCGGCTGGCTCTTCGCATAGGAATCCAGCAGGCAGCTTCCAAAGCCTGCGCAGCCTCGTCAATAAAGAGGGTGCCGAACTTCATTCCCTCCAGCAATCTGTGGGCAGAACCTACCAGGGTACAGGCGATGACACGCGCCTCGCCAAAGAGTTCGCTATTGATGCGGATTTCTATTTCGGCGGCACGGCTCTTCAGCCTCTCCATTTTCTGATGATAGTTCTCGCTTCCTTTCTTCCTGTTTTTTCTTAATTCTCTGATAGCCTTGCGGATAGCCCAAAGCTGCGGATAGTCGGGATGACTCTCGAAACGGCGCTCGTAGGTGAAGCCCAGCATCTTGTCGTTCACACGGGTAGGGTTTCCGATACGGAGCACATTCACACCTCTATCCACCAGTTTTTCAGAAATCCAATCCACCGCCATGTTGCTCTGTGCACACACCAGCACCTGAGTCTCTCGCATCAGGGTTTCGTTGATGGCTTCCACCAGGGTTGTAGTCTTTCCGGTTCCCGGAGGTCCGTGAACGATGGCCACATCCTTCGCCCAAAGCACCTCGTTCACAGCTCTTTCCTGGGTAGGGTTGAGCCATGGGAACTTCATCGGTTCGAAGGAGAATCTTCCTGCCTTCTGATGCGAATAGAATAAGTCGCGGAGATAAGCCAGACGGTTGTTCTTCGCCTTCATCACGCGGTCCAAGGCCTCGAACATCAGTTTGTAGCTGGTTTCGTCAAAGGATAGCTGCACGCCGATTGGCTCCGTAGATTGCTGCAAGTCGAGCAATGGGGCAGAATCGGGAACGGTAATCACCATTCTGTCGCCATCCACATAGCTTACGGTTCCCGTAAAGGAAAAATATTTGATACTTTGAACTTTGAGATTTGAACTTTGAACTTTATGATTAGCGTCTGAAGGGTTTTCTGACTGCTGGAGGGCTGTACTGCCCTGGTTCTCATTCTTGCCCATCTTCTTGACCATAAAGAACATGACGGGGCGACCGAACTCAAAGTTGTGCTCGATATCCTGATCAGAGGTACGGAAGACCTCAATGGCTGTTTGGTTCAGCGAATTATAAAAGCTTTTTCCCACCTGGAGCGGGAACCAGGCATCACCTCGTTTCACCTTTCGCTGCATTCCCATCTGTTCGGTGAGCTTGCGGAAGGCTTCTTTCTCGGTATAATACTCCAGCTGGAGCAGGGTGCGTTGTTGCAATAATGCCTGAATTGGTGAAATCTGTTCCATAATTGGATGCAAAGTTACACCAATTCAGGCAAAAATAAGAAGATAATAGGATAAATTATCTAAAATTTATTTCATGACGCGTTCTACGTCCTGGATGGTGCGGTTGAACGGACCGTTGTGCTCCAGCTTGATGGTGCACATGGCAGCCGCAAACTTGCCAGCCTCGGTAGGAGTGGCACCCTGCAGTCGCTTGTAGAGATAACCGGCAGAATAGGTGTCGCCGCATCCGGTAGCATCCACCACCTCATGAGGAGCATAGGCTGGAATCTCGTAGAACGTGTCGTCTACATAAATCAGAGAACCCTCGCTTCCCAGGGTGATGATTACCTCGGTAACGCCCCAGGAATGAATCAGCTTGGCGGCCTCGCGTGGCTCCTTCAGCCCCGTGATGGTCTCCATCTCCGTCTCGTTCACCTTCAGATAGTAGGTGTTCTTCAGCACCTCGAGCTTCTCCTTCCAGTCGATGGCGTAAACTTTCTCGTCTCTTACCTCGCGCAGATAGCCCTGCACATCGATGGAAACCTTACCCTTGCCGGCAAGATAAGCCACTACTTCTGGCGAGAAATCATCGCTCAGCAGACTGCCCAGATGATAAACCTTGGCCTCTACATGCTCCAGCTGCCTGATGGTGAACGGATCAGCCTTGGCAAGTACACGCTGCTTGCGCTTGTTCTGGTCTTCTTCGTAGATGTTTTCGAAGAAAACCGTGTTGCGGGAAGGGTTCAACGTAACGTCGATGCCGGCTTCGAGCATCTTCTCAACAGGTTCTTTCTCTGTTGGGTCCATTGCCGTGATGAGTGAGAAACTCACATCCTTGGGCAACTGGTTGATGGCGTAGGCGAAGTAAAAGGAAGTTCCGCCTGCCATGTATACAGTACGATTCGGGGTCACAATCTTGTCTTTGGTAATGTGACCGATACAACAAATATCTTTCATTTTTTCTATTTAAAACGACTGCAAAGTTACAAAAAAACTTTGAGTATTTCAGAATTTTTTCTTTTAATTCTGCTTTTATGGCAAATATTTAGAAGAAAAAGCCGGATTTCTTTTGGTGGTATTCGTATTTTAATGTACCTTTGCACCGGATTTAAATAATTTGAACATTATCTAGAGAATAGATTAGACTATATTATGTGGTTTGATAATTTAATCAACGTGCATTCGGCGGTGCAGGGCATCGTCATTCTTTCATTGATTTGTACTTTGGGTCTTGCCCTGGGCAAGATTCATGTCAAGGGAATCTCCCTCGGCATAGCCTTCGTATTTTTCGTGGGTATCGTGGCGGGTCATCTCGGACTCACCATCGATGAGAACATGCTGGAGTTTGCCGAGAGTTTCGGACTCACCATGTTCGTGTATGTGCTGGGACTCTATGTGGGTCCTAACTTCTTCGGTTCGATGCGCCACGAGGGCATCTCGCTCAATCTCTGGAGCCTGGCTGTCATCGCCGTGGGAACCGTTTTCTCGCTCGCCCTGTGCCTGGTGCTGCCCGTGAGCCTGCCTGATATGGTGGGCATTCTCTGTGGTGCTACTACCAATACGCCGGCTCTGGGTGCTGCCCAGCAGGCCTTGCAGCAGTTGGGATTGCCTAGTGGTGGAGCGGCTTTGGGCTGTGCGGTCACTTATCCCTTGGGAGTGGTGGGTGTCATCCTGGCGATGATGTTCCTGCGCAAGCTCTTCGTCAAGCCGGCTGACCTGGAAATCCGACGTGCCGATGAAGACGACCATACAGCCATCGGACAGTACGTCATCGTGAACCCGGCACTCAATGGCAATACCATCGCCGAAATCTCGATGATGACCCATCGCAAGTTCATCATCTCACGTGTATGGAGAGGAGAGCAGGTGATTGTGCCTCAGGCTGATACGGTTCTCCATACCAATGATAATGTGCTCGTGGTTACCAATAAGGATGAGGTTTCGGCGATGCAGATTCTCTTCGGAAAAAAGGTGAACAAGGAGTGGAATAATGATAAGGTAGACTGGAATGCGATTGATGCAAAGGTGGAAAGCCGCATCATCGTGATGACCCGTCCGGGACTGAACGGCAAGCGACTGGGAAGCCTGCAGATGAGAAAATCCTATGGCGTCAACGTGAGCCGAGTGCTGCGTGGTGATATCCGTCTGCTGGCTACTGATGACCTCCGTCTGCAGTATGGCGACCGTCTGACGGTGGTTGGCGATCCTACGAGTATCGACCATGTAGAGCAGTTCCTGGGAAATGCCGTGAAGACCTTGAACGAGCCTAACCTGGGCGCCATCTTCCTTGGAATCATCCTCGGACTTGCCATCGGAACCATTCCTCTGGACATTCCGGGAATGACGGCTCCGGTACGTCTGGGTATTGCGGGTGGTCCTATCGTGATGGGTATTCTGATTGGTGCGCTAGGACCTCGTGTGCATTTCATCTCTTATATGACCCGTAGTGCGGGCCTGATGCTGAGAGAACTGGGTCTTGCCCTCTATCTCGGTTGTCTGGGCTTGTCGGCAGGTGGACAGTTCTTCGAGACGGTGGTTCGTCCAGAAGGCTTGATGTGGGTAGGCATCGGCTTCCTCATCACGGTAGTGCCTGTAGTTATTGTGGGCCTTATCATCCTGAAGACCAAGAAGTACGACTTCGGAAGCATCTGCGGCATTCTCTGTGGCAGTATGGCGAATCCGATGGCTTTGACTTATGCCAACGAGACGCTGGATGGCGATACGCCTAGCATCAGTTATGCTACGGTTTATCCGCTCGGCATGTTCATCAGAGTGGTGATAGCCCAGGTCATCGTGATGTTCTTTGTCTGAAAGGAAACGGGGTAAACTTTTAGGCACGGCTTTTTAATTTTTTAGGCACGGATTACACGGATTTTTTTATGATACTATAAATACGCTTTATTCACATTAGCGCCATAAATCCGTGTAATCCGTGCCTAAATCAGCTTAATCCGTGCCTAAATCAGATTTAGAAATCAGCCTTTCTTGTTATGGTCATTTTCTTTCCAGTCAATGGGTGCTCGAAGGTTATTTCTTCTGCATGGAGATGCAGTCGGGCTGCCTTCTCGTTGCCGTAGAGCGGATCGCCGAGGATGGGCGCATTCAGTCCTTCCTGATGGGCACAATGCACTCTGAGCTGGTGGGTTCTGCCGGTTTTCGGATAGAGAGCTATTCGGAGATGGGAATCGTCGACAGGTTCCAGTACTTCATACTCCGTGATGGCTTCCTTGCCCAGCTCATGGTCTACAATCTGACGGGGACGGTCCAGATAATCGGGCATTAGAGGAAGCGAGATGATTCCCTTTTCAGGAATAACCTTTCCCGAAATGATGGCAACGTACTTCTTCTGTATCTGATGATTCAGGAACGCTTTCTGCAGCCGATGATAGGCAAACTCTGTCTTGGCTATCATCATCACGCCGCTGGTTGACATGTCCAGGCGATGAACGATTAGCGGACCGGTAGCCTCCGGATATTTGCTGCGCATCAGGGCGTAGACGGAAGGCTGGGCTGCGTCTTTTCCCGGTACAGACAGCAATCCTTCGGGCTTATGGATGACCGCAATTTCTCTATCCTCATAAAGCGTTTCCACCTTATTATAGAGAGAGAGGTCTACGGCAGCCGGTTCGAAGGTGGAAGCTGGCAGCATCCATTGCAATATCGGCTTGCACTTGCCGTTGCAGGCTGGGTAGAAGTGAAGATGATGACGGATTTCCTCCTTCGGACTCTCTCCCCACCAGAACATAGCCATCTGCAAGGGTTTGTAGCCAAGAGAATAAGCATACTGCAGCAGCTTAGGCTCACAGCATTCGCCACTTCCGGCAGGTGGCACCATCTTCAGGGCTGCTATTCTGCTCGTTGCAATAGTGGCTTGCGGATAATCCCTGAGGGCTGCATCTCTGAAAATCTCCAGCAGGTCTTTGCTCTCGCCTTCATGATTCTGCATGCGGAACTGCGAAAACAGCCATTGCTGCAAGGCATCAGATAATGTCTTGCGCAGTTGCTTCAGGCTAAGAATATCCGCCTGATAGGCTTCGTATTCCGTTTCAAGGCTGGTCTTTTCGGAAAGCGATTTCTTGAGTCGGCGTAGTTCTGCCTTCATAAACTGGCTTTCCTTTACCATTTCAGCCTCTTCCTCCGGATTGAGACTTCCTGCTTCCCGTCGGGCATCACGTTTTGCCTTCGCCTTCTTTATCTTTTCCTGATAGGCAGCGATGGTATGCTTCCGCTCTTCCTGCAGTTGCAGGATGAGACCTTTGGCTTCCTTCATGTGGGTGTTGGCTTCCAATTTCCTGATGCTCTGGTTAATGCCGGATATTTCAGCCTCGTGGGTCTTGAAATATCCGTCGGGCTGCAGATAGTCAAAAACGGCAGGCACAAAGTCGTCCCAGTCGCTTCTTCCTCCTATCTGTCCGCTATAGGCGGCAAGATAGCCTATTTTTGGGGCACCTGATGCAGGTTGGGCATTCTCAACGATGAGTACGCCAAACATTTTTCCTTTATCTATCTCCTCTCGCCAGTCTTCACGCTCCGATAGATAGGTTTGCAGCTCCTTGCATACGGCGATGCAAAGAGGATGAGGCTGATAATCGAGCGGATTGTTCATGCGCTCGGGAAAGTCAATGCCTGATAGCAGGGCTTGGTCTATGGAATGAAAAATCATGCTGCAAAGATACAAAAAATCAAGTAGAACTCTTGGTTTATCCACAGAAAAGTCTTAATTTTGCAAAATAAAAATGAAAATTTATGATGAATACTCAAAATAGCAACATATTCTATCACCTGATCGCCTTCCTGACTGTGGCTATATGGGGAACAACATTCGTATCTACCAAGGTATTGATGCTGAACGGGCTGTCGCCTGCCCAGATTTTTACCCTGCGCTTCAGCATCGCCTACATACTGATGCTGGCTTTCAACCATCGCCGGTTTTTTGCCGACTCATGGCAGGATGAGTTAAAGATGGCGTTACTGGGCATTACGGGCGGTTCGCTCTATTTCTGTAGCGAGAACGAGGCGATGAACTTCACCACTACCACCAATACATCGTTGATTGTGTGTTCCTGTCCGCTCTTCGCCACCCTGCTGGTGCGTATGGTCTATAAGGATTCCAACCGCATTCATATCGTCCAGCTGCTGGGTTCTCTTCTGGCATTTGTGGGTATGATCATCGTGGTATTGAACGGCAGGTTTGTGCTCCATCTCTCTCCGGTAGGTGATGCTCTGGCGTTTACGGCTTGCATGTGCTGGGCTATCTATTCGCTCCTGATGAAGTCGGTAACGGGCGATTATAGTGCAGCTTTCATTACGAGAAAGGTTTTCTTCTATGGCGTACTCACCATCTTGCCTTATTATCTCATCATCCCGGGCTTCCCTCCTCTGGAAGTCTTTACCCGTCCGCAGGTTATCGGCAATCTGCTCTTCCTGGGCTGTCTGGCTTCCATGATCTGCTTCCTGACGTGGAACTGGTGCATCTCCAAGCTCGGAACGGTAAAGGCAACCAACTGGGTGTATTTCAATCCGATAACAACGATGATTTTCGCTTCGTGGGTACTTGATGAGCAAATCACCCCTTATTTCCTGGTGGGTGCTGCCTGCATCCTGATGGGTATGTATATTGCCGATAAGAAAACGAGGGGAGAATCATAATCTTCCCGAAAAACCTACCTAAAAGCAAACAGACTTATGACAGAACTGAAAAAATATACCTGGCTATGGCTGATGGGATGCATGATGCTGCTGGCAGCGTGCTCCTCAGAGAAAAAGGAGGATGACTCCTGGTACAGACCCATCGATGAGTTTGTAACCCAGCATCAGCAGATGATGCAAAGCCAGCCCGACTCGATGATTCTGCAAATCAGAAACTTGAAATGCGGAGGCAAGCCGGAACTGGTAGAGCAATGGAAAAGACTGATTGTTGCGAAATGCTGCTATCTGAAAGGCGCCGACCCGGAATGCCAGGCGCTTATCGACTCGGTGAACAGCTATTGCCGTCAGAATCCTGACTTGGAAACCACTTTCAAGATACAGTCGTATGCAGATAACCTTCAAGGCGTGCTGCTGCAGGCTGTGGGCAAGCGGGAACCTGCCCGCACTTATTACATCAGGGCTTATCATGAACTGATGAAGCTAGATAACCATAATGATGCCATCGATATCTGCATCAATATCGCCGATGCTTCCCGACAGTTGGGCAAACTGGCGGATGCTTCCTCATGGTATCGCCGTGCCAATTTTCTGGCAGATTCCCTGGATTTGCATGAGGCGCAGAACAGTATTCTGACAGGATTGGGACAGGTGTATAACGACCTTCGCAACTATCAGTTGGCACATTTCTATTTCCGCAAGGCTGAGCGCCAGTATCCGCCCAAGAATCCTAAGGACGCCCATTTCTTCTACAACAGCTGGGGCAATGTGTATAGCAGTCAGGAAAAGCCCGCCGAGGCATTGAAGTGCTTTCTGAAGGCGCAGAAGGCAGCTCGGCAGATGGGACAGCCTTTCATGACGGCTGTGGTGGATGCCAACCTGGGACAGACCTATCTGGAACTCAACCGTCTGGATTCTGCCCAGAAATATCTGGCTAATACCACGAAGTTCTTCTTCGTGCAACCCAACATGCAGAACGACCTGCAATTCTATATTGATGGCTTGAATGCCGCCCTGGCGCTGAAGCTGAACCGCCTGGACAAGGCTTCGGCGATATTGGGCAAGCCATACGACCTATCGAAGATGTCGCCCAACTACCTTTATCTCTACCACAAGGGATGGGCAGATCTTTATGAGCGAAAGGGACAGTTTGCCAAGGCATTGCAATATCAGAAACTGATGAAGCAATACGATGACTCGCTGCGCAACGCCACGATGGTATCGAATGTGCAGGAGAACGAGCTGCGATTCAAGCAGGATACAGCCATCGTGCGCCGCGACCTGATTCTTCAAAGTACGCAGGCAGAGGCAAAGTCTTCCCGGTTAATCCTGCTCCTGGTCATTGGTTTGCTGGTGGTGGGCGTGTTGGCACTGGTGGTGTTCTATCGCTATAAGTCGTTGCGCCACAAGCATCAGCATCGGGAGGAGATGAACCGCATGATGGCGCTGAAGATGGAGAACGTGCGCAATCGCTTCTCGCCCCACTTTGTGTTCAACGTGCTCAACATCTTTATCTCTAATCTGCCAAAGGGTGTCAACGTGAAGCCGCTGCGCCTTCTGATACAGGTGCTCCGAGCCAATCTGCTTACCTGCGATCAGGTGGCAGTAAGCCTGGAGGATGAGTTGCAGATGGTGATGAGCTATTCTTCTCTTCGCCACGAAACCAATCCGTTGCTTCCGATGCCCCGGTTTGATATTGCCAAGGAGGTTGACATGTCGCTGATGTTGCCTTCTATGATTATTCAGATTCCTGTGGAGAATGCCCTGAAGCATGCTTTCGTGGGAATGGAAGAATCGGGAGAGAAGCCGCTGCTCGATGTGAAAATCTGGGTGGAAGACGGCATGCTCCGCATCGATGTCATCGACAATGGCTGTGGCGGCGTGGGTGCCGTGGCTGGCATGGGCACAAGGAAGACTAATGCTGCGGCAAGCACGGGCACGGGATTGAGAATCCTGAACAGTACCATCGAGATGCTCAATGCCGGAAATGCACGCAAACTGTATTTCAAGATGCAGAGCCGTGCGGGTGCTGCTGATGGCGGAAGTGACCGGCAGAAAGGAACGTGTGTAAGTATCGGAGTACCATGCGAATACGATTATAGTGTATGCCAGTAGATTGTGGGGGAGACTCCTTTCATAAATATGTAAAAATGAAATAATATGCAAACGGATCAAGATAAAATCAAGGTAGTAATAGTGGATGATGAGCCACAGAGCATCCTGAGGTTGGAGAACGATCTGGCTGCCCTGGAAGATTTCGAGGTGATAGCCACTTCCTCTTCGGCGATGTCGGCAAAGACCTTGGTGATGAGCATGCAGCCCGATGTGCTGTTCATCGATGTAGAGATGCCTGGACAGACGGGTTTCGAGGTGTTGCAATCTCTGAGAGATGAGATGCCGATGGATCTCATCGTGGTGTTTTATAGCGCCTTTAATAAGTATATGATAGATGCGCTGCGTGCTTCAGCCTTCGACTTCCTGCTGAAACCATATCAGCAGGAAGAGTTGGAACTGATAGTGGGACGTATTCGTCAGAAGTTGGAAGGGGGAGCTTCCTCTTCTCTTGGTTCTACTGCATCCTCTCCTGAATCCCAACAGAATCCTCAGGATTTATTGGGTTTGAATAGTTTGTTGGGAACATCGGGTAAGCGTCTTGCCGTTCAGACCATTTCGGGGTTGCTGATGGTGAAGCCCGACGAGGTGTTCTGCTGTACATTTGATGAGGATACCCGCCTATGGCATCTAAGGTTGGTCAATGGTCAGATTCATAAATTGAAGAAGCAGACCACGGCGAAGTCTGTTCTCTCCCTGTCTCCTTCGTTGGTTCAGGTCCGTCAGGATTGCATCATCAATCTCGACTACCTCATCAGCATCGAGAACTACACGCTTCGCTGCATCTTCTCTCCTCCTTTCGACCAGGAGAACATCACCGTTTCCCGCCGCTGCTATAAGGCGGTGAAGGAGAAGCTGGAGATATTGTAGAGATATAGGATATGATAGAAAGTAATCATATGATAGAAAGTATTTCCCACCTTAACCGATGAGGGGTATGCCTTCTGGCGCAGTTTCGAGGATATGCTGGCATTATCCAGAATCCCCCTGATGCCAGTGAATACCAATCTGAAGTCGAATGTGCATGGTGCCCTGGGCTATTGGCAAGGCTACGGCTCCAGCTTTTATGAAGTGAGGATTATGGTGGAGGAATGAAGGGGAAAAGGACCTGGTGATTTTTAATGTTTTAGATTCTTTAGGAATCTGATAGACTTATAAAAAGGAAGCGACGAAATGCAGATAATGCGTTTCGTCGTTTTCTTTATCCAAGAATATCTTTACTCCAATATTCTTGCAAATAGTATTTTTTATTCGGTGGTAGCGAATAAAACCTTTTGCTTCCAATTTACTACTAAAAAACTCAGAATACCTTATTTTACAAGTTTTGGGGTCTTCAGAATGCCTTATTTTACATATTTTAGTAAAAGTTAGTGTCCTTCATGGAAGTACAATGTGACTTTTAGGGGAAGTACAGTACATACTCAGAACGAAATCACCTTCTCAAAAGAAAAGGTTCCTCTTAACCCCCAAGAACAACCGCTTGTTAGCCTTAAATGCCCGATAAGCATTTTTGCGGAAATATGGGGGTTGTTTTGTGTTGAAAAAATGTTATCTTTGCATTAATTAATAAGAATATTATATGGAAGATGCAAAGTTAAATGTCATTGTGCTAGGCAATGACCCTCAGTATATTCAGAAGTTTCGCTCAGCGCTGACTTCTATGCAGGCTGCAACATCCAAACGGACTGCCATCCAGACAGTTTCGAAGCTGTTGCTGGTAAAGGCAGAAGATGTGTTTGCCTGCAATTTCGATGAAGAATGTCATCTCTGGAATATGCGGATGGTGGATGGTACTGAGTATAAGCTGAAGAAGCAGACCACGGCGAAGATGATACTGGGCATATCTCCCTACTTTGCTCAGATACGTCAGGACAGAATCATCAATCTTGAATATCTGGCAAGCATCGAGAATTACACCCTCCGCTGTACATTCTATCCTCCTTTCGACCAGGAGGAAGCCTTCATTTCCCGCCGCTGCTATAAGGCGGTGAAGGAGAAGCTGGAGATACTGTGATGATTCAGGGGGTAAAGATATGATTGTTTATTGATGAAAGTGAATAGAATTCAGTACGAGAGTTTATATTATACGAATAAAGTCCGCATGCAATCTGCAAGATTGTCAGCGGACTTTGTTATTAGACCATTTCTTGATTCTGTAATTCTTGTTATTCAGTGATTCCCCAATCCAACAAGCCTTTTCCTTCCTCGTCAAGCTCAATGCCGAGACCAATCACCTTTCGATTGTCAGCCTTAAATGGGTCCAGATATTTGTTTCCTAAAATCTGCTGGATGGCAGCCTTCTTGCCGCCATTGTTTCTCAGCTTCAGCTCTATCACGTAGATGTAGCGGGAAGTTTGTGCGATGAGGTCGATTCTTCCAGTGGCAAGCATGTGCTCCATCTCTACTTTCAGTCCGATGGCATTCAAAATAGTACTGATGATGAGGCGATAGCGCTCTTCCATGTCCATAGAGGCAAGCTTCTTATTGCTGTATGGTACGTCGGCAACGAATGCTTTCAATGTCTTCATGGCATCCGCAATCTGCCCCGTACCCAATTGGCGGAACAGGCTACTTTGCAGACTGATGATATCGCTTTCTGATTGCATGGTCAAGGTTGGCAGCACAACCTCGTAAAGTGCCTGTCTTACTTCCTGGTTTGGAAAACCTAAGAAATAGCCAAATTCATCGCTGCTTTTGATGGTAAGGTATCCCGTCTGATAGAGGAAGAGCTCAGCGCCACCATTTATTACATCAGAACTCTCAAGAGTCTTGCGTAAAATCGGACAATGTTCAAAATTGCGTAATCGCAATTCCATGTTGTCAACAAACTTCGGCAGCATGGAGGTAGCTCCGGATGAAACCCAGAAACAACTCAAGTCTTGCGTATCAAGCGCATTGAGGAGACTGAAAGGATTGTAGACATCCACCATATTTCTGCGACTGAAATGGTAGCCATCGTAGTAATCCTTCAGGTTGTCGTGAGTTTGCTGCAAGGTCCAACCGTTCACTTCTGCCATTCTTTTCAGTTCTGGCTTGAAGTTCTCTCCGATTTCTTCTTCTGTAATACCGCAAATTGCAGCATGTTCTGGAAGGAAACTGATATTGGTCAGGTTGTTGAGTACCGAGAAAAGAGAAATCTGCGTAAACTTGGTAATACCCGTAATGAAGACGAGACGCTGATACGCATCATCGGCTTTCAGAATGGCAAAAACGCTTCTATATACTTCTGTACAACCCTCATGCTCGGGAGTTTTCCACGAGTGTTGGAGAGGAGAGTCGTACTCATCGATAAGAATGGCAACCTTGAGCCCTGTCTGTTTGTATGCCTTTGTGATGATGGCATCGAATCTGTCGGCAAGTTTGGCTGTAGGGTCTGGTATAATGGCATACATTTCCTCGTATTCCTTGAATCGCAGGTTCAGGTATGAACGTAGGGTGGCAGTATTGGCTCCCCCTCGGCTCATGTCAAGTCGAATCACAGGGTGCTGCTTCCATTCCTTCTCCAACTCCATTATTTTCAGTCCTTCGAAGAGATCTTTTCTTCCTTCGAAGTAAGCCTGAAGTGTATCAACAAGCACAGATTTACCGAATCGGCGAGGGCGACTCAAGTAATTATACTGTTTGCCATTGTTCGCCAATTTCCAGATGATGTCACTCTTATATATAGAGATAACCTTCTTCTCTGATTTTATTGAAAGATTGTATGCCTACCGGCAACTTTCTGCATGCATTGTTTGCCATAACGATTTCTCCTATTCCTATCTTTAGCCGCAAAGATACGGCTATTTTTTGAATCATGCAAGTTTTTGGCAATTAAAAAAAAGATGTAAAACTATGCTTGATAAGAGAAAAGACTATAGTGAACTCCGTACATCTTGAAAGTCCTATTATTTATTTTTTATTGCTCTAACAGCCCATGTCGAATAATTGTATCTGTTTGGTAATATTGAACTATAATAAGGGATGGCGGAACGTTCTGTATATAACTCGGCAGGTTTCTGATAGAAATTATATTCAATCTCGTAGTAATCCCAATAACTATATGCTCCAGAACCAAACCCTACGGATTCGGTAGAAGCTGTTCCGTAATTGGTAACCTTATGTAATCTTGGCAGATATATTTGTTTTCCGTTAGGACCAGTGATGAGCAAGCCATAATCAATGATTTCCATTTTGCATTGTGCCAGTTCTTCTACCTGTTCTTTTGTTGGTAAATTACAGTCGCTTCCATATAACTCTTGAATCTTTGCTGTAGAACGATTGGAACTGGTTTCGTCGCCTTCTTCCATAGGATTGGCGGCTCCTAAATTTTTCGTACCCCATTCGCAGCTTAACCCCAAATCAATAAAGTCATTAGTATAGTCGGGCAGTTTTCTCAAGGAACTACTCTGTTTTTCTCCAACAAAAATATTTTGACCTATTGTTATGAAAGGGCAATAGTAAACCGTTGCCTCTGGATTGCAATATACACGAGTACTGTTTGATCCTGAAATAAAATGCAAATCGCTATTATCATCGTAATAACTATTGTTGAACTTCTCTAAAAGCTGTGGACCATTTAGGGCTATAGGCTTTTCTGAATATACAATTGCGGTTCTGAAATCTTCTTTTTTGTTTAGACCTTGTGTGTCTATATCGTAATTTAAGGTTGCTTCTTGAAATGTCTGGTCGGTCAAGTTAGCTGTCATTTTTCCGTTGTAAGAAAGCTCTTTGGTCTTGAAACTACATATTTGTTTTCCTACAAAGTAATATTCGCTAGGTCCAACGAATGTCCTATAATAGTATGTTGTGTTAGGCTTTAAGTATTGTATGGTAGTGTAGATGTTTCTACCTTTGTTTTCACCATAAGCCCTCGTTGTTAGCTCATCTGGTTTTTCGCCATACTCTATCCCGACCGGCAAGTCATATACTTCACCTTCAGGGTAGTTTACATAGCCAACAACATCTACATAAGTCATGCCGGTTTCTTTTGCTGCACCAGTTACGGCAATATCTGAATAATTGTCTATTCCTGTATTAGGATTAGGCATGTCTTTGTTGCTGGAATCATCACTGCTGCAACTGCCAAGGAAGCATAAAAGTAATGCCAATAACGATAAAAATTTAATTGTTTTCATAAAGCTTGTTTTTTAAAATGTTAATATTTTTAGTTTCTTGTATATTAGGATGATTTGTTATGAACCTTTTAGATTTAAACGTTCTAGAAACATTAGATTCTTTGGTCTATTGGCAGCATAGCCTTTGCCTATCTCGCCAATTGCATTGATGCGGAGTTTCTCTAACTCTACCATATCCTCATACTTCTTCTTTGTTTCGTAATCAACATAAGTCTTGACAACCTTTGCCACCTCAGAAAGCAAAGACATGGCATCCTTGTAACATTTGGCTTCAGGATCTACAGAAGATAGAATCGCTACTACAGGAACACTACCCTGCTGAGTAGGATTGGCTGCCCATAAAGCCTTCGCCTTGTTAAGACGAGCCTGGAAATAAGTATCCCGATAGAGCACATATATCCTCATGGCTTCTTTCATGGCAGAATCATAGCCATTGCAGCAGGTAGGAACTACCGCCAGCATAGTCAACGCCTCACCATAATTCTTCATTGCCACCTTCGACTTCACCTCCTTCATGATGATAGGAAGCTGAGAGTCATAGTAATTGATGATTCTCTGCTTCAGTCCTGAAAGGAAAGAAGTTATCTTGGTGTTTCCGCGATTCAACTGTCTGACGGCATTCATGGAAGCCTTGGTATCATTGGTGCCCACACCCTTCACCTCCACGTATGCAGAACTGAACAGTTTCTGATGGTAGATATCCACAAGATACAAGGTGACTCCAAACACATTCACAATCTGAGCGGGAGCCCCACCTTGCACATGTCTGTCCAACTGGTCAAACTTTGCCGTAACGGCAAAATTGGCATTATCCCATCCTACATCCAGTTTCGACTGAGTAACCAATCTCTCCAACTGCGTCTTCAACGTAGAGGCAGTTTCATCCGTTACATGGGCAAAGCCATTGTCTATCACCACAGATATAGGAATACTGCAATCTTGTGCCATCACTCCTTGAGCGGGGAACAGCAAGCAAGAGGCAAGTATATATTTTAAAAGATTCTTTTTCATAATTCACTCGTTTTATTTTTCACCGAAAATTAACACACATCTTCCAAGTCCCTGATTTACCACCTTTACCGGAATATTGTAAGGGGCAGCCTTGAAATATCTAGCCATATTACGGGCAAAAGCATGGGTATCCATTGCCAGTCCCTTATCATTGTAGATAGGAATTCTCACCTGCTCATACTGCAAGGTAAAATCTGTAGCATCCGATTTGTTGAAGCGATGGTTTACACAATTCTCGCTCAGCCAATTATCAATCACTTCATTCAGTTCCAAATCGCCATATTCCTGGGTGAAATCCAGTCCACTACCATTATCGAAACATTTCATGGTGAGAGATACTTCGCGACCATTCGTCAGCATATCATCAAAATGACTTTGCAAGCGCTCACAAAAAACGTCCATGTGATCTTGAACAGCTTCCTCTAACAATACCGGTATTTCGGCAGAGAATGAACCTTTTCCCGTTCCCTCAGCGCCGGCAATCTGCTTATCAGAATAAGCATCAATAGCAGCGAGATTATAAGTGATGGAACTTTTGGGATCCACGGTGTTCACCGTCCAGTCTAATCTTAAAAGAATATCAGCCTTGGCCTGTCTGCGCAATTGGTCAAGAGGCGATTCGGCAATAGAAGAACCTGCCTTGCTCGTGATGAGCGCATCCTCGGCTGCATTACGACTGATACTTTTGATAGTCTGCTGCAAGTCTTTAAGCGTAAAGCCTCTGTCAGCCATCAGATTGCCGATTTTTGTGATAACGGCATTGAGTTGCTTATCCGTAGCGACCGCAGTCTTAAAATCAGATACTTTTTCCTGGGTTCCCTGATTATCAATGGTAAGCATATATCCATGTTCATTACACCAGGCATCGCTTGGCATTACCATCAGGGTAGGCTTCTTAGCCTGTCCGAAAACTGCCGTGAAGGAAAATACCATCAAGGCAACTGCTAAAATATGTCTAACGTTCATAGTTTTTCTTTATAAATGTTCATTACTTATTATATTGTCGGCCTTCAGGCGAGCCTTCAGTTGAGGACGCAGTATTCTGATGGTCATCTCGTAAGAGTAGCCCACCTTATCCTTTGCCCTTGCAGCCGATCCCTTCTTGGTATCACGCAATGAGACGTATTTTTTATAGTCGCCACCATCGGCAAAGAATGTGTTGAAATAGTCTTCATAACGTTCACGAGCATTCGCCTCTGTTACCAAAGGGCGCATGTTGCAACCTGCCACCCCCTCGCGGATACCATCGAAGATAACCGTCCAGACAGCATTCTTCATGGCCTGTTCCTTTGCATCAGCACGGTTTTTGCCATAACCAATGACTCTCAGGGTTTGAGATCCATCAAGTTCAACTCCCATACATTTGATAGAAGTGCGGTTAACCGCAGTCTGTGCCTTTATATTTGTTGCAGAAGGAATCAGTGCTATGACTAACATAAATAATATTGAAATCCATGTTCTCATAATCGTATTCTTTTAAAAATTAGAAACCCGATGACAAAGAGCGCACTACTCCAGCAGTTTCCAAGGTCTTTCGCAAAGTCGCCTTGTTGACCTGCACGATAGCTCCACACTTATAACCCTTTGCCGTCTTTACCCTTTCATAAGAACCAGCGATGATGCTTGCATAGTTCTGGCATTCTCCCGTAGGAGCGAAGAATTCCCTGCAATATTCAGCATGGCTTGCCTCTGTTTCTGCAGATGCCATCGCAGGTTGCCTGGCACCGCTATTGTTGCCAGTGCAACCACGGAACACGATGCCATGAACGGCAGCTCGCTTCAAATCCTGATCATTAGCCGACTTCGCATAGACAAAAACCTTCACCAAGACCATTCCTTCGTTTCCAGATCCAGCTCCAGTAATGTCATACTTCGGCATGTTGTTACTTTTGGCTAATGCAGAAAGTGCTATTGTCAATATTACGAACAACAAACTCAATACTCTTTTCATATGTCTTTAATTTATTTAATTTCCCTTACTAACATTCCTGCAAAAAAGGGTCCTCCGCTAACTTTTTCAAAAGTCGTAAATTTTAGATTTGCCCCTTCTGCCTTTTCTTCTGCTGCCATATATCGATTGTCCCATATTTTTCCTTTTATAGGACGGATTACTCCAATGCGTTTATAATTTATGTGACCTTTGGAATCCTCTACGGTTTCTAATACTTCATAGCGACTGTTCTCTGTAACGCCTTCTTTCATGCCGATTTCACATGTTAAAGGTTGAATATCATAGAGTGGTGCCTTAACTTTAAATACATCAAAGTTCTTTTGTAAACTTGCGATGTTTTCATCCAAAGCCCTTTGGCAAGCTTTTCTTACCATTTGTTGCGGATTATCTTTGTTTATTCCTAAAAAAGATACACTTTTACCGCTACTTTCTTGCATACCTAAATATAGTAAAGAAAAACGCCCTCGGTTGTTTTCAAAATTCTCCTTCTTTTTGTCATCACTGTTTTCTGAATATATGTCTTTGTAAAAGTATGAAGAAATTTCATCGTCCCAGATTAATTGGTACAAGTATGTTTTTATCTTTACGTTAAAGCCTTTGTATGAAGAAATGATAGTTCCTAAATTGTTCTCTTCGCTCACCTCTATTCCATTAAGGGCACCGGCCATTTGGGTAGCGGCACTTACCACGCCTCCTATGATGGAAGAACCTTTGCTTTGATCGATATATCTAATATCATTTATCAAAACAAAAGTGTTACCAATAAGTTCTTCTCCTGCATCTTTTAGGAGTGCGTCTTTACGTACAGAGAGAGCAGCAAGTCTTTTTTCAACTTCAGAAGCATTCTGGTAACCTCGTTCCTGTACCAAGTTCATATTACAGATTCCCGTTGCTTTTTTTCTATTAAACCATTTGGCAATGAGGCGGCTTGCTATAGCTTGTTTTTGTAGGAAAAAATCAAAATCATTCATTAAGGTTTTGTCAGAAGATGCATTAATTTTAAATCCCATGTGTGAATCTAGATTCTTCATCTTCAATTTCCCATCTGCGGTATAAAAGACTTTTTTCCCGATTGAATGGTCATTGTATTTGTCTGGAACTGGCATTTCGTTAAAGACATTCTCGATTTCTTGTGCAAAGCTCAAATCTCGATGTCCTATCATGAAAGAACAGATAGACCCTCTTCGATAGAGAAATACAGAATCTCTTGTTTGTGAAACCGCAACAAGAGATTCTATTGTTAGCAAAAAGAATATAATTTTTCTCATATAAGACGAATTAATAATCCCATTCTTCTTGTAGATTATCGTAAATTCTATCTTCGTTTATAGCAGGGTCAACCCATAATTTGTTCTTTTTCAAATATTTGGTGTTTTCGGAATAAAGTTTGAAATACTCTTTTTCGTTCCCATCTATATTTATTAATTTTATGTCGGCAGGAACTTCAAACTCTGAGTCTGCTACAGTACGTGGCGTGATGGAAGTTACAATACTGGCAATAGCTATTCTGATATCCATATTTATCATGTCGGAATTTGTTTGTGAAACTACGTTGGTTGCAAATTTTAATGGAGCTCCATGTACGCCAGGAATGATTTCTTTATTAACTTCTGGCAAAGATGGATCATTGCTGATAGCATATTCGTTATTTATGATGGTTTTAACTTTCATTCCAGCAGAATCAGTTGAAGCCTCATATTTAACTTTATAAACGGTACATTTGTGTCCCATTATATTCATTGTCTCGCCTGTCTTTTCTACATTTCCCTTGCGCATTTGCTCTAATTGCTGCTGAGCTTGTTTTGTATCTGCAGAACTATAGGTATAATACCCTTTTTTGATATAAGGAAAATAGCAGATAGTCTTGGTCTTTCCTCCTTCTGGAATTGTGATAGTAACAGTGTTGAGGTTACTTGACTTCACGCATATCTTACCTCCCTTAATAATGGTAGTTGCAGTATAGGCACCATTATAAAGTGCAGGATTATTGTCCAGATACTTTTTGGTTACTGCTTTTACAATCATCTTAGCCAAGAGATTTTTTGTTAAAACAGCACTTTTCATTTTCTGGGAATTGAAGATTTTTGCAGTCGTTTCTCCTTCAAAATTATTCAATTCACTTTGAGCTGATACGTTCAATATGCCTAGAATGAAAGGCATAAGAATCAATAAAACTAATTTTTTCATAATTGATGAGTTTAAAAGTTGAACATTTTATTTCTTTTCTATAAATGCACTAGGAATATAGGCGGTGCTGATGAGGCAGACTCCTTCTACTTCTACCACAACCCTCTGCTGGCCTGATACTCTTGCCACCCTGCCTTCTACTCCCTTGAATTCTCCATCTGTCACCCTCACCATGTCGCCACTCTTGAAATGGCAGTTCTCGGGACTCATCACCTTGACGTGACGGTTGTCGGTGGTAGATACCCTGATGAAATTCATCATCGAATCGTATGGTACGATGAGAGGCGGATTCTTTTCTCCTTCTGTTGCCACAAAGTGATTGTAATAATAGCTGAGAAAATGAAGATCGGGCGTATGTTTTACGCAGTTCTCTACAGTTTCCGGACTTGCGTAAACAAAGAGCATGTTGGGAAGATAAGACTCGATGACAAACTTTCGCTTGCCATCCACATACTTAAGGGTACGGTGGAGTGGGAGAAATGCTTCGATACCATAATTAATGAGATAATCATAGGCTTTCAATTCGCGGTGGTAAGTGGCACGCAGTACAAACCATTTTTTACTAGGGTCTAGGGCGTATCTTACCGACACCCCATCAAGTGATTCTCTGGAGGAGACATTGGCGATAAGGCCAACGTTTTGAGACAAAAACTTGTCTCTGCCTGGTGTCACATTAGACAATGTGCTCATATTCTTATTACGCTAAATGCATTAATATTTTCCTACAAATTTAGCGATTTTTTCGATATATTGCAAACGGGTTTTTCGATGATTGGGGTTAAGTGGCGGCTTACGGGTTACAAGCGGTTGTTTATAAGGGGTATATGGCTTTAGTTTTAAAGAGGATGATGGATTTTCTGACTTATGGCAGGGGTGTCATATAGAGTGGCAGGCATACAATCTCATCTTTTCATAGCATCATACATCAGAAAATGCATTTTTCCTTGGTTTTTCTACTGAAAAAACTTACTTTTGCATAATAAATAAAAAATATAATAAGAGGTGGAATGATGTCCTCATCACCCGACTATTCATTAAAAACTTGTTCTTGAGGATAGGCAAGTATAGAACTAACTAGTATGAAAAGAAAGAATTTTCTGTTAGTATCTTTTTTAGCGATGGCGATGACTTTTTCTGTAGCGTCTTGCAGCAGTAGTAGTGATGATCCTGAAAACATTCCGGAAATTCCCGGAGGTGGCACAGAGACTCCTGGTGGAGGAAATGATAATCCTGGCGGAAATACAGAATTGACAGCTGCACAAGCTAAACAGAAATTAGACGCTACAGCACAGGAGCTGCTGGGCAAGATGAATGTGAATGATCTGCAGGAGTTCAAGACCTTGATAGATGGTGTTGATTACGAAGATGGTAGTGAAGTGTCAGAATGGTTTGAGGCATGTGGCGATGCTTCCACGGTTTCAGACAGCGAAGAAGGCACGAAATATCTTATCAAAGCTTCTAACTTCGTAGGGGAGTTTACGCTCAAGAATGGCGTTTGGAAACAGACGAAGAAGGGTGGTGATCATCTCTCTTTCTTCTTCAATGATAAGGATGGAAAGAACTGTGTGCTTACATTGAATGGTAGTAGTGATGGAACTCTGATTCACCATGATTGCTTTGATGATGAAGGTGAATATTGGGATGGCTACAAGTGGCAAGAGTATAAAGACGAATACCGTTTTATCTTGCCTAAGAAGATGGAACTTACGCTGAGCCGAAATGGCGAGGTGAGAGCCATGACAACGATTAATACTGAGGTGAAGACCGCAGGTGAAATAGACCTGGCCAAAGACGAGGTGGAACTCTCTTCCGTAACTCAGGTTGGCGCTTACAAGGTAGAGGTAAACAAAGCGGCTTTCAAGGCTGGAAAAAATGCAGAAGCAAAGGCTGTAATCTCTAAGGGCAACGAAACGCTGATTACGGTTATAGCTAATGCTGCTGGGGATATCGACAACAATCTGGAAGGTACATACGGCAAGGTTTCTGCATCTGTTGATATTTTGGGCAAAGCAAAGGTTGTTGCAACATTCTCTGATGTTGATCTGCTGATTCAGAATCTTGATAAAGCAGATGAAAATGAATCTCAGTTCAAGCAGTATCTTGATAACGCCAATAAACTTGTTGATGCCAAGCTCTATCTCGATAACAGCTCTAAGAGTTGTGCTAAGGTTTATCTCGCACCTATCGAGGATGGCTATGGTAGCTATAAGTATTGGGATGCTGAACCGTGGCTGGAATTCTCTGATGGTTCGAAGTATTCTTACTCAGATTACTTTAATGAGAAGTCGTTTAAGACAGTAGTTGATAAGGTGCGGAGCATCGTAGATGATTTCATTAATATGTTTGACTAATATAAGTCGACACAATACAGTAGAATTATCTAAGGAAATATCAGATAGTGAAAAGAGTTTTCTGCATATTTATTTATGTAGTATTTGGTATATTGAAAGGCGTGTCGGCAGAAATGACCGACACGCTCAATCATTATGGGCTTCAGGCAGTTGAGATTCGTGGTAAGCACCTTCGTTCTCAATTGAGAGAAATAGAGGGGACCAGCATTATCAGCATGTCTCTCATGGATGAGATGCCTCATATTCTGGGCAATGCCGATCCTCTGCATTATGCTCAGCTTTTGCCTGGCGTGCAAACCAATTCCGAATATGATGCCGGTTTGCATATCCAGGGCTGTGACAATTCTCACAATTATGTTTCCCTTGGTGGTGCACCTATTTATAATGCGGCTCATCTGCTGGGCTTCTTCTCAATATTCAATGCGGGACATTTCTCAGAGATGAGTCTGCAGACATCTCCTGTTTCTGCTTCTTTTCCTAACAGATTGGGTGGTAGGGTAGATATGTTGACTCCTACTTGGCTTGCGGCAGAAGATAACCTTTGGATGGGGGGTGTTCATGGAGAACTGTCTGTAGGTCCGATGTCTTCTCAAGGAACGTTATGCTTGCCGGTTGGCAAACGCTCCTTACTTTTATTATCGGCTCGTGCGGCCTATCTCAATCTATTATACTCTAAATGGCTTGAGGTAGATGGTGATGAGGTGAAGTATGATTTCTCAGATTATAATCTGTCTTATATCACTCAGTTGGATGATGCTAATGTGTTGAAATTTGAAGGATATTGGGGCTATGATAAAATGAAGATAGGACAGGCCTGTCATGGCTTGCAGGGAAAGCTCAAGTGGAACAATACGATGGCAGCGCTCCATTGGTATTCGCGCTCCAAGCATGGGGAAAATGAGAGGAGAAAGAACTGGCAGATGGAGCAGATGGTGTATTATTCCCGTTATGCCAACCGGTTGAATGTAAATGAGTATTCTTTTCAAGTAGGAATGCGGTCTTTCATCTTTGATTTAGGATATAAGGGAAATTTCTCTTGTGGAAGATGGAGAATGGGAGCAGAGGTGGTTCGCCATCAGCTCTTGCCGCAAGATATTGGCATTTCTGGCAACTTGGCTAATTATCAGACTGATACGCAGCATCAGCAGTCGATGGAGGCAAGTGCTTATCTGCAGTATTGTCAACCTTTGGGAGAAAATCTCTTGATAGAACTGGGTGCTAGAGTCTCTGGTTATCATTGTCAGAAATCTTTTTATCGGGTTATACCTCATCTTAAGTTTAATTACGACCTGTCGCAATCAGCCAAACTGAATCTCAATTTGGGCATCCGTAACCAGTATCTTTTTCAGACTGGCTTTTCTTCGGCTGGACTTCCCACCGAATTCTGGTTTGCTGCCGATCAGAATCATCGTCCGCAATATGCCTATCATGCTGCCTTGCAAGGTGAATTCTGGTTTGCCGCAAAGGAATACCGGTTGAGTGTGGAAACTTATTATAAATGGTTGATGAACCAGATAGAGAACAATAGCAATATGTTTGATATCCTTTTCTCTTCTTATTCTTTTGATGGCTCCTTGTTGCATGGCAAGGGTTACAATTATGGATTAAATCTTCTCCTTGAAAAACGAAGGGGAAAACTGACGGGATGGCTGAGTGGTTCCTTGGGGCGCGCCATGCGAAAGTTTGATGGCGAACAATATCAGGGACGGTATCCTGCCGGGCATGAACGTATTTACGAGCTGAATGCCGTAGCTACTTATCGTATAAATCGCCGTGTCAGTTTAGGCTCAACCTATGTGCTGGCTTCCGGAACCCCTTATACTAAAGTGAATTATGCTTATTTAATGTCGGGCAATCTTGTAACGGAATATGGACCTCATAATGGAGATAGGGTAAAACCTTATATGCGTCTTGATTTGTCGGTAAGTTATGATTTTGCAACGAAGGGCAGCGTTCGTAGCGGAATAAATTTCTCGCTTTATAATGTTATGATGCACGGAAATGATTTGTTCTATCGTATCAAGGTGTATGATAATCATGTGAGATATAATGGTTTTAAGTTCTTGATGCCTATTATGCCTTCTATCAATTATTATTGTAAATTTTGAAACATCTGCTTATGAAAATCAGTCACAATAGTCTTGTCATAATCGTCTTGGCTTTATCCTTTATATTTGGAGGATGTAGCCAGGATGTTTCTACGTCAGATGAATCGCAATTGGTAGTTGAAGGGTGGATTGATGCTGGTGGTTTTCCTATCGTAAAACTGACTAAAACGATTCCTTTGGGTAAGGATGAACTGTCATTAGACAGCCTTTCTCGCTATATGGACAGATGGGCGAAAATTACCATTTCTGATGGTGAAAGAACAGAGGTCTTGGCGGGGAGGTATGATAAAAGATATTTTCCACCTTTTATCTATACCACTTTTGATATGCGTGGCGTGGAAGGAAGGGAGTATGTCTTGAGGGTAGAGGCTTCGGATGGCAAGGTGGCAGAAGCAAAGACCCGTATTCCGGTGTCTGCAAAAATTGATTCCTTTCGTGTAGAACCTACTGATGTAGATAGTCTTTTCCAACTTTATGCCTATACGTCTTATCGAGGAAAATGCAAACTTTTTACGCAGACTGTAGGAAATCAGAACGAAATGTATTCTGCTGAATTAGGCCTTTTTGACGATGGAATGATAGGAGAAGAGGGAAGAATTTCGGTAAAACGGGGTAGGGATAATCTACAGAAAGATTTTACTCCTTTTTTTAAGGAGAATGAAATAGTAAGGGTAAAGTTTTCTTCATTAGGTGAGGAAGGTTATGCCTTTTGGCGCAGTTTCGAAGATATGGCAGCCTTGTCCAGAATTCCCCTGATGCCTGTCAACTCCAATTTGAAGTCGAATGTTCAGGGTGCTTTGGGTTATTGGCTGGGATATGGTTCCAGTTTCTATGAAGAGAAAATCAAGGTGGGGGAAAACATTAAAATTCAGTAATCCCCCTCCTTGCTTGTCTAGTTTCCTGTCGAGACCTGTCACCTTCCTCTAGGAAAGGTTCAAGGCACTTATTTTATTTTTATACCATTCACTCTTTCATATCCATTCATTTGCCCATCCCAATAAAGTTTTCCATTCAAAAGAGTAATCAAATCTCCATTTGATAAAACAATTTTATTATTAGCAATAACATAGGTATATATATACCTATCAGAAAATTCTGCAAGATAAAATGGATATTGAGTATTTGTTTCTTTATAAAAGGCATTATCATTTTTGTTTTGGTATATCTGAAAACAAATGCGCTGAACAGTATTGGCATTAATAAAATGCCATAAATAAATACAACTTTCACCACCTCCCCATAAAACGCCATCAGACCAATAAGCTCCAAAATATAAAATTTCGGTATAGTCGTTTGGATTGTAATTATAGGCATTTTTTACATTTTGACGAACGCTTTCTAAACAAATCCAATATCCCTCAATACCGGATTTTGTTTCTTCAATTTCATCTTCATTCTCGCTAGACGAAGAACAAGCGGTAAAAGAAAACATTGTCAACAAGGCGATGAGAAACGCCATTAAAGAAAAATGTATTTTTTTCATGATTTGTGCCCGTCATGCCGATAGCTCAGCTTTAAATTCGTTATTACTTACAGATATATTTCTTACCATTGATGATGTTGATGCCCTTTTTAGGAGCATTCAGGCGCCGGCCACTCATGTCGTATACCTGACCTTTCTTGCTTTCTTTCAAGACAGGGTTGGCAATCGATGTGTTTACATCCTTCGTTGTGAATCCTATCCTATGTTCGTTGCTGTTTTGAGATCCATTCCTGAGTTTAAGGCTACCAGCTGGTATAATCAGCGTGTAGTGAGTGCCAGCCTGAAGTGTCTTCTGAGGTGTGATGGTTACCTGGGTTTCTGATGTTCCATCGGCTTTTATATTGGTTGCGAAATGGCTGTCAACGTATATTTTTGAACCATAGTCTGTTTCTAGCCTGATCCATTGGGATATAGGCTTGTTGCTCACATATGATACCGCCTGATTGAATTGTAGCACAGGTTTCACGTTTACATCGACATCCGTGTCTCCATCTTTTGGCGAGGAGCTGACCAGCTTGATATCCGTTCCCCCTTCTATCTCTCCGCCTCCATTTTCATTCACCGTTATTACGAATGTCACAGTTGTCAACGGCGTGTCTATTGAATGCCCATATTCCCTTTGGTAGACATGGCATTTTACCTCTACCCGTCCACCTGCAACGTACTTGGTTGCTCCCGTTGCCAATATTGTACAATAGCTATCGAACCTGGAGCCTCCTCCTGCGGCTGTTACACAAACTGAAGGAAACCACCATTCATACTTGCTGATATAATGATTGGAGGAAGGTGAAGCATAGGCATTTAGTGTGGTTTGTTCACCAATTTTAAGTGTAGAATAAAAAATCTCTGCCCTGGCTGATGTTATAAACATAACAAATAGCACTAATAAATAAACTAATCTTCTCATTGTATTTATCTATTAAATAATTAGTAACCTTGTTTTTTCTATAAATGTATTAATGTTTCCTTGCAAATTTAGCCATTTTTTCTACAAGTTGCAAATGGGATTTTCGGCGTTTGGGGGTAATGGGCAAGTTTTAGATTACAAGCGGTCGTTAATGGAGAGTAAGTGGCTTCAGTTTTATTACCCAAAATGCGCCAGTATGTAGGAACACATGCTGCACCAGCCTCTGCCGCCCTCATTTTCTGGGCTTTTGGAAGAGGACAGGTTTAGGCAGAATTTAAAAAGTTTACCGATTTGGCGTTCAGGATAATAAGAGAACAACAAAAACGGAAATAGTTTTTTCTCTTTTTATCCCTCACATCCCTCACATTTTCTCTTTTTGAATTTTTAATCATTTGATAATGAGGTGGTTGTCTCTCTTGTATGGCGTGATAGATAGCCGAAATGTTTACAAAATCCATCACGCTATCCATCACTTATTGCCTTTATCCATCACGTCTTTCAGCTTATCTTCTTGCTGAAAGTGCTTTTTTTATGCACGTGATTCGGGACAAAGATGAAAGTTTTCGGGACAAAGCTTGCATTTGGCTTTAAAATTTTGTATCTTTGCGGAGTGTTGACAACACAGATTCCACAATGGCAATAACCACTGCGAAACCTAATGTTTAATTAAAAATTTATTTTTTATGGAATTAAATCTTAATGATCCTGCGTTTATCAAAAGTCTGGTAGATTATCATTGGATGTACTGCTTCAATGCCGATTGTCCTCGGGCAGCAGAATGCATCCGATTCATCTCGGCAAAGTTCAAACCCGATGATGTTACTGCCGGAAATGCTGTTTATCCCGATGCTAACCTCCATGCATCTTGTTCCCATTTCATGCGTGTGTACCAGTTCAAGGCAGCATGGGGATTTTCCCATCTCTACGACCAGGTAAAACATGTCGAAATGCAGACCATCAAGTACCGCGTCATGGATGTTCTGGGCAACCGTACTACCTATTATCGTGTACATCGGGGGGAGAAACATCTTACGCCGGAAATGCAGGAGCAGGTGAAGAAAGTCTTTGCTGAATATGGTTATGGGGAACCTGCCTATGATCATTATGCAGAAGAAATCGGATTCGTTTACGAATAAAGCACAATCCCCTGCCGATGTATCGAAAGCGGGAATGCAACGTATCGGTTTGTTTCACAGGGTGAAACAGAGTGTTTCTAGGCTTGAAACAAACTGTTTCATGGTATGAAACAAAGTGTCTCGTGTCGATAAACTTTTTAAAATGACAGATAATGAAATTTACCATAACACATAGAAATAAAAAGAACCAGCTCCTGGTAAGTACCAAGAGTCTGGAACGTTTCCTGGGGCGCATCGTAAACGATGACGCCAGGAATACCGTGGAGAACTTCCGTGAATATGTACCTTATCTCATGAATGGTTATGATGGGTATAAGGATATGCCAACCTGGATGCATGTTCACCCTGCGGCAGAATTTCAGAAATCGGAGAATGGACTCCTGAAGATGAAGAAAAACAACGGCGTTCTGCTGCTTACGTTTGTTGATATAAATGAGGATGGAGGTGTGGATGCCATCAAGCAGAAAGTAGCCAGTCTGCCTTCTACTCTTGCAGCCTTTGTGGGAGCCGATGGCATCAGTCTGCATGTTCTGGCGAAATATGCGCTGGCAAAGGGGACGTTACCTGATGAGGAGGTTGCTGCCGACAGGATTTACAAGCAGGCCTTCCTGACCTTTGCTCCGCTTTATCAGACGCTAGTAAAGGCAAAGATGCAGATGCCCGAGCCTTCTATCTTTTCCGATTTTCTGATGACAAGAGATTCTTTTCCTTATTATCGTGAAGATGCCTTGCCCCTGACGTTGAATGAAGTCTTTCATGGCGCAGAAAAACCTGTGGAGAGCGTTGATGAGAAGGAGGCTGACCACTCTTCCGGAGGTGTGGATAACGACCGTAAGGAGTTGAGTGACAATATCATGAGTATGATCGGATTTCTGTGTAAGAAATATGATTTCCGTTATAATTCGGTAATGAAATGCACAGAATATAGGCCAAAGGAAAAGGATTATTGGGGCTATCAGCCAGTGGATGCCCGTGTGCAGAAGCGTATGACGCTGGAGGTACAGCTCGCCAACATCCGTGTGAGCATCAAGGATGTGCGCAATTATCTGGAGTCGGATCTTCTTTCTACCTATAATCCTGTAGATAACTTCCTGTTCAAGTGTGAGGGGAAGTGGGACGGTAAGGATCATATCCGTGCCTTGGCGCGCACGGTGCCTACTGATAATCCTTATTGGGAGGATTGGTTCTATACCTGGTTCCTGGCGATGGTTGACCAGTGGCGTGCTTACAGTCATCGCAAATACGGCAACTCTGTGGCACCACTTCTCATCTCCAAGCAGGGCTACAACAAGAGTACTTTCTGCCGGTCTCTGGTTCCGCCGGAGTTGCAATGGGGGTATAATGATAATCTCGTATTGTCAGAGAAACGGCAGGTGCTTCAGGCAATGTGCCAGTCGCTGGTTATCAACCTGGATGAGTTCAACCAGATTTCTCCTCAGGTGCAGCAGGGATTCCTGAAGAACATCATCCAGTTGCCGAGTGTCAAGATAAAACCTCCGTATGGCAGTCATGTACAGGAATTTCCGAGAATGGCGTCTTTTATCGCCACGAGCAATATGGAGGATATCCTCTCCGATCCTTCCGGTAATCGCCGTTTTCTGGGTGTGGAGCTCACGGGTCCTATCGATGTGAGCCAGCGTCCGAATTATGAACAGCTTTATGCGCAGGCGCTTTCTGCATTACGGGCAGGCGAGAAGACTTATTTTGATGCGGAACAGACCCGGCTGATCATGGCGAACAACAGGAAGTTTGAGGTGGTTTCTCCGGTAGACCAGTATTTCAATCTCTATTTCGACTTGACCGATGATGTCAAGCAGGGTGAGTATCTTACGGCAGCCGAGATTTTCCAGGAACTGAAGAGTCACATCGGTTCATCGTTGAAGTTGAGCAATCTCATCACCTTTGGCCGCAAACTTTCTCAGATGCCATCCATTCACCGCAAGCGTTTCAACGACGGCATGCGGTATCTGGTAGTGAGAAAATCGTGATGGATAACGCTAAATCGTGATGGATAGCGTAATGGATACTTCCGCTTTTCGGAGTATCTATCACGCTATTTAAATATCTGTATATGAGTATGTTAGAGTCTGTAATGTGTGTAAATCGTGATGGGTGATAGATAATTATCTCAAAATGTATTCGCTTCCAATCTTTCCCAGATGGCATCCCGATAGATGAATTTCGATAGCGAACGGATAAAAAATGAAAAATCAGCCAATTGGCAACGGAATGTTGCTGGATGGCTGATTTTCTTATTTAGTATGATAGATTTCTAGTTTCAGACTTTCCTGTCATGGAAATCTGTTGGATTTCTGATGCAAATATAGTCAAAAACTCCGAAATATCAAAATGCGTATTTACTTAATAGAGGCTATGATGCGGGGAGATGGGATTATGCGGTTTGATACAGAGAATAAGCGGTAGGAAATTGCACTATGAAAATGTAGAAGATAATTCTACTCTCATCTTCTCTACATCAAATCTGATGCCATCCCGGTCGATGAATCTGGATAACGAGCCGTCTTCTGCAAGCTCTTTTGGGGTGCCGATGGAGAGATGGTTTTCTTCCATCAGCCAGAGCTGATCGGCAATCTGCAGGGCCAGTTCCACATCATGGGTTGACAATAAGATAGACTTATGCTGCTCGTGGGCAAGGCGACGGAGCATTTGGAGGGTTGCCACCTTGCTCGGAAAGTCGAGGAAGGCGGTAGGCTCATCCAGGATGATGAGGCTGGTTTGCTGAGCCAGCGCTTTGGCAATCATCACCTTCTGGCGCTCGCCATCGCTTAACTCTGTGATAGAACGGGAGGCTAAGTGCTGGATGCCTGTCTGCCGGATGGCTTCATCTACTATCTTTTGATCTGCCGAGGATAAGGTTCCCCAGAAGCCGGTATAGGGAGAACGGCCGATGCCGATGATTTCCTGAACGGATAGTTGGGGAGTATCCATACGGTTAGTGAGAACTACACCTATTTCCTGGGCGAGTTCGCGGGCTGAATAATCGGATAGAGGTTTGTCTTGAATCAGGATTTCTCCATCAAGGGGTGGCTGGAATCCAGATAAGGTGCGGAGCAAGGTAGATTTGCCCACTCCGTTGGCTCCGATGAGACAGGTCAGTTTGTCTTCCTGGAGTGAGGCATGAATAGATGAGGCTACCGCTCTGAGCTGATGCTTCGAGCGATAGCCTATCGTTAGATTCTTGAATGTGATTGTAGTTCCCATCAAAATCTTCTTTCTTCGAAATGTTTATACTGTCGAAGCGGAGATTTACTTGGCAGCCAATACTTCTACCTCAACCAATGCACCCTTAGGCAACTTCTCTACGGCTACGGCTGAACGAGCTGGGTATGGCTGGCTGAAGAACTCGGCATAAACCTCGTTCATGGCTGCGAAATCGTCCATGCTGTTCAGATATACAGTAGTCTTCACTACGTGAGAAAGGTCGGTACCGGCTGCCTTCAGGATGTTCTGGGCATTGGTAAGACTCTGACGGGTCTGCTCCTTGATGCCACCCTCTACGAAATTGCCTGTTGCTGGGTCGATAGGAATCTGACCTGATGCAAATACGAAACCGTTTACTTCGATAGCCTGGCTATATGGACCGATAGCTGCAGGCGCATTGTCTGTGTGAATTGCGTTCATAATTAATTTCCTTTTTCTATTTATTAAATCAATCTGGATGCAAAGATAAGCATTTTTCCCCAAAACTGACCTATTTCGCATCGAAATTTAATAAGTTTTCTTACTATATTCGCTCGGTGTACATCCAAATTGCTTCTTGAAGCTGGTAGAGAAGTGAGACAGGGTGTTGAATCCCGTCATATAGGCAATCTCCGAGATGTTGTACTTGCCTTCCACGATGAGGGTGGCGGCACGATTGAGCTTATAGGTCTTGAAGAAGACGCTTGGATTCTCTCCTGTGAGTCCCTTGACCTTGTAGTAGAGCTTTGTGCGGGAGATGTGCATCAGTTTCGTTACCTTGTTGACATCCAATTCCGAGTTGGCTAGTTCCTGCTCCATCATATGATAGAGTTCGTCCATGAAGAGTTTGTCTTGTGGCGACAGTACTTCTTCCACGTTCTTGTCGGTCTCCGTGGCGTTGGTTAGGATGGTCTTGGTCTTCTCACGGTTGGTGAGTTGCGAGTTGATCATTGCCAGGAGAACCTTGGGGGTGAATGGTTTGGTAACGTAGGCATCTGCTCCACTGTTCAGACCCTCCACTTGGTTTTCGGTGGTGGTCTTTGCCGTTACCAGGATGACTGGGATATGGCAGAGTTGGATGTCTTGCTTGATTTCCTTGCAGAGATCATAGCCGCTCATTCCCGGCATCACCACATCGCTGAGGATGAGGCTAGGTTCTTCCTCCCTTGTCGCCTTCAAGGCACTCTCGGCATCGAAACGATAGATGATGCGATAGGATGATGCCAGGAGGGTACGAAGATAATGTACCACTTCGGTGTCGTCATCTACGATGAGTATTTTCGGACGGTTGTCTGTACTGTTATCTTGACTTACCTTGTCTGCCACTTTCTGACTGTCGTGCAGTGGAAAAGCCATCTTCTGGTCTTGCTCCAAAGGGGCTTTCTCGTTGGCGGCATAGAGGCTCTCCTCGGTAGGCAGGGTAACGGTGAAGATGGCTCCCTGGCAGTCCTTGCGGTTGCCCGCCTTTAAATCGCCATGGTGAAGGACGGCTAGGCTGCGGGCATAGTAGAGTCCGATGCCAGTACCCCAGTTGATGGTGCCTGTGGATTGGTTGTTCAACTGATAATATCGCTTGAAGATATTCTCCACCTCATTCTGTGGGATTCCCTTGCCTGTATCAGCCACCGTGATGGTGATAATCTGTTCTCCCTTGTTAGTGGTACCGGTGTCGAAAGATACATCTATCTTACCGCCACGAGGGGTAAACTTCATGGCGTTGGACATCAGGTTGTTGATAATCTTTTCCAGTTTGTCGGAATCCAGAAGCATCAGGTAGGAACCTTCCAGTCCGTGACAGTTCAAGGTGATTCCTTTCTCCTCGGTATTCACGATGAAGAGGTCCATGATGCGCTTCATCTCGGAGATAATGTCGGTTTGCTTGACGTGCAAGCGGAGTGTGTCGTTCTCCAGCTTGTTGAAGTCGAGCAACTGGTTGACGAGTCTCAGCATTCTATCCACGCTTCGGCTGATGATGTTCAACAGCAACTTGTCGTGCTTGTTGATGCTTTCACTTTCGCAGAGTTGTTCCACTGGTCCAGAAATCATGGTGAGTGGTGTTCGGAACTCATGCGATATGTTGGCGAAGAAACTCATGTTCATCTTGTTGATGCGCTGTTCCTGCTCCTTCTCATCCTTAGCCTTTTGAACCATGTTCTTCTCGATGCTGATGCGCATCTTCTGCCGATAGATTACGAAGCCGACGCCCCCTATTATAATAAGGTATAGGCACCATGCCCACCAAGAGTTCCAAGGCTCAGGGGCGATGCTTACCAGTATGCTTTTTTCGGCGATGATATTGTCGGATCCATTGCCTACCATCTTTACCTTGAAGGTATAGTTGCCGGCAGGCAGGTTAGAGTAGTACGCCTCGTTGTTATTGCCGGCATCAATCCATGTATTGTCGAATCCAGCCATTTGGTAGAAGTAATGGATGCGCTTGTAGTCGCTGTAGTCGATGGCAGAAAAGGCGATGCTGAAGCTGTTTTGTTTGTAGCTGAGGTGGATATGGGGTGATTCTTCCATACTCTCCTTGATACATCCATTCTTGCCAGGAAGCATAATCTCATTATGTACCTTGAGTGTTTCGAAAAGCAGACTTATCTGCTGGTTCGTGTTTATGTCTTGTGGATTGAAGATGGTAAGTCCCTGGGTACCGCCGAAGATGAGAGTTCCATCTGATAGCTTGCACGATGCCCTATCGTAGAATTGGAAGCCTTTCACACCGTCAGCCTCGTTGTAGGTGGTTACCTTTTCTGTTTTTCCATCTATCTTGTTGAGTCCATACATCGTACTAACCCAAATGTTTCCATCTCTATCTTCCTCGATGCTGGAAATGTCGGAGCAGGAGATTCCTGCTATGGTGGTCAGCTTGTGGCTCTTTGCTTCATACTTCAAGAGTCCGTTGGTGACTGTACCCAACCAGATGTTGCCCTTGCGGTCTTGATAGTTCTTGGTAGGGATATACACACTTCGCTTGATGCACTTCTTCCAGTCATCCGGATTCACCTTAAACTCTTGGACATCGAAGTTGTTTCCATTCATTTCCAGGATAGGTTTGTAGAAGGCAGATATGAGCATGTTGCCATTCTGTAAGCGCATGATGCTGGGAATGAAGCAGAAAGTGGTAGGGAAGAGTTGTTTTTTGGTCATCTCTCCACTTTGTGCTGAAATGCAGTAGATGTTGACGGATGCCGTGGATACCCAGATGTTACCCTTTGCATCCTGGCTGATGTCCATAGGCATGAAGCAAGGGTAGGAGGCTACCTTGTTGAGATGGTTGCCATCGTATTGGCATTTTGCCACATGGTCGCCATTGGCTAGCCATAGATGATTGCTGCTATCCACAAAGATGTTGGTGGCGGCATTCTTCCTGTTGCCGTTGCTGTAGGAAACCATCGGTATGTCCTTGAGTTGCTGGGTTTGCAAGTCATACATATAGAGTCCGTTCTTCTTGGTAGAAATCCAAAGGTGATGATTCCTGTCGGTGGCTACGGAGAGTACGGGCTGTTTGCCGATGGCACGTTGAAGGGCAGGCATGCTATTAAACATATCCTTGTATCTGTAGATGGTTTTTACGCCATCGTCTTCAGAACCGAGCCAAAGGTTGCCCTTGGAATCGGTTAACATCTTGTTGACTTGCATATCTGGCACTTCGAATGGGAAATTCTTGTCGCTTTGTGGCAGGATAGTTTCCTCCTGGGCATTGAAATAGAGTAATCCGTGCTTGGTGGTGCTAAGCAGAAGATTGCCTTTTTCACCATACGGATGGATGCCGCTGACCATATCGTTGGGGATTTGCAAGCCTTGCAAGGCTGCAGGGAGCTGCTGCCATTTCCGGGTGTCCGTATCAAAGAGTTGCATTCCATTGTAGCCAGAGATGTAGAGCTGATGCCCATCGAGGAGAAAAGAGGCGATGGGATAACTCTGTACCGGGTTTGGGGCGATAAGTTTGAGATCTCGGGTGCGATATCCCTTGACAGAGTAAGAGGTAACAATCCACAACACATCTTTCCGGTCTATATGGCAAGAGAAGTTATAGCAGTTCTTCTCCACCATCTTGGAGAGCCTGGTGATGGCTTTGTTGTTTTTTTCGTCATATTGATACAGGTCTGTTATCGTGAAGAAGAAGATTCTTCCCTCCTTGTCTTCCAGGATTTTTTCGATGTTCTTGTTTGCGCTGTTGATACTAACTCGTTTGAAATTGCCATTGGCCTGGTATAGGCATACGCCATTGACGGTGGCTACCCAGAGTCGGTTGTGGGAGTCACGATAAATGTCGGTAATATTGTTGTCGGGCAATCCCAGTGAATCGTCCACGCAGTAGTATTGGTGATACTGGTTGCCATCATACTTGTTGAGACCACGGAAGGTACCTATCCAGATTTGTCCGTATTTGTCTTCGCAGATGCTCTTCACCTTTTGGTTGGAGATATGTTCAGACAGGACGAGGTTCTTCTCGGGTGAAGAGACTTCGGGAATGTCTTTCTGGTCCTGGCAAGCAGTAAGAAGAAGGGTTGCCAAGAGAATGAGTGCGTCATAAAATACCTTTGTTCGTTTCATAATAGATGGTTTTGATTGTAGCTGCAAAAGTACTATAAAACCCTGATATATACAAGGTTTATAAGACTTTTTAAACAAATAAGCAAGTTTTTGAACATATAGAAAACCCCATTTTGAACAAAAATGTAACACAAGAAAACAAGTTAGAAAAAGGTGTATGATAAAAAGTACTACCTTTGCAACCATAAACAATTAACAGATTTACAAGAATATAAGCTTAATCAATAAAGTATTATCTTAATGAGAAAAATCTATGAGAAAAATGAATGATTACAGAAGATTCCTAACCTTCGTGTTCTTATTGATGATTTCCGGTTCTGCTGCCTTGGCGCAGGAACTGATGAAAGTCGCTGGTCTCGTAGTTGACCAAAATGCCGACCCTTTGATTGGTGTTACCGTGCGTGTGCAGGGAGACAACAAGGGTGGTACAGTAACTGATATGGATGGTAACTTTACAATCCAGGTGCAAAAAGGTAAGACCCTTGTCTTCTCTTATCTTGGCTATAAGAATAAAGAGGTATTAGCCAACTCTTCCAAGCTCAAGATTACATTGCAGGAAGACAACAAGGTACTCGACGATGTGGTGGTTGTAGGCTATGGCGTTCAGAAGAAGAGTTCTGTAACAGGTGCCATCTCTCAGGTGAAGAAAGAGGATATGGAGAATCGAACCATCACCAATGCCAAGTCTGCTCTTCAGGGTAAGACCGCAGGTGTGCAGATTGTTTCTTCTTCGGCTCGTCCGGGTGCATCACCAACCGTTCGTATCCGTGGTTTCTCTTCCAATGGTTCTTCCGACCCTCTCTACGTAGTAGATGGTGTACGCCTAAGCGATATTAGTGGTATCGATCCTAATGACATAGCATCTATGGAAGTGTTGAAGGATGCCGCTTCTGCTGCCATATATGGTGCAGAGGCTGGTAATGGCGTGGTTCTCATTACTACGAAGAAGGGTTCTGTGGGTAATGGAAAGATAACATATGATTTCCAATATGCCATCGAATCGCTTGCTAAAAAGCCTAAGTTGCTCAATGCTGAAGAATATATCCAATATATGAAAGAAGGTAAGACCTTTACAGAGGATTATCTCTTGAAAAATTGGGATGGTACAACCAATACCTCTTGGGTAGATGCCATCTATGGCAAGGGTAAGATGCAGAAGCACAACCTGGGCTTTACGGGTGGTAACCAAAATGGCAACTACTATCTTTCGCTTACTTATCTTGATAATGATGGTATGGTAAAAGGTTGTAATGACCTCTATCGTCGTCTCACCGCTACCATCAATGCTGAATATCAGATCAAGTCATGGTTGAAGGTGGGCACTACTAACCAGATTGAAAAATATAACGCCCGTTCTGTGTCAGAGGGTTCTGAGTATGGTTCTATGATGGCAGCTGTGCTTTCTATGGATCCATTGACCCCTGTTGCATACGAGGGTGGAAACTTGCCTGCTCATATTGCTAATGCCTTGGCAAGCGGAAAGCATCTCCTGACCAATGCGGCTGGTAACTACTATGGTGTGTCTGCTTTCTATGCAGGTGAGCAGTTCAACCCATTCGTGATGCGTGACAATAGCATATCCCGCAACAGTGGATTCAATGTGAATGGTTCCATCTATGCAGATTTCAAGCCTATCAAGGATCTTGTGATTACTTCTCGCTTCGGTTATCGCTTGTCGGGTACCCGCAGTTCTTCCACTTCACTTCCTTTCTATGGAAATGCAACGCAAAGCCGTGATTATGTAGATCAGAGTGCATCTTCTTCTACCTCTATCTATTATCAGTGGGAAAACTTTGCCAACTATATGAAGAAACTCGGCGACCATACCGTGAATGCCATGGTTGGTATGTCTTTCCAGGAATCTACCTACGATTTCGTGCAGGGTGGTTTGCAGGCTAATGGTGAAGATGCTGTCAAGAAGAACAATCCATTGTTCTATTATCTGAATTTCGCATCCGCTTCTGCTACCAAGTCTGTGGGTGGTGAGAAAACCCGCTCAGCCAAGTATTCTTACTTTGGTCGTTTGAGCTACGATTATAAAAACCGTTATTATCTGCAGGCTTCCCTCCGTGCAGATGCTGCCGACTTGTCTAAGCTTCCGGCTACCAATCGTTGGGGATATTTCCCAGCTGTGTCTGGAGGTTGGACCATTTCTGAGGAAAAGTTCTTCGAGCCTTTAAGAGATGTTGTGGCTAGCTTGAAGTTGCGTGCCAGCTGGGGCCAGAATGGTAGCTTGGCTGCCTTGAGTGGCTATGCCTACAGCACCGATATGGCGCAGGGTAGCTTTTATCCGTTAGTTCCTGGTAATAATTATACAACGTCTGTCAGTCCATCTAGTATGGGTAACGATAAGCTGAAGTGGGAAACATCTGAGCAGACCGACTTGGGTATCGATGCGCTCCTCTTCGCTGGCAGAATGAACTTCAGCATGGACTATTTCGTGAAGAAGACCAAGGACTTGCTCGTAAGCGGCACCACTCCATCTCTGGTTATCGGCGGCACCACATCTCCTATCAATGCTGGTAACGTAAGCAACAAGGGATTTGAGTTTGAACTCGGTTGGAGAGACAACATCGGTGATTTCAGCTACAGCGTACGCGGCAACCTCGCTACCTTGAAGAATGAGGTTACTTATCTCGACCCATCCTTGACCCGTTTGCAGGGTACTACCTTTATGAATGTGCCTCTCACATACTTCGAAAAGGGTTATCCTGTGTATTACTTCCGCGGCTATCAGTTTACAGGCATAGACCCAAAGACAGGTGATCCAACTTTTGCCGACCTGAACGATAGTGGTGATCTGACCGATGATGACAAGATGGACTTGGGCAGTGCCATTCCAGACTTCACCTATGGTATCACCTTGACCGCAGCTTACAAAGGCTTCGACTTGGCAGTATTTGGTTCTGGTGCATCAGGCAACAAGATATTCAACTGCATCAACCGTACCGACTACCCTATGGTCAACAAGATGAAGGAACTCTTCTATGACGACCGTTGGACGGAGAGCAATCCTAATGGTAGCAAGCCACGTGCTGGTGCCAACAATATGGACAAGTATGCTACATCCAGTGCAATGGTATATGATGGATCTTATTTCAAGATTAAGCAGATCCAGTTGGGCTACAGCTTGCCGAAGACCCTTCTCAAGAAGGTGGCAATCAGTAACTTGCGTCTCTATGTATCTCTCGATGACTTCTTCACCATCACCAAGTACCCAGGATTCGACCCTGAGGTTTCTACCAATGATGTAGTGGGTATGGGTATCGACAAAGGCGGTTATCCAACCTCAAGGAAGGTAGTGATGGGCTTCAACTTGGAGTTCTAAGGTCTGGAGGTTCATATAACTAACACTATACATAATATATAATAACATTAGGAAATTATGAAAAAGAATATCATATATAGTCTGCTTCTCGTTGTGGCAGTGTTATTTGCCGGTTGTGAAGACAGACTCGATATAGCAAAGCATGGCAATATGGGTGGTCAGGATGATTTCTACAAGACCAATGAGCAGACCGAGCAGGCGGTGGCTGCCATGTATAGCCGTGTGAAGGGATTGTATTTTACTTGGTTCTTTACCAAGAATCTGCTTTCGGATGATGCTTGGTGTGGCGGTGGTAATCGAGGCGACAACAACTCACACGAGCAGTTGAATGAATATACCTTCGATTCTAGCAACAGTAATATCGAGGGCCTGTTCTCGGGTCTCTATGGTGTCATCTATCAGTCAAACCTCGTCATAGAGAAGGTGGCTAATGATACGGAAGTCAAGAAGCGTGCCATAGCCGAGGCTTATTTCTTCCGTGCCTGGGCTAACTTCGAGCTGGTTACCCTTTGGGGCACAGCTCCATTGGTAGATCATCTCTTGGCTACAGGTGAGTACCGTCAGCCAAACAGTACTCCAGAGGCACTTTGGGCTGCTGTGGAGGCAGACTTGAAAGAGGCTATCGGCATGAATGCCTTGCCTTCCAAGAAGAACAAGGACGATCAGGAGACGGGTATGCGTGTTACCCAGGAAGTGGCAAAGGCTTATCTGGGTAAAGCTTATCTCTTCCAGAAAAAGTATCAGGAGGCAGCATCCGCACTCAATGAGGTGGTGGATTCCAAGAAGTACGACCTCTTCCGTGGCGACTATGACATGCAGTTTCATGCCGTCAACAACAACAACTGTGAGTCTATGCTCGAATTGCAGTGGCGTAACGACCAGGAGCAGACTTGGAGTCAGTTTGATATGACCTTCCTGATGCAAGGATGGCGTACCGGCAATATGACGCTCGAAGGCAAGGCTGCCGAAGAAGTGGCTCAGGGAACCTACGGCTTCTTGAATCCTCGCAAGTCTCTCTATGAGGCTTTTGTAAAAGCAGAGGGCGAGAATGGATACCGTTTGCAGAAGACCCTGCTCAACAGTGATCAGATGGCAGCATACGGCGTGAAGTTGAATCCTGGTCAGAACATCTATGGATGTGAAGGCTACCTCTTCTTCAAGAACCGCATATTGAAGAGTGACAACATCATGGATGCCTCATACTTCCAGGGATTTCAATATACCGACCGAAAGATTATGCGTTATGCCGAAGTTCTTCTCCTGGCTGCCGAGGCAAACTTGGAGGCTGGCAACACAGACGTAGCGCTGAAAGATATCAATGAGATTCGTATCCGTGCCAAGGAAACTCCATTGACTAGCGTTACCTTGGACGACATCAAGACGGAGAAGCGCTTGGAACTCTGTCTGGAAAGTACCCGATTCCAGGACTTGGTACGTTGGGGTGATGCCAAGAATGCCTTGGCTTCACAGGGCAAGGAAATCCCTAACTACTCTTCCAAGGGCGTAAGTTGGGATTTCTCCAATTCTACTTTCGGATTCCAAGACAAGCACATGTTGCTTCCTATTCCTTTGAAGGAAAGAGAATTGAATCCTAATATCCAGCAGAATACGGGATGGTAATCTTCTAATTAACTGATATTTAAAAGATATTGATATGAAAAAATATATAGGTTCAATATTAAGTCTGTTTATTGCAGGGCTGTGTTTCACAGCCTGCGATAACGATGCTCTTGATGGTATGCAGGGGGTATATGCAGATATGCAGAGTTATACATCGCAAGAGGCTACCGTGCAGCCTACCACTAAGTTAAAGAAAGGCGTGAAGGCGCTCAATGTAGATATAAAAGATGTAAAGGGAACTGCCATTCAGATTAGTTTTGGCAGTACCGAGTGGATTCTTCCTGCTGCCTCTTATGCCGTAGCTGAGACCGTGGCTAACAAAACCTGTGTGGTCAAGGTGAATGGTGAGGCAATGAAGAGTGGCGACATCGACGTATCTCTTATCGGGGGCAAGTATTACCTGAACGGTTTGTTTGCCAATGCCGCTGGTCAGCGAGTGAAGTTGAATTATGTAGGAGAGCTTGCTTTCGTTGTGGGACAGGATGACCCAGAAGCATCGGGCTATACTCTTACTATCGCTCCAACTCAGATTGTCGATTGGTCAACAGGTGCTCCTGTCATCGTGAATCCTAATGCTACCAAGTATATCATCTCTATCAACAATCCTGCAGGTCAGCCTGCTGCTTATCTGGAAGCCGTGAATGCCAATCAGCTCGGTCATACAGACTTGGCTGGTGAATATACCATTCAAGGGAATGCTTCAGAGCCTTGGTTGATGGGCAATGGTTATGCTTTCCCTCAATACGGTTTCATGGGTGGTAGCTTCTTCGTGGATGAGGCTGGTGTCGCACAATACATCACGGCAGGTAAGATCATCATCTCTACCGCTAAGGATGCAGAGGGACAGGACTTATTCTCATTCGAGGGCGCTGACCTTGAGACCCAGAGCGGTGTGGATGGATCGGCTGGCAAAGGATCATTTAAGATTAAGTTTGCTGCCATCGCCAAGTAATAAATTAAAAAATAAAACGTTATATTCAATGAAAAGATTTTCGATATTAGCAATTACATTGTGTGCTATTTGTGGCTCTGCCTTCGGACAGCAAGCCTTGTTCGGAGGGCAGATGCCTCTCTCTCCTGAAATTCATGCAGACAAGACCGTTACTTTCCGCTGCATGGCACCCGGGGCTCAAAAAGTACAGATAACAGGTGATTTCTTGCCAACCAAGAAAATAGATACCCCGATGGGTAAGTATGATATGCCTGGAGTAGCCGATTTGAAGAAGGATGAGAAGGGGGTGTGGTCTTTTACTACCACTGCTCCTTTGGCACCAGAGCTTTATAGCTATACAATGATGGTGGATGGCGCCAGTGTTACCGACCATCTCAACGTCTATACCGTGCGTGACATCGCCAACGTTTCCAACTATTTCTTGGTAGGCGGAGGGAAGGCAGATCTCTACAAGGTCAACAAGGTTGCGCATGGAACCGTATCAAAGGTCTGGTATGATGATGCCAAAGCTGGCCTTACTCGCCGTATGACAGTATATACTCCTGCAGGTTACGAGACCAGCAAGCAGAAATATCCTGTGCTTTATCTCTTGCATGGCATCGGTGGCGACGAGGAAGCGTGGATGGATTTGGGACGTGCTTCGCAAATTCTCGATAACCTCATTGCACAAGGCAAGGCGAAGCCAATGATCGTCGTCATGACCAATGGTAATATCTCTCAGGAGGCAGCTCCTGGACAGACATCGGATAATCTGATAGTCCCTGCATTGGGATTGCCTAAGACCATGGAGGGCTCTTTCGAGGCATCTTTCCCTGAGGTAGTGAAGTTCGTGGATAGTCGCTATCGTACCATCGCCAATACTCAAGGTCGTGCCATAGCAGGTCTTTCGATGGGTGGTTTCCACTCGTTCTATATTTCTATCAACAATCCTAAGACCTTTGGTTATGTAGGTTTGTTCTCCGCAGCCATCGGCAAGGAGCAGAGGAGCGGTGGCGCCAATGAGTATATCTACGACAATGTGGATGATAAGTTGGCTAACCTCTTTGCAGCCAAGCCAAAGCTCTACTGGATAGGCATAGGTAATTCCGATTTCCTCTACAAGGACAACGTCGCTTTGCGAAAGAAACTGGATAGCAAGGGATACAAATATACCTATATGGAAACAGATGGGGGACATATTTGGCGAAATTGGAGAATCTATCTCGCTGAATTTGTACAAAAAATATTCTAATAATTACCAGGAAGGTCTTCTAAATCTTAGGAGACCTTCTATGGAATGAGACTAACAATTATTAAAAATTGATAACAATGAAGAAAATTACATTCTTGGCAACTGCCTTGCTGATGAGTCTTGGCAGTTTTGCCCAACAGGCATTGTTTGACAATGTTCCTGTTATCTCACCAGAGGTGAACGCCAACCATACCGTAACTTTCCGCTTGAAGGCTCCTAATGCCCAGAAGGTGCAGGTTACTGGTGATTTCCTGGCACCGAAAACCATTGATACACCAATGGGAAAGTATGATGCTCCGGGAGTAGCTGATATGACAAAAGATGAAAAGGGTGTTTGGACTTTTACCAGTCAAACGCTTTCCCCTGAGTTGTATTCTTACAATCTCCTTTTGGATGGAGTGAAGATCGTTGACCCGGGAAGTGTGTATATCACTCGTGATATTACCTCAGAAACTAATATATTCATTCTTTCAGACAAGAAAGGTGATTGTGGTGACCTCTATACCGTTAACGAAGTGCCTCACGGAAATGTGTCTAAGGTATGGTATGATAGTCCTACACTCAAGATGCAGCGCCGCATGACGGTCTATACTCCAGCAGGTTATGACAAGGGTAAGGATTATCCTGTACTCTATCTGCTCCATGGCGCTGGTGGTGATGAGGATGCCTGGACTACTTTAGGACGTGCACAGCATATTCTTGATAATTTGATTGCCACAGGTAAGGCTAAGCCTATGGTTGTGGTGATGACCAATGGCAATCCTAATTGCCAGGCTGCTCCAGGTGAGTGGTCGGCAGGTCAATACATTCCTTCTTTCTATGGCTATCAAGGTGCCAAGCCAGCTGCCACCATGGATGAGAGTTTCCCTGATGTGATGAATTATGTGGAGAGCCACTATAAAGTTGCTAAGGACAAGGCTCATCGTGCCATCTGTGGACTCTCTATGGGCGGTGGTCATTCTTTCGATATCTCTCGTCGTTTCCCTACCAAGTTTGATTACATCGGACTCTTCTCTGCAGGTTTGCATGTGGGTACTACTGGCGATTTCCGTAATGACTTCTACAAGCAGTTGCAGGGGAATGAGGAGGCTAAGACACAGTTGGCTACTCTGTTTAAGAACAAGCCAAAGTTATATTGGATTGGTATGGGCAAGACCGATTTCCTCTACAAGAGCAGTGCAGACTTGCGTCGCTACTTCGATGAGAAGGGGTATAAATATACCTATTTGGAGACGGAGGGTGGACACATCTGGCGTAATTGGCGTGTGTATCTTACAGAGTTCTCACAGAAGATTTTCAAATGATAAAATAATTTTTTTAAGTAATAGTTTTACAAAACATTTAAAAAATAAGGTATAGACAATGATAAAACAAATTTTAGTTTCTTCATGTGTGCTTTTTTCTGCGACTTTCGTAGTGCAAGCACAGAATCCGAAGTTGGGTGTGTCTCCTATTCAGGATGTCATCAATGCGATGACTCTCGATGAGAAGATTCAGTTGGTGGTAGGTTCTACGGGTAAGTATGAGAGCCAGATGGAGGCTACCATTGGTAACCAAGGTCAGTTGGTACAGGGTGCCGCAGGTCAGGTGAATGGTATTGAGCGTCTGGGCATTCCTGCTACGGTTGTAGCCGATGGTCCTGCTGGTCTTCGCATCGACCCTAAGCGCAAGAATACCGACAAGACATTCTACTGTACCCACTTCCCTGTGGCTACTGTGATGAGCTCTACCTGGAACAAAGACTTGGTGTATTCCGTAGGTACCTCTATGGGAGACGAGGTGAAGCATTATGGCGTAGATGTCTTGTTGGCACCTGCTACCAATATTATGCGTAATCCTCTTTGTGGTCGTAACTTTGAGTATTATTCAGAAGATCCATTGTTGGCTGGTACCATTTGTGCTGCTATGGTGAATGGTATCGAGAGCAACGATGTCGGTACTTCGTTGAAGCACTTCGCACTGAACAACCAGGAGACCAATCGTACTCGTAACAATGTTATCGGTAATCCACGTACTTTCCGTGAGATTTACTTGAAACCTTTCGAAATCGTTATCAAGGAGGCTCAGCCTTGGACAGTGATGACTTCTTACAATCTCATCAATGGTACGATGTCTAGTGAGCGTTGTGACTTGATAACAGAGATTCTTCGCCATGAGTGGGGATTCAAGGGTATGGTGATGACCGACTGGTTTGGTGGTATTAGCGCAGCTGCCCAGATGGAAGCGGGTAACGACCTGTTGATGCCTGGTAAGGCAGACCAGGTGAAGGAGATTCGCAAGGCTGTGCTCAATGGTCGCCTGTCTATGGAAATCCTCGACCGCAATGTACGCCATATCTTGGAGTATATCATGCAGACTCCTCGTTTCAAGCAGTATGTTGCCGACAATAACCCTGATTTGAAGGGACATGCTTTGGTGGCTCGCAATGCCGCTACCGAGGGAATGGTGTTATTGAAGAATAACAAGAATGTATTGCCACTCGATCAGAAGATTAAGAACATCGCTCTCTTCGGCAATACTTCTTATGATTTCATAGCTGGTGGTACTGGTTCTGGCAATGTTAACCATGCTTATGTGGTAAGTTTGTTGGATGGTTTGAAGAATGCTGGCTATCAGGTGGATGGCGATATCCATAAGTCATACATAGAGTATGCTCCAAAGGCAAAGGCGAACTTGCCAAAGCCAAAGAATCCTTTGGAGGCTTTCTTGCCTGGTCACTTCATCCCTGAGATGAGCCTTGCTGAATTGAATATGTCTGCTGCCGTCAAAAACAACGATATGGCAATCATCACTATTGGTAAGTCGTCTGGTGAGTTCTTGGATCGAAAGATTTCTGATAGCTTCAATCTCACCAAGGAGGAGAAGGATATGATTTCTGGCGTTTGCAACGCTTTCCATAAGGCAGGTAAGAAGGTGGTTGTCATCTTGAATGTATGTGGCGTTGTTGAGACCAAGAGTTGGATTGGTGGTCCTGATGCTGTATTGTTGTCTTGGTTGCCTGGTCAGGAGGGTGGTAACTGTGTTGCTGACATCTTGGCGGGTAAGGAGAATCCTTCTGGTCGTCTTCCTATGACATGGCCTGTAAGTTATAACGATGTTCCTTCTAAGTCTGATTTCCCTAACCCTGAGACTGTCAAGGTTGACGATGTACTTGGTATGTTTATGGGCAAGGGCATCGGTAGCAAGGGTGACGTGAAGAATGTGGATTACACCGAGTATAATGATGGTGTTTATGTAGGTTATCGTTATTACCAGACTAAGAATGTGCCTGTATCTTTTCCTTTTGGTTATGGTATGAGCTATACTACCTTTAAGTATGGCAAACCTGTGGTAACGAAGGATGCACAGGGCAATATCAAGGTCCTGGTGACTGTGAAGAATGCTGGTAAGGTAGCTGGTAAGGAAGTGGTTCAGGTATATGTGGCAGCTCCTGGCAAGGATATGGATAAACCTGCAAGGGAACTTCGTGGTTTCGCCAAGACTAAGAATTTGCAGCCTGGTGAGTCGGAGACAGTTTCTATCGATATCCCATACAAGAATTTGGCTTCTTTCAATGAGATTGATAGTCAGTGGCAGGTTGAGGCTGGTGATTATAAGGTGATGGTGGCAAAGAATGCTGCTGATCTCAAGCCTCTCACCACCGTGATTACTGAGGAAGCTGGGGTAACCGAGAAGGTTCGCCCTTGCTTGCTCAAGGAAGTAAAGTAGTTCTATCAAAGATAAAGCTCAATAATAAAAGAGCTTGATGGTAATAAAGAGTTTAATAAGATATAAAAAGAGGGTGCGCTATCAACTGACGGCGCACCCTCTTTTTATATTTTATGGATATTTCTAAAAGTCTCTTCTCTTATATAATCCAGAGATGGAAGCCCTTCTGTTCCAGGGCACTCTTGATTTCCTTGACGTGTTCCTCGTCGCGGGTCTCCATGGTGAGTCGGAGTACGCAGGCATTCACCTTGTTGCGATTGGCAGAACGGTCGTGATGAACTCCCGTGATGTTGCCGCCCAGGCTTGCGATGACGGATGCTACCTCAACCAATTCGCCCGGCTTGTCGTCCAGCTCCATCTCGATGGTACAGAGACGTCCGCTCTTCACCAATCCACGGTTGATGACACGGTTCAGGATGGTTACGTCGATGTTACCGCCGCTCACCACGCAGATGGTTTTCTTTCCCTTGACTGGTACCTTGTTGTACATCACGGCTGCCACGCTAGCTGCACCAGCGCCTTCGGCTACCATCTTCTCACTCTCTATGAGTTTCAGGATGGCTGCACAGATCTCATCCTCGCTCACGGTAACAATTTCGTCCACGTAGTTGGAGCAGGTCTCGAAGGTGAGTTTTCCCGGTTCCTTTACGGCAATGCCATCGGCTACGGTAGCTACGGATGGTAATCTTTCCTGCTTGTGGTCGTGGAGACTCTGAATCATACTGGCTGCTCCCTCTGCCTGAACACCATAAACCTTGACATTAGGATTTAATGACTTGATGGCAAAGGCGATACCAGAAATCAAACCGCCACCACCAACAGGTACAACTACAGCATCTACATCAGGTAACTGGTCGAGAAGTTCCAGTCCGATGGTTCCCTGACCGGCAATCACATGTTCATCATCGAACGGATGAACGAAGGTGTAGCCACATTCATCTTTCAGTTCCAATGCCTTCTGGTATGCGTCATCATAGACTCCAGGCACCAGGCAAACCTCGGCACCCAGTCGCTTGGTAGCTTCTACCTTCGAGATAGGAGCACCTTCTGGCAGACAGATGAGGCTCTTTACTCCCATAGCGGTAGCCCCGAGTGCCACACCTTGCGCATGGTTGCCAGCCGAACAAGCTATCACTCCCTTCGCCTTCTCTTCTTCGGTGAGTTGTGAAATCTTATAGTAGGCACCACGTATTTTAAACGAACCCGTCTTCTGAAGGCATTCCGGCTTCAGATATACATCACTCTCTGGGTTGATTCTTGGTGTACGAACCAGCTCAGTTTTTCTGATCACTTGGCTCAGCACGAAGCGAGCCTTATAGAAATTATCTAGTTGTAACATAACTGCTGATATGCTTTTGTGTCTGTTGTTACAACAGGATTTGTCATCCTGTCTGATTATTTCTGCAAAGATACTTTAATTTGAAGAAATCACAAAATAAATTGATTTAATTTTTGTTTATGCGATAATAATGTGTAATTTTGTCGCCATGATAAAGAAAACCATTATAAAGTAATGGCGATATCATGCTGTTTATGGCGGGTATGCATCTGGCAATCTTCTCTCCCAAGACCGGTAAGCTGAAGGAGCTGAAGGTGGCGGGAATGCCTCATAATGGCAATAAGGACCCTGCTTTTGTAAGGCTGGATTCGTATGGCTATCTGTGGTTGGGCACGATGCGGGATGGACTTTATTTCATGGATATGAAGAAGCAGTATATGCGCCGTGTGAATCTATTGTTGAGCGATGAGCATATAGAAGCGATGTTAGAAGATGCCGACCGGCAGGTCTGAGTTACCACGATGAGAAATGCCTTCTTCTTGACGCATGCCAACAAAACCTTCCTGATGAGCAGTCTTCTATCGGCTAGCCAGGATCAGGATGACTGGCAGTTCTATGCCAATTCTGTTTGTCTTTCTCCTGACGGTAGTGTTGTGTTTGGCAGTTCTGACGGTTGTAAGTTCATGCCTCCTCAGGCTATGAATACTGATTTCCTGCGAACCTATGTTGGTACCCATGCCAGCAAGATGCTCAATATCTTTGGTTTGGAGGTGAAGAATCAAGAAGGTAAGGTGCTTGCCGTTACCGATGAAGTTTCGCGTTTGAGCCGTTATACTTTTACTTATGATGAGAACGACTTGAAGTTTAGTTTCTATTATCCTTCCTTCAGTCGTCGCTCGGCATTGATGTGTCAGTATCGGTTAGAGGGCTATGATAAGGATTGGCAGGCACCTACTTACGAATGTGTGGCTCATTATTCCAATCTGGCACCAGGTAAATACACCTTCCATCTGCGATTGATTTCTTCCATGAACCGTCCTGCATTGGCAGAGCGTAAGATAGAGATTATCATCAAGCCGGCTCCTTGGTGGTCGTCAGCGGCATGGTTGCTCTATTTTGGTATCATCGTTTTCGTGCTCTATACTTTCAACAGGCTATATCTGAAGGCCCGTACCAATCATCTTCGTCTTCTGCAAGAACAGCGTGAAACAGAGCGCGAGAAGTGTGCCAAGGAGATGAATATGAAATTCTTTGCCAATATCTCGCACGAATTTCGTAACCCTCTCACCATCATTGCCGGTCCGCTGATGATGCTGAATGCCGACAAGGCTTTGCCCGATTCGGTGCATCGCATCCTGAATCATGTCTGTATAAGTGTGAATAGAATGCTGAGGCTCATCGACCAGATGCTCGACTTTAACCAGCTGGAGACCAATGAGCTACGCCTCAGGGTTGTAGAGGTTGATGCTGCGAAAGAGTTGTGCCAGCAGGTAGCTTCCTTTGAAGAATCTGCCAGGGTGAAAGGCATTAAACTGGAACTGGTCATCAAGCAAGGTAACTACCTGATGTGGCTGGATGGTGATAAGGTGGAGAAAATCATGGGCAATCTTTTTACCAATGCCTTGAAGCATACTTCGCCAGGCGGTGTAATCAGAATAAGTGCCCATGTTGACGATGATATTCTGAAGGTATCTGTCTTCAATAGTGGCAAATTGATGGCTGAGGATAGGATGCAGGATGTTTTCAAGCGCTATTACCAGCTGGCTGATTCGCAGGATTTGAATGTGGCTACCGTGTGTCGCGACATGCTGATCAGTCCGGCGAAGTTTAATTACAAGATAAAGGAACTCACTGGCGAGACACCTGGTATCTTCTTCCGTAAGTATAAGCTCAACAAAGCAGCAGCTTGGCTGCGTGAAGGCAAGTACAGTATTTCTGAAATAGCCGTGTTGACTGGTTTTAGTACTGCGGCTCATTTCTCTGTAGCTTTTAAGAAGCAGTTCGGTGTTTCGCCGAGTGAATACCTATAGGCTCAATTGCTTGAGTATGTCTCGCCAAGCGAGTTCCAGCGTTTTCGCATCTTTTTTTGGATTGCCTATGTCTTGTTTGTGTCATTGATATTTATTTTTGGCACTCAAATTCATCTTATGCAGAACACATATTCTGCATGCTAAAATGATTTGACCTAGCAAAGGTAGGGCTTTTCCATTGGGATGTGTTTCGATTTTATATAATTGTTTTTCGAAAATCTATAAAAATGCTGGATAATAGCGAAAAAATACCTGATAGTAACGAATTTTCCAATAGAGAATAACAAAAAATCCCCCAAAGTAGGGGGATTTCTTGAAATATGAATGATTCGAACTTTATGAGTGAAGAAGTGGTAGAATTTACATGTTGAAGTGTTCGAGAGCAGCTGCCACACCGTCTTCTTCATTCGATAAAGTTACGTAGTCGGCCTCGGCTCTAACCTCTGGTGCAGCATTCTCCATAGCCACTCCCATGCCTGCAAGCTTCAGCATGCTGAGGTCGTTGTAGCCATCGCCAAAGGCTATCATATCGGCAGGGGTGAGGTTGATTTTCGTTAAGAGACGACTCAGCGACTTAGCCTTGTCGATACCCTTAGGAACCAGTTCCAGGAAGAAAGGAGCCGAGCGGAAGATATCCATTCTGTCTCCCAGCTTTTCCACTAATTCCTCCTCTGCCTTGAGCATATCCGATGGATCTCCGGTCATGAGGAGTTTGGTTGGATGAGGCTCCAGGGCTTCAAATAGGTTCTCTACCTTTCGAATGTTCATCTTGTTGATGCGTGATTCTTCCTTGACATACTGGTCATCCGGCATCTCGGTGATGATTTCGTTGCCGGCATATCCCAGCAGGGCATGACCGTTCTCCTCGGCATACGCATATAATTCTGGTATCACTTCATCTGGCAGGAACTGCGAGAAGAGTTTTTCGCCAGTTTTGGCATTCACGATATTGCCGCCATTATAGGAAAGAATGTATCCTCCCTGCTTGTTCAGCTCCAGGCATTCTGCCACCGGTTCGATACCGTAGGTAGGTCGACCGGAAGCAAGGATGATTACTGCTCCCTTGGCTGATGCCTGCAGGAGAGCTTCACGAGTCTTTGGGGTGACCACCTTCTCGTGGTTTGTCAAGGTGCCATCCAAGTCTAAGGCGATGGCACGGTAAGGAATCTGTTTTGTTTTTTCCATTGTCTTATTTTGCTATTATGCTGCAAAGTTAATATAAAAAATTGACCGCACCAAAGTTTTCTCAAAAGGATTGTCTGTATTGTAACATAAACTTTATGATTTGTGCCAAAATGATGAATTATATACTTTTTCTATCGATTTGAGGACATGATAATCGTTTAAATTCTGTATCTTTGCAATCACAAAAATATAATCATAACTAAACTATACGCAATCGGAAATGAAGAAAAACGTTTTAGCAGTAGCGCTGGCATTGATGGCTGGCATCGGCGCCTATGCCGAAAAGAATACCATCACTTCTCCTGATGGTAAGTTGAATGTCGTGGTGGAAGACCGCGATGGCAAACTCTATTATTCCATCGACTATGCAGGCAAGCGAATGATGGAGGAATCGCAGCTCGGACTCCTTGCCAATGTGGGCGATTTCAGTCAGGGCTTGACCTATCAGAATAAGAAAGAAGCAAAGGTGGAGAAGAGTTATGATCTCCGTACCGCCAAGGTATCGCATGTAGATTATCATGCCAACCAGCTCAACGTGACTTATCTGAACGGCAAAAAGCAGCCGATGACGGTTACCTTCAACGTGAGCAACAACGATGTGGCTTTCCGTTATACTTTTGATCAACTGAAGGCTCAGCATATCATCGTAAACGAAGAGAAGACAGCCTTCAATCTTCCAAAGGTAACCACCACTTACCTCTGTCCACAGTCGGATCCGCTCATTGGTTTTGCCCGAACCAAACCAAGCTATGAGGAGGATTACAAGGTAGATCAGCCTTTAACGGCAAAATCCGGCTATGGTCATGGCTATACCTTCCCATGCCTCTTCAAGGTAGGCGGCGATGGCTGGGTATTGGTCAGCGAGACGGGTACTCACGGCAACTATCCGGGTTGTCATATCAGCGATTACGATGCAGCAAAGGGTTATCAGATAGCCTTCCCGATGGAGAAAGAGGCAGATGGCATAGGTTCTACATCGGGCGCCTTCATCTTTCCGGGGTCCACTCCTTGGCGAACCATCACCGTGGGTTCTGATTTGAAGCCATTGGTAGAGACCACTATTCCATACGATGTAGTGGAGCCAAGATTCGAGGCTTCCCAGAAATACGGAACAGGCAAGTATGCCTGGAGCTGGCTCATCTGGCAGGATGGTTCCTGCAACTATAACGACCAGAAGCTGTTCATCGACCTGGCTGCTACCATGGGATTTGAATATGTGCTGGTTGATGCACTCTGGGATACTCAAATTGGAAGAGACAAGATTGCCGAATTGAGCAAGTATGCGCAGAGCAAGAATGTAAGTCTGATGCTCTGGTATAATTCCAATGGCGTGGCAAACGATGCACCTCAGGGACCTCGTGGCATTATGGATAACATCGTGACCCGCAAGAAGGAAATGGCTTGGATGAAGAGCATCGGCATCAAGGGTATCAAGGTGGATTTCTTTGGTGGTGACAAGCAGCATACCATGCAGCAGTATGAAGACATCCTCAGCGATGCCAACGATTATGGCATTCAGGTTATCTTCCATGGCTGTACTTTGCCAAGAGGTTGGGAGCGCATGTATCCTAACTATGTATCGAGCGAGGCTGTACTGGCTTCAGAGAATGTATTCTTCTCTGATTATCATGCCAAGCAGGAGGCTTTCGAACTCACCATGCATCCATTCTGCCGTAATGCTGTGGGAGCGATGGATTGGGGTGGTACCATCATGAACAAGTATCTCTCTAAGGATAACAAGAGCCGTCATCGCCGTTATACCACCGATGTTTTCGAGATGGCTTCGGCTATCATGAATCAGGCAGCTATCCAGTGCATCGCCATCTATCCGAATAATCTTTCTGAGCTTCCTCAGCATGAGATTGATTTCCTGAAGAGCGTTCCTACTACCTGGGATGAGACCAAGTTCATCGCCGGTTATCCTGGAAAATATGCGGTTGTGGCACGTCGCCATGGTGATAAATGGTATGTGGCAGGTTTGAACGGCACCGACCAGGTGATGAAACTCACCCTGAATCTGCCAATGCTTGCCGGCAAGAGTGTTACCTATTATCATGAAACAGCCAGCAAGGACAAGAAGGCACTCTGGCCTGTATCGCAGATGAAGAACGTGAAGGTGGATAAGAAGGGAAACCTGAAGGTGGAAATGCAGCCTAAGGGTGGACTGATCTTGGAAAGGTAAAAAAGTAAAAAGCTAAAATAGTAAACAGGGCTTTTTAAAAGTAAAGAGGTAAAATCCAGAAATAAGGTGAAAGATGGGAGCTTTCGTTACTTTTTAACGATAAGTACCCATCTTTTATTGTCTGATTTACACTATATTCGAAAATTATTATTATCTTTGCACCGCAAAACATATAACAATAATAAATTTTAAACCTATCAATATGAAGAGATTAGTTTCTGCAGTATTGCTCTCTGTAGCCGTGGCAATGCCTACGATGGCGCAGAAGAATGCAAAGACATTGAGCAATGGCTATCCATTCACTCAAGTACCATTCACCAGTGTGAAGATTTCACAGAATACTTTCTGGGGTGCCCGTCTGAAGGCTGCCCGAGAGGTAACCGTGCCATTGGCTTTCAGCAAGTGTGAGAGCGAGCACCGTTACAAGAACTTCGAGATGGCTGCCTATACCCTGCAGCATCCTAACCACCCGGGGTTGGATACCAAGGAGTGGGATGTAAGCAAGTTCATGGGCTTCTCTTTCGATGATACCGATGTGTATAAGACCATCGAAGGTGCCAGCTACATCCTCCAGACTTATCCGAACAAGAAGTTGAAGGCTTACATCGACAGCGTGCTCGATGTGGTAGCTGCGGCACAGGAGCCAGATGGCTATCTCTATACCGCCCGTACCATCAACCCAAAGCATCCACACGGGTGGTCGGGAAATAAGCGTTGGGTCAAGGACGAGGAGGCGAGCCACGAGCTTTACAACCTCGGTCACATGGTAGATGCAGCCTGTGCTCACTATCAGGCTACCGGAAGCACCAAGTTCCTGAACATCGCCAAGCGCTATGCCGATTGTGTGGTAAAGGAAGTGGGACCTAATCCAGGACAGGTTACCATCGTTCCTGGTCATCAGATTGCAGAGATGGCTTTGGCTCGTCTCTATACCTTGACCGGTGAGAAGAAGTATCTGGATGAGGCTAAGTATCTGCTTGACTATCGTGGCAAGACTCATATCCGCAACCCATATTCTCAGAGTCAGGCTCCTATCCTGGAGCAGAATGAGGCGGTAGGTCATGCGGTGCGTGCCGGATATATGTATGCCGGTATTGCCGATGTGGCAGCCCTGACCAAGGATTCTGCCTATATGAAGGTGATTGACCGTATTTTCGAAAACATCGTTGGTAAGAAGTACTATCTTACTGGTGGTGTAGGTGCCCGCCATGCCGGTGAGGCATTCGGTGATAACTATGAGTTGCCAAACATGACTGCCTATAACGAGACCTGTGCTGCCATTTCTATGGTTTATCTCTTTGAGCGCATGTTCCTGCTTCACGGCGAGAGCAAGTATATCGACTGCATGGAGCGTACCTTATATAATGGTGTCATCTCTGGTATGAGCATGGATGGCGGCAGATTCTTCTATCCAAACCCATTGTCAAGCGATGGCAAGTATAAGTTTAATGCCGATGGCAACACCACCCGCCAGCCTTGGTTCGGATGTGCCTGCTGCCCGAGTAACTTGTGCCGCTTCATCCCTTCTGTTCCAGGTTATCTCTATGGCGTGAAGGACAACAATATCTATGTGAATCTCTTTGCCGGCAATACATCTACCATCAAGGTGAATGGCAAGGATGTGGTTCTGGAGGAGACTACCGAGTATCCTTGGAACGGCGATATCAAGATTGCTGTGAAGAAGAGCGGCGTAAAGAATGCCAACCTCCTGGTCCGTATTCCTGGATGGGTTCGCAACCAGGTGTTGCCTAGCGATCTTTACAAGTATAGCGATGCCGAGAAGCCTGCTTATAGTGTAACCGTGAATGGCAAGGCTGTAGAGGCTGACCTCGATGCCAACAAGGGTTATCTCCCTGTCAAGAACATCAAGAAGGGCGATGTCATCCGCATCCACTTCGATATGCCGGTTCGTACAGTAGTTGCCAACGTTAAGGTGGCAGATGATAAGGGTAAGGTTGCCGTAGAGCGTGGACCATTGGTATATTGCGCTGAGGCTGTGGATAATCAGAACGAGCCAGTGCTCCGTGCCGTTATGGTCAAGAAGCCTGCCTTCTCGCTGGTAGATAACTACAGCATCGAGAACACAGAGACCAAGGGTGCTCCAGCCTTCTCGGTAAAGGCTATCCAGACCTCTTCTCAGGTGCTCGACCAGGCTGCTGATGGCACCGTTTCTGTCAAGAACCAGAAGCTCACCCTGATTCCTTACTATGCTTGGAATCATCGTGGCGCCAACCAGATGAATGTCTGGTTCTATCAGGGCTTGTCGTTTATGGATAAGTAATAAATAGTTTTTTAAATCAAGAAAGCTTGGCAAGGGTGTTTGCCAGGCTTTCTTGTTAATATAGGTTAATCCCATTAAGAAAAACACTTCTTTTCCGTTTATGTTGTAGTTTTGAACAAATAAAACAAAAAAGGGCAAATGACAGAGAATGAATTCATCCATATCGTTCCGCAGTTGCGGCAGATAGCCTTGCAGAGCAGTCAAGGTTATGGTGTTGGCTGCGAAGAGGCTGAGGACATCGCACAGGATGCGATGCTCAAGCTCTGGGCCATCAAGGATGATATTCAGTCTGCTGCTCATGCCAAAGGTTCGATGGGCTGCATAGCCAAGCATCTTTGCATCGACCTCTTTCGCAAGCGGAAGATGATTTCGATAGATGCCCAGCCTTTCGATAAGTCGCCTAGCCCCTATGCGCCGCCCGATGTGGAAGTGGAAAACTCGGAGAACGAACAGTGGCTCCAAAAACGCCTCAAGGCGCTGCCCTCCAACCAATATCAGGTGCTTTATCTGCGACAGGTAGAGAAGAAAAGCTCTGAGGAAATAGCGCAAATCGTGGGCATCACCACAGAATCTGTATCCGTGTTGCTTTCGAGGGCAAGAAAGCAGATGTTGCAGGAAATCAGAAAAAGATGTCGATAGCCCTTATATATATAATAGGTATAATCAATAAAGGAGGAAAAAATGATATGAACGAAAAAGATATACGTTTGTTGCTCGACCGGTTTATGGCTGGTGAGACTTCTCTGGAAGAGGAGACTCTGTTAGGGGAGTGGTTTCGGCAGCATTCCGATGTGAGCGATGACCTGAAGGAATACCAGATGATGTTTGGATATTTCGACGAGGGCATGCCCCTCGACCATGAAGCGGATGAGCATGTAGAAAATGCTCATCCAAAGGCTAAAGCACGAATGCGCCGCCTATGGTTGCCGCTTAGTTTGGCTGCATCCATCGCCCTACTGATAGGTTTTGCTATTCCTTGGATAGGACAACAGACAGGGCATCAGGATGAATCGAAGATGGCTCAACTCGATGGCAGAACGACTCCGGAGGATACAGATTCTGCTGTTGTCCACGAGGAAAAATCGACAAATGCCGATCTCTCCATGCCTGAAAAGATAAAAAAGTCGGGTGATTCCGTATCTCCCAAAACGAGGAAGCACAAGCAGAGGAAATATCGTCAGCATCTGTTTGCTCCTGCTCCTCCAAAGCTTTGGATAGCTCAGAATATTGCTACCGATTCTTTGTTGGCAGAGCCGGAAAAGCTTGCCGATGAGCATCTCCGGGAGATGGAGGCACAGCAGAACGAAATGTTCTTCAAACTCTATCTCGTCGATGCTCTTCAGACCCAGTCGCTCAATGCCGATATTGCCAGTGCCTCGTTCGAAGGCGAGGAGAATGTGCATGATGAGGACCATGTGAGTGATGACCAGGAGGTTTATTAACAAGAAACAATTAAAAAGAAGAAGAATATGAAAACAACTTTTAAATTAGCATTTGTGGCTTGCCTGATGGTGCTCTCTTCGGCTTGCCATGCCCAGAAGCCTATACCGGCTATCGACCAGGCTTTTGATAAATTCGTACAGGATTTATTGCAAGACGACCTCGTTACTTCTTCCACGATGAATACCTACAATATAGGTATGATGAAGGGATTTGAGTTCGCTATTCCTGAGAGAAAGCAGAAAATGGTGGATACCTTTCAAAAGGCTTTATTGAGCAATAGTCGCCTCGCTTATATTAGTTTTACCAAGAAAGCGGGCTCTCTCAGTCTTGAAACGAATCGGGTGGGGTATGGCAAGGATAATTCCATGACTTACGAGTTTGGTACTCACAAAGACCGCAACTATAACCTGCAGTATTTCCGTGACAGCAAAGATTCTACCATGCGATATGTTTATGCCTTGGTATGGTATCAGGGAATGGATCGTTCGGTAAAGGGCAGTGTATATAAGTTCTACTCCAAGGATCCGCAAGCTTATAAGATGTCATTATCTTATAAGATGAATGCTGTTCAAGGTTTGGATTCTCTTGTTTACCTGGGCAACGTCAAGTATAACAGGAATCTGGCTCGCAGTTATGACTTGGAGATGACTCCGCCAAAGGATGCGGCTGAGTTTATGGTGCAACTCAACATGCTCCGTGCTGCCTTTAAGAATGCCAGTGACCAATACGCTTATTTGGGAAATCAGGTAACTCGACGTACCCTCCAGACGGGTGTAGCCAACAAGATAGTCAAGCTTTGTAAGGGATATGGCAAGTTGCTGAATGCCGATGAGAAGAAATTCTGCGCCACTTCGCTGAATAAGATGAAGAAGGATACAGACGATGAATATCTGCAGAGCCTTCTGGAATTGACAGCCAATTCTTTGAGGAAGTAGTTAGTCCTGGAGGTATAAACTGAGGAAAAAGTGAAATTCTCTCTCGTAAAATACCGCTTTAAAGCGATATTTTCTCTAAAATTATCTTTTTCTAGACTTAGGTCTTGTTATTATTTCGTAACTTTGTACGCAAAAAGTAAACGATATGACTAAGAAATTGATAATGATATTAGGCTTGGTGCTTTCATCCATGTTGATGAAAGCCCAGGCTTTTTTTGTGCCTTTCCCGAAGGCTGGTGACAAGTATTGGCAGAAGCAGGTGCCGGTGGCGATGCGCAACGATTATATCCGGTTGGGCAATCTCTATCAGAAGAAACCTTGGAATGCCATCCCTGCTGAAACTTTTGCCGAGTTCCGAACCAATGGTAACCGTACCCGATACGAGGAAGCTAGCTTTGGTATCAGAAAACAGTTTGTCTGTCTGGTGATGGCAGAAATCATGCAGGGCAGGGGACGGTTCCTGTCTTCTATCCGCAAGGGCTTACATTATTTTATAGAGAAGGAACCCTGGTGGGGAATCCCGGCACATTATCCGCAAGACCATCCTGAAAAGGATATCCAGCCGGTTGATCTTTTCAATGCTGAGACGGCAGGCATGCTTGCATGGACCCTCTATATGCTGGAAGATGAAATCAACAGGAAGGAAAAGGGACTCTGCAATCAGGTGAGAAACGAGATAGAACGCCGATTCCTGCAACCAGTGTTGAACCAGCCGCAGGGCTGGAAGAACAATGCCAACAACTGGAATACCTGGATTACGAGCAACTGGTTGGAAACTGTTTTGATTTGCGAATCAGATGCCAAGCAGCGAGATGCTGCCTTCAAGGGAGTGCAGCAATGTCTGCGAACCTTTCTGAAGGGTTATCCCGATGATGGCGGTTGCGAGGAAGGCGTCAGCTATTGGGACTGTGCCGGCGCCTCGTTCTTCGAGTCGCTCTATTTCATGCAGTTTGCTCCCAAGCAGGCGGTTCTGACATTGAATGAAGCTCAGAAGAAGAAGGTGGAGAATATGGGTAGGTTCATCACTACGATGTATATCAACGACCTTACCTTTGTGAATTTCTCGGATGCCCAGGCTCAGAACGTTCCGAACATCAACATCCTCTTTCCTTATGGAGCCTATCTCCAGAACCTGCAGATGATGCAGTTGGCAGCTTATGTGGGCAAGAAATATCAATATACCCTCAAGCCTACAACGCTCTTCCTGAAATCGGGCAACTATCCGAAGCTGGGCAGGGAACTGATGCTCCTCTCCATGCTGCCGAAGTATCAGGCAACAGCGTCTGTAGAGCCTAAGACGGAAGATGCCTATTTGGTAAATTCCCAGATTATGGTGGCGAGCAACAAGAACTGGTTTGTGGCGGCGAAAGGCGGTAACAATGCCGAAAGCCATAACCACAACGATATCGGCAACTTTATTGTTTATCACAACAATCAGCCGGTGGTTATCGACCTGGGACGTGATACCTATACCTCGAAGTCGTTTAGCAACCAGCGCTTTGAGCTGATGAACTGCCGTTCGGCTTATCACAACGTTCCTATCATCAATGGTCTGGAGCAGAAGGATGGCAGGAAGTATCGTGCCGAGAAGGTAAATCATGTCTTTGCAGATGGTGTTTCTTCCCTGTCGTTGAATCTCGAAAAGGCTTATACCGAGGGAGCGCATGTGGATAAATGGCAGCGTACCATTGCCCTGGATAGAGAATATAACTGGGTAGAAGTAACCGAACAGTACAAGCTCGATTCCCTGCAGATAGAGAAGGACCGACTGAATGGTCAGGTCTTTGATAATCAGATTATCCTGATGGCGTATGGCAAGCCGGTGGTTCAGAAGACTGGCAGAATCCTCTTTCAGGGCGGTATGGTTCGTCTGGAATATGATGCGCAGTATCTTTCGGCATCTGTTGAAAAGGTACAGATGACGGATGGCATCATGAAGACGCAGTGGAAGGATAACGTCTATCGCATCATTCTGCGACTGAACGATAACTATCCGATGGCAAAAGTGAAATACCGGTTCGTAGGAACGAGGTAAAGTTTATGCCCCACTCTCTTACTTGTCTTTTTCTCGCGAAAAAAGTTTTTTCGTGAGAAAAAGTCTCAAAGTCTTATTCTTTGGTTGAGAATATATTGTATGTACTTGATTTATAGCTGTATAAGAGAATGGTATTTTTGGGATTACTTTACAAAAAGTATCATCAAAGTATCATGATTTTCAGCTTTTCTTTACAAAGCATCTCGCTTTTATCCTTTTATTGATGTTGTCTACTATTTCAGTTTTATTAAATTGAAAGTGTCTACCTTTCTAGTTTATAAAGTAAAAAAGTGTCTACTGAAATCAGGAAAAGTCAAGGGTCTATATGCCACGATGAACAGGTGGCGTATAGACTCTTGATTATATGGTGATATTCGTAATCTACCTGGCATCAAACCAAAGTCGTCATTTTCAAAAAATCTCGCAGATGAATGTGCTTAATGCCATCAATATTGGTTTGACTGTAAAGCCTATCCATAGAAATCACGTATTTGGGATGACTGTCTTTTATCAATTTCAAATTGCCGAATTCACGCTCTACCGTTTCCTCAGAAGCCAGCAGATAGGTAACTTGCACATACGCCACACTATCCGCTTTCTCGGCTACAAAATCAATCTCAGCCTTATACATCTGACCAACATATACTTTATAACCCATCCTGCACAAATGGATATATACAGCGTTCTCCATCACCTTTTCTATATCAAAACGCCTGTTGCCACCTATAATATGATTCCTGATTCCCAGGTCTTCGAAATAGAACTTGTCGCCTAACTCGAAAAGTCGCTTGCCATGAATGTCGTATCTGTTGACTCGATCGATAATAAAAGCATTGTTTAAATGCTCCAAATACGTGAGAATCATCTTGGCAGACGTTTCGGTGTTTTGGCTCTTCAGTAATTTTACAATACTCGTTGCAGAGAATTGTTTACCGATATTATCGCTCACAAACTTCAGCAGCGTTCGCAGCAATGGTATATTTCTGATGTTTTCTCGCTCTATGATATCACGAAGCACTATTGTATTATACACATTGTCAAGATAATCTTCTACCAAATCAGTATTTTCCAACCCTAAATTGCGCAACTGAGGGAGCCCGCCATACTGCAGATACAGGTTCAAGGAAGCATCATCATCCTTCAGTTCATGGAACGTCAGGAACTCTTCATAGCAGAGTCCTCGAATGCGATAAGCTATATATCTGCCTCTCAAGCGAGTTGCCAGTTCGCCCGACAGCATCTTGGCATTGCTGCCGGTAATCATAATCTGGCAGGTATCATCCGATTGGATACTGAGGAGCGCTTTCTCGAAATCAGAAATTTCCTGCACCTCATCGATAAACAGATAGTTTTCCTTACCCTCAACGATGTTGGCTGCTACATAAGCCTCCAGATTCTGATAGTTGGCTATCATATCAAATGAGGTTTTCTCCTTATCTATATAGATAACGTGATTTTCTTCATTCTCAGCGATGTGATTATAAATTCGCCGCATCACACAACTCTTGCCGACACGCCTCTGGCCCGTCAACGCAATCATCATTCCACGTCCAAACATGCGTTCGATACGATTGGAATACCCTAGTCTTTCTAATATTTTTTGTTTCATACGAGTAAAACTTTCCGCAAAGATACTCTTTTTGTTTCGTATAAGTAACAAAAACGATAGTTTTTTGTTTTTATTACTTATAATTAACAGGTTTGGTACACATTTTCTAATGAACCAGGTAGCGACATCGAGGGTGGTTGCATCATCGAGCGCCCTAAGGTTCTCTATAATCAGAAGACCAGGAAGTTCGTCATGTGGTTCCATCTCGAATTGAAAGGGCAGGGATATGCTGCAGCCCGCTATGGTGTGGCTACCAGCGATACTCCTTTCGGACCTTTCAAGTTCATCCGTTCTGGAAGAGTGAATCCGGGTATCTATCCTGTAGGGTTCGCCAAGCCAGATACTACCGACCTCAAGCATCAGCTTCTCTTCCCGGAATTGAAGAGCTGGTGGACTCCGGAATGGCGCAAGCAGATAGAGCGCGGTATGTTCTGGATGAGAGACTTTGAGGGAGGACAGATGTCTAGAGATATGACCATCTTCATCGACGATGATGGCAAGGCTTACCATATCTATTCTTCAGAGGAAAATTTAACGCTCCAAATCGCACAGTTGACAGATGATTACATGCAGCACAACGGCAGCTACGTACGAGTAGCTGCCGGCGGACAGAACGAGGCTCCAACCATCTTCAAGCAGGATGGCATCTACTGGATGATTACCAGCGGATGTACCGGATGGGCTCCAAATGCTGCCCGCATGTTCAAGGCTAAGAATATCTATGGTCCTTGGGAGCAGTTGCCTAATCCTTGCCGTGGTGAGGGTGCCGACAAGACCTTTGGCGCACAGGGTACCTATATATATAAGGTGGAAACTGCAGCACAGAAGAAGATGTTCCATGGCGCCGACTATGTATTCATGGCAGATATGTGGAATCCGAAGCATTTGAGCGACAGTCGTCACCTCTGGGTGCCTATTTCTTGGGAAAACGGTACACCAGTGTTGAAAAAACAATAAAAAATACGGTCGCTCTGCTTGTTTCTAATTAATTATACATATCTTTGCAGTTGCTTAGCTGAGGCTACTGGCAACTTTCAACTTACAATTATTAATAACAACAAACAATATACAACTATCTATGAATTATATATTTAAGAGTATCATGATGACCCTTGTCTTGGCGCTGCTTCCTTTCATGGGAATTTCTGCCAAGAAAAAAACAGTACAGCAGAGCGACCGCCAATACTGGTGCTCGCTTGCCTACAAGATGGCCCAGCCTGTTCTGGAGAACATGGCTAAGGGCGAGCTGCAGAAGAACATGCAGACGGAGTTCAGTCCAAGCTTCGACAACCGCAACAGGAAGGTGCTCTATATGGAGTGCTTCGGCAGACTGATGGCTGGTGTGGCTCCTTGGCTCACCCTTCCTGATGATGCTACAGCCGAAGGTAAGCAGCGCAAGCAGCTGCGTGAATGGGCTTTGGCTTCTTACAAGAATGCCGTAGATCCTCAGAACCCTGACTATCTCTGCTGGGGCATCGGCGGTCAGAACCTGGTTGATGCAGCCTATATCGCCGAGAGTTTCCTCCGGGCTTACGATACACTCTGGAAGCCTTTGGACGAGGTGACCAAGCAGCGATACCTGAAGGAGTTTGCCAAGCTCCGCCACATCGATCCTCCTTATACCAACTGGCTTCTCTTCTCTTCTACCATCGAGAGCTTCATGGCAAAGGCGGGTGGCGATTTCGATGAATATCGCGTCAATTCTGCCTGCCGCAAGGTAGAGGAGTGGTATGTAGGTGATGGCTGGTATGCTGACGGTCCTTCGTTCGCTTTCGATTACTACAGCAGCTATGTGTTCCATCCGATGTATCTGGAAACACTCCAGGCGATGGTGGATGCCAAGGTGAATTCCCGCCTCGACTATCAGAAGTACTACGACCGGGAGTTGAAGCGCTGCCAGAAGTACAGCATCATCCTCGAGAGATTCATCTCTCCGGAAGGAACCTTCCCGGCTTTCGGCAGAAGCATTCCTTACCGCATGGCAACCATGCAGCCGCTTGCTCTGATGGCATGGTATCAGAAGTTGCCTAAGGATTTGAGCAATGGTCAGGTTCGTGCAGCCCTGACCAAGGTGCTGCATCGCATGTTCGACCAGGAGAACAACTTCAATGAGAAGGGTTATCTCTCTATCGGTTTCTGCGGAAACAGCCAGAAGAACGTTGCTGACTGGTATACCAACAACGGTTCGCTCTATATGACCACCCTTGCCTTCATGCCTCTCGGTCTGCCTGCCGATCATCCGTTCTGGACAGATGCAGCACAGCCTTGGACCCAGGTGAAGGCATGGAACAATCAGCAGTTCCCTAAGGACCATCACTGGAAGGACGAGATTGTTACCAAGGACAAGTGGTAATTTATAATTGATAATTGATAATTAATCATGCGCAAGATATTGATGATGTTGGCAGCTGCAGCCTTGGCTTTGCCTTTGAGTGCAGCGCAGCCATCCAAGAAGACCGCTAAGGTCAAGAAACAGAATAAGAAGGAAGTGAAGGCTTCCAGGAAATGGGATCATGAGCAGGTGGTGGAACTCATCACCAAGGTGAATAATTACTGGCAGGTCAATAACAAGCCTGAGGTGCGTGCCTTCTGGGACAATGCCGCTTATCATACCGGCAACATGGAGGTATATAAGATGCTCAAGGACCAGAAAATGCTCGACTACTCTATCCGTTGGGCTGAACACAACGATTGGACCGGTGCTACAGAGGCAAACCCAGCCAAGTGGAAGTATAAGCCATACGGCGAGGGAAAAAATCACGTTCTCTTCGGCGACTGGCAGATTTGTTTCCAGACCTACATCGACCTCTATAACATCGAGGCAGCCAAGGGAAATGCCGCAGCATCAGAATATATGGTGAAGCGTGCCAAGGAGGTGATGCACTACGAGGCTTACTCTCAGCCAACAGATTACTGGTGGTGGAGCGATGCCCTCTACATGGTGATGCCTGTGATGACCAAGATGTATAAGCTGACCGGCGATACCAAGTATCTCGACAAACTCTACGATAATCTCCTCACCACCGATGAGATTATGCTCGACAAGGAGACCAACCTCTATTTCCGTGATGGCAAGTACGTTTATCCAAAGCACAAGAGTGCCAACGGCAAGAAGGATTTCTGGGCTCGTGGTGATGGCTGGGTTCTCGCAGGTTTGGCTAAGGTGCTTCAGGATATGCCAAAGGACTACCAGCACTATCAGTTCTTCGTAGACAAGTTCCAGAAACTGGCTAAGGCGGTAGCTGAAATCCAGCAGCCGGAGGGCTACTGGACCCGTTCGATGATGGACCCAGAGCACGCTCCAGGTCCTGAGACCAGCGGTACAGCCTTCTTCACCTACGGTATGCTTTGGGGTGTCAACAATGGTTATCTCAACAAGAAGGAGTACAAGAAGGTCATCGACCGTGCCTGGACTTATCTGACAGAGACTGCCGTTCAGCCTGATGGCAAGGTGGGATATGTTCAGCCTATCGGCGAGAGAGCCATCCCTGGTCAGACTGTTGATGCCAACTCTCAGGCAAACTTCGGTGTGGGAGCCATGCTTCTCACTGCCTGCGAATATGATAAGTATCTTGCCATCAAGTAAGATGCTTATATATAATAAGGTATATATCAATTTAAAATAGTATTAATAACAACTGACAAACATGAAACAGAGACTGTTCGTTACATTAAGTTTGGCAGGATTGGCTATGGCAACCTTCGGTGCAACCAAACCGAAGGCTGCCATTAAGTCGTTGAATAAGGCGACCGTCCAGCAGCCAACTTACACAGAATGGCACGACCTTCAGGTGAATGCCATTAATCGTTTTCCGTTGCACACTAATTTCTTCACCTATCCGGCAGATGACTGGGTTTCTGAGAAAGACGGTAAGATTGTGAGCAATGATATCCTGCACATGAACAAGACGGAAAGCAAGTATTTCCTTTCGCTCGACGGAACCTGGAAGTTCAACTGGGTGGCTAATGCCGACCAGCGTCCTACCGACTTCTACAAGGAAGATCTTGATGATTCCAAATGGAAGACCATGAATGTTCCTGGCAACTGGGAGATGAATGGATTCGGTGATCCAGAATACGTGAACGTAGGCTTTGGCTGGCGCGGACATTTTGACCAGCAGCCACCAGCAGTTCCTACCAAGGACAACCATGTAGGTTCTTACCGCCGTATCATCGACATCCCTGCCAACTGGGATGGCAAGCAGGTTGTAGCCCATTTCGGTAGCGTAACTTCCAACATCTATCTCTATGTAAACGGCAAGTTTGCCGGATATGCAGAGGATAGCAAGGTGGCTGCCGAGTTTGACATCACTCCTTATCTGAAGAAGGGCAAGAATCTGATTGCCTTCCAGACCTTCCGCTGGTGCGATGGCTCCTGGGATGAGGATCAGGACTTCTGGCGCTTGAGCGGTGTGGCTCGTGAAAGCTATCTCTTTGCCCGCGATGCCAAGTTGCATTTGGAGGATATCCGTGTTACTCCTGACCTTGTAAACAACTACAAGGATGGTGTGCTCAATATCTCTACCAAGGTAAAGGGTAACGGCAAGCTCGTCTTCACCCTCTTCGATAAGGACGGCAAGCAGGTAGCAACCACCACCGGTGTGGCTAAGAACGGTACTGCCAATTTCTCTCTGCAGGTAGCTAATCCTCAGAAGTGGAGTGCCGAGACACCTTATTTATATACACTGCAGGTTTCCCTGATTGGTACTCAGAAGAAGGACGCTATGAAGGCGGCTAGCATGACTCCTGTCAAGGTAGGTTTCCGCAAGGTGGAAATCAAGAACAAGCAGTTCCTTGTCAATGGTCAGCCTGTGCTCATCAAGGGTGCCAACCGTCATGAGATGGACCCTGACGGAGGTTACGTATTGAGCATGGAGCGCATGATTCAGGATATCAAGATTATGAAGCGCCTGAATATCAACGCTGTCCGTACTTGCCACTATCCTGATGATCCACGCTGGTACGAGCTCTGCGATGAGTATGGTATCTATGTGGTAGCTGAGGCTAACCAGGAGAGTCACGGTTTCCAGTATGGCGATGATGCAGCTGCCAAGAAGCCGATGTTTGCCAAGCAGATTCTGGAGCGCAACCAGCACAATGTTTCCATGTACTTCAATCATCCTAGTGTCGTAACTTGGAGTATGGGTAATGAGACTGTGATGGGCGATAACTTCCTGCAGGCTTACAAGTGGATCAAGAGCCAGGACCAGAGCCGTCCGGTTCAGTATGAGCAGGCTCGCAGAGGCGAGGGTACCGATATCTTCTGCCCTATGTACTATCCTGTAAGTGCTTGTGAAAAGTATGCGAAGGACCCTAACAGTCCGATGCCGCTCATCCAGTGCGAGTACAACCATACCATGGGTAACTCAGGCGGTAACCTGAAGGATTACTGGAATCTGATTCGCAAGTATCCTATCCTCCAGGGTGGTTTCGACTGGGATTTCGTTGACCAGGGCTTGCACCGCAAGGTATTGAAGCCGATGACCATCAAGAATCCTGAGAAGATGAGCAATGAAGAGCTCCGCAAGATAGAATATTGCTACGGTGGCGATTACAACAATTACGACCCTAGCGACAACAACTTCAACTGCAATGGTATCATCGGTCCAGACCGTCAGCTCAATCCTCATGCCTACGAGGTAGCCTACCAGTATCAGAACATCTGGGCTAAGATGGTGAATGCCGAGAAGGGCGAAGTAAGTGTACACAATGAGAACTTCTTCCGCGATTTAGGCAACTATGCCTTGGCATGGAGCCTCATTGAGGATGGCGTGGAGACTCAGAACGGTACCATCGCTGATATCGAAGTGGCTGCCCAGCAGACCAAGAACTTCACCATCCCTTACGACCTTTCTAAGGTAAAGGGCAAGGAGGTGTTCCTCAACATCGACTTCCGTCTGAAGAAGGCTGAACCTCTGATGGAGGCTGGTCAGATTGTGGCTTATGCCCAGCTGGCAGTGAAGGAGAAGAAGTGCTGCGGTCATTGTGCAGACAACATGGCTAAAGTTCAGGACGGCAAGAAGGTGAAGGCTAAGCTCGTCGACAAGAAGGGCGAGCAGGATATCACCGTTACTACTCCTGATCTGACCGTGAAGGTGAACCGTACCACCGGTCTCATCTCTGAATATACCTATCGTGGCAAGTCGCTCCTCGGCGAGGGCGGTACCCTGAAGCCAAACTTCTGGCGTGCTCCTACCGATAATGATTTCGGTGCAGGTCTGCAGAAGATGTTCAAGGTTTGGAAGAACCCTGTCATGAACCTGAAGGGTGTAGCTGTTGAAAAGGATAAGAAGACAAACACCATCAATATCTGTGCAACCTATGAGATGCCAGAAGTGAAGGGCGAGCTGGAAATCGAATATCTCATCATGCCTAACACCGGTGCGATGAAGGTAAGCCAGGAGTTTGATGCTTCTGATGATGCCAAGGTCAGCGATCTGTTCCGTTTCGGTATGCTGATGCAGTTGCCATACGATATGGACAAGAGCCAGTATTACGGTCGTGGTCCTATCGAGAACTATTCAGACCGTGAGGACTGCATGCGTATCGGAATCTACAGCGCTGATGCCGACAACCAGTACTTCCCATACATCCGTCCACAGGAGAGTGGAACCAAGGGCGATATGCGCTGGTGGAACCAGACCGATGCTTCCGGCTTCGGATTCAAGGTGAAGAGCTGCAAGCCATTCTATGCTTCCGCTATCCACTTCGATACAGAAGAACTGGATGATGGTGATGACAAGGATCAGCGTCACAGTTTCAACCTGAAGAAGTCAAAATTCACCAATCTCTTCCTCGATGCAGAGCATTCTGGTGTGGCTGGTGAGAACTCTTGGGGTGCATGGCCTTTGGAGAAATATCGCCTCCATTATGGCGATAAGAACTTCACTTTCGTGCTCATTCCATTAGATAAATAGTAGAAAAACAGGGATTTGGATAAAAATCCAATATATTTAAACAGAAAATCCACCTCATTTGGGGTGGATTTTTTTATCTTTGCACCACCTATCACGGAAAAGTGTAGGTACAGCCTAAAAATAAACAATAACGAACAATATGAGAAAAGCAAAAATTTTCGCAGCAGCATTGCTGGCGATGTCTTCACTCGGAGCTTTCGCACAGCATCAGTTTACTGTTCAGGCTAACAAGCCTGGAGCAGAAATCCAGCCTACCATGTACGGTATCTTCTTCGAGGATATCAACTTCGGTGCCGATGGTGGTCTTTATGCAGAGATGGTAGAGAACCGTTCCTTCGAATTTCCACAGCGTCTGATGGGATGGAATACATTCGGAAATGTAACCCTCAGCGACGTAAAACCTGCCTTCGACCGCAATCCTCATTATGTAACACTTGAGAGCGCAGGCGCGCGTGAGAAGCAGACTGGTCTTGAGAACCGTGGCTTCTTCGGCATGGGCTTGAAGAAGGATATGAAGTACGATTTCACCGTATATGGCCGTCTTCATCTCATCGATGGCAAGCAGGGCAAGATTCGCGTAGAACTCGTCAATTCAAAGAATGATGTCATTGCCAAGCAGGTCATCAACATCACCAATAATAAATGGCAGAAGCTTACTGCTACCCTTACTTCTCCTCAGACCGATCCTAAGGGATTGATGCGAGTATATCTGGAGAAGGGTTCTGAGAGCGTAGACCTCGACCATCTCTCTCTCTTCCCAGAGGACAACTGGAATGGTCTCCGTGCCGACCTCGTACAGGATTTGGCTGACTTGAAGCCAGGCATCTTCCGTTTCCCTGGCGGATGTATCGTAGAGGGAACCGACCTCGATACCCGTTATGAGTGGAAGAACTCTGTGGGTGCTCCTGAGAACCGTCCTCTGAACGAGAACCGCTGGAGAGATACCTTCCCACATCGCCTTTTCCCTAACTACTATCAGTCATTGGGCTTGGGCTTCTACGAGTACTTCCTCCTTTCTGAGAAGATTGGTGCTGAGCCATTGCCAATTCTCTCTGTAGGTCTGGCTTGCCAGTATCAGAATGATGATAAGGATCCTAATGCGCATGTGGCAGTCAAGGATCTCCAGAGCTATATCGACGATGCACTCGATCTCATCGAGTTTGCCAATGGTCCTGTTACCTCTAAGTGGGGTAAGCTCCGTGCCGATATGGGGCATCCTGCTCCATTCAACCTGAAGCAGATTGGTATCGGTAACGAGCAGTGGGGACCTATGTACCCTGAGCGTCTGCAGAAGTTCATGGAGCAGATTCATGCCAAGTATCCTAAGATCAAAATCTGCGGTTCATCAGGTCCATCTGCTGATGGCAAGGATTTCGACTATGGTTGGGAGCAGATGCGCAAGTTGGGCGTAGATATGGTAGATGAGCATTACTACAAGAGCCCTGAGTGGTTCCGCAACAATGCCAGCCGTTACGACAAGTACGACCGCAAGGGTCCTAAGGTATTTGCCGGCGAGTATGCTGCCCATGCCGAGCACGATCCTAACTCTTGGGAGGCTGCGCTTTCTGAGGCAGCTTTCATGACGGGTTTGGAGCGTAATGCCGATGTGGTTTATCAGGCTACCTATGCACCTCTCTTCGCTCATGTAGAGGGATGGCAGTGGCGTCCGGACCTCATCTGGTTCGATAACCTCAGCTCTGTCCGTTCTGCCAACTACTATGTTCAGCAGCTCTACGGCGAGAACAAGGGTACCAATGTGTTGAAACTTACCGAGAACGGCAAGGCGGTAGCAGGCGAGAATGGTCTCTATGCCTCTGCTTGTTTCGACAAGGCTACCAAGAGCTACATCGTGAAGATTGCCAACACCTCTAACGAGGAGAAGGAAATCAACGTCACCTTCAATGGCATCAAGAAGCTGAATCCTGGCAAGATGACTGTTCTCCATGCTGATGATATCCAGGCAGAGAACAAGATTGACAACAAGAACGTGGTTGTTCCTGTAGTATCTGATGCTCTGGCTAACGGTAACGTCCTGAATGTCAAGATGAAGGCAAATAGTTTTGTGGTATATAAATTCTAAGAGTTGGTGCGTTTTTTAACGCAAGTTTTCTGTATAAGGTAAAAAGATGATGAGAATCCCTTGCGGCAGCGATGCCGCAAGGGATTGTTTTTTTCTCCCGATGCCCTTGAAATTACATGGCGACGCAGGAATCTCTGTGTCGGGACGTATGAATGGTTACGTTGCCATGTGGTAAAGTCTACGTCGGGACGTAATTTTAGATGATGCCCAAATCCAGGCTCTTACTTTGGGCACCCGATGCCCATAATACGGTCTGAGTATTTCTGCAGACTATTAACGGCTTCTCAATAGGGATAATGCATAGAGAGGCAGTATGGTGACATGCCTTATGGCGTCATCGTCCTGCTTGTCAATGTAATCGAATGCTCCAAAATTCTCTAAGGAACAACGGAAGGCTTCGGTGAGTTTTTTCTCTCTCATGAATAGCCAGAGACTCTTCATGCCGCCCTGGGTGCCCGATTTGATTTCGATAGGGGTAATTTTCATGTTGTGGATTTCCAGATAGTCTATCTCGGCAACACTCTTCCCCTTCTGCTCCCAATAAAACATCTTCTGGCGCTGGATGCATGGTTTGTAACGCATCATCTCGAGTCCGGCAACCATTTCTGTTACACCTCCCTTATTGACAAGTTCCTGAGGGGTGCCGGCTAAAATAAGTTCTATGAGCTGCTGAGACAGGTCGCCTTCCAGTTGAAGCACAGCTAACAGTAATCCTGGGTCCAGAAAGAGAACCTTCATGCTTTTCTCGTCAGCTTCCGCATCCAGCGGAATACCATTGCCCGAGGTAGCGACCACAGGAGTAACGATTCCTGCAAGTGTCAACAGACGGAGGGCTTCTCTGATTTGTGAACTCTGATAATCTGCAGATATTTGCTTGTATGTCAACTTCTCTCCTGCCTGATGACAGATACCACGCATCGTTGTGCGCAGTAAATCTGGGTTGACTCTCTTTTTATACTTGCTGAAATCATCTTCGTATGTCAGTATGATGTCTTCCTGGATGTTTCTGCATCGGTTGAAATCGTGTGTCTTGGTCCATGCCAGAACAGATTCCGGCATGCCTCCAACAAGCAGGTAGGTGCGGAAGTATTCCACGAGTTTATCATGGAAGGCTTGATCTAAAGACTGGTTTCCGTATGCTTCATTTCGGAGAAGGATGAGCCCTTCTTCGTGATTGGCATACAGAAATTCATCGAAAGTCATCGGATACATGAAGAGCGAGTGAATCCTTCCTACTCCAAAAGTAGGGAGTTCCTGAAGCGTAAATTCCAGAAGTGATCCTGCGGCTATGACATGCAGCTCAGGATAATCTTCCTTGAAGAAGCGTAGTGCCATGATGGCTTCAGGGCATTCCTGGATTTCGTCGAGAAAGAGAAGCGTCTTACCTGCTTCTATAGGGACATTGATATAGCTGCTGATTTTTTTAGCAATCAATCGTACGTCAATATCCCCCTGGAAGAAGGTTTTGATTGCCTTGTTACGTTCGAAGTTTACCTCGGCGAAATACTCGAATTGCTTTCCAAAGTTTTTAACTGCTGATGATTTTCCAACCTGTCGGGCACCACGAAGCAGCAAGGGTTTCCGCATGGAATCTTCCTTCCAGGCGATGAGTTCTGAGTCTATGTTTCTATGTATATATTCTGTCATAATCGTAACTCTTTGAATAACAGGCGCAAATATAGCGAAAATACTCAAATCCGAGAAATAAATTGCGTTAAAATACTCAAATCCGAGAAATAATCGGCGATAAAATACTCAAATCCGAGAAATAATATGCGTGAATCAATCTTTGTCCCAAAGTTTGCACACCTCCCAGAGGTGGTTACAGTGGTTGCGGTTACAGAAGTTACTAACACATTTCTGCAGGGCATTTTTGGTGGTATCAGAAAAAAGTCGTATCTTTGCAAACAATAAGTAATCATGACTTTATTGAGAACTGAAATAATAACAATTTAAAATTAGATGAGTATGAAAAGACGAATCTTTCTGATGGCTGTTCTTAGCCTGGTGTTTGTGACAAGTGGTTTCGCACAGTTTCAGAGATCAATATTCAACCATGTTGGTTTGAATGTGGGTGCTGGTACTGAGGGTATCAACGTGGGTGTGGCTGCTCCTCTCACCAATTATCTTGAGCTGGAGGCGGGAGTCAGTCTCATGCCAAGCATCAAGGCTAATGCCGATGTTGACTTGCACTCGAATGTATCGCTCAACGTGCAGGGAGTGGCGGTGAGAATCCCAGATGCTACGGTGAATACCGAGGTAGATATCGCTCGTACTACCTTCAACGTCAAGGCACATCTCTATCCTTTTGGAGGAAACAGCAAGTTCTTCCTTACCGGTGGTTTCTCATTCGGCAATCCTAAAATCGCCAAACTGAGCGGCCATAGTGACGAGATTGAGAGATTCGCCAACCAGTATCCAGCTTACAAGCAGGAAATCCTTGACCTGGTCAGCGTGGGACTGGCTGATTATAACGTGAAGCTGGACGATAACTTTGATATCCATGGCGACATCCGCTGCAATTCCTTCCGTCCTTATCTGGGTCTGGGCTTCGGCAGACTGGTTCCCAAGAAGCGCGTAGGTGTACGTGTGGAACTGGGATGCCAGTTTATGGGAACCCTGAAGGTTTACCAGAACGATGAGAAGGTGGAAATCAACAAGGTGTTGGACGATACGATGGGCGATGATGCTGACGACATCTCCAAGTTTATCGAAGACTGGAAGTACTATCCGGTGCTCAAATTGCAGATTGTAGGCAGAATCTTCTAAGGTTGCCAAGATGGGGAAAAATAGTTGGCAGGTGCATGGAACGGTGAACTTTTGCAGGCTATGTACAAGAAAAGTTTGAATTTTGCATAAAAAATACGCTCAAACGCTAGCAATCTGCTCATTTTTTCGTAACTTTGCACCCGCAAACTTATAAATAATAAAAGAAGAATGGCTAATTTGAGATTTGAGGTTGTAGCCGAGGCCTTTAAGAAAAGACCTGTAGAGGTAGAGGCTCCCAAGGTGCGCCCTTCGGAGTACTTTGCCAAGTATGTATTCAACCGTCAGAAGATGTACAAGTATCTGCCATCTGATGTGTACGAGAAACTCATCGATGTGATTGATAATGGTACTCGTCTGGACCGTTCCATCGCTGATGCCGTGGCTGCCGGCATGAAGCTCTGGGCTGAGGAAAACGGGGTAACACATTATACTCACTGGTTCCAGCCATTGACAGAAGGTACTGCCGAGAAGCATGATGCCTTCGTGGAGCACGATGGAAAGGGGGGTATGATAGAAGAATTCTCTGGCAAGCTGCTCGTACAGCAGGAACCTGATGCCAGCTCATTCCCTAACGGCGGTATCCGCAACACCTTCGAGGCTCGTGGCTATTCTGCATGGGATCCAACATCGCCTGTGTTTATCATCGACGATACCCTCTGTATCCCTACCATCTTTATATCTTATACCGGTGAGGCTTTGGACTACAAGGCTCCATTGCTCCGCTCGCTCCATACCCTGAGTGAGGCGGCTACCGAGGTGTGCCACTATTTTTACCCTCAGGTGAAGAAGGTGCAGACCAATCTCGGTTGGGAGCAGGAGTACTTCCTGGTAGACGAGAGCCTTTACTCGGCTCGTCCTGACCTGATGCTCACGGGTCGTACCCTGATGGGACACGACTCTGCAAAGAACCAGCAGATGGACGACCATTATTTCGGAACCATCCCTGAGCGTGTGCAGGCTTTCATGAAGGATTTGGAAGTACAGGCGCTCGAACTCGGCATCCCTTGCAAGACCCGTCATAACGAGGTGGCACCAAACCAGTTTGAGCTGGCACCAATCTATGAGGAATGCAATCTTGCCGTAGACCATAATATGCTCCTGATGAGTCTGATGAAGCGTGTGGCTCACAAGCACGGTTTCCGTGTGCTCCTTCACGAGAAGCCATTTGCCGGTGTGAATGGTTCGGGCAAGCACAACAACTGGAGTCTCTGCACCGATACCGGCGTACTGCTCCATGCAGCAGGCAAGACACCGGAGGACAACCTCCGCTTCGTAGTCTTCATCGTAGAGACCCTGATGGGCGTTTACAAGCACAACGGACTGCTGAAGGCTTCTATCATGAGTGCTACCAATGCGCATCGTCTGGGAGCCAACGAGGCACCACCAGCCATCATCTCTTCATTCCTCGGAAAGCAGTTGACCGACCTGCTCGACCATATCGAGAAGGCAGACAAGGAAGAACTCTTTGCTCTGGCTGGCAAGAAGGGTATGGAGCTGGATATCCCTGAGATTCCAGAGCTGATGATTGATAATACCGACCGCAACCGTACCTCTCCATTTGCCTTCACCGGTAACCGTTTCGAGTTCCGTGCTGTAGGTTCAGAGGCCAACTGTGCTTCATCCCTCATCGTATTGAATGCTGCCGTAGCTGAGGCTCTTGAAGACTTCAAGACTCGTGTAGATGCCTTGATAGCAAAGGGTGAGGACCAGACATCGGCTATTATAGATATTGTACGCGAGGATATCAAGACCTGCAAGCCTATCCGCTTCGACGGCAACGGCTATTCAGATGAGTGGAAGGAAGAGGCTCAGAAGCGAGGTCTGGACTGCGAGGCATCCTGTCCGGTAGTCTTCGACCGTTATCTGGACAAGGAAAGCATCGAGATGTTTGCCAAGACCAACGTGATGAGCGAGAGCGAGCTGAAGGCGCGCAATGAGGTGAAGTGGGAGACCTATACCAAGAAGATTCAGATTGAGGCTCGTGTGATGGGCGACCTGAGCATGAACCACATCATCCCAGTGGCAACCCACTATCAGAGCCGTCTGGCAAAGAATGTAGAGGGCATGATTCACATCTTCGGTGGCGAGGAAGGCAAGAAACTGACAGCCCGCAACGTGAAGATTATCCGTGAGATAGCCGAGCGCACCGAGGCAATAGAGCGTGGTGTAGAGGCATTGGTAGAAGCCCGCAAGGTAGCCAACAAGATAGAGAGTGAGCGCGAGAAGGCAGTAGCATATCACGACACGGTAGCTCCAAAGATGGAGGAAATCCGTTATCAGATAGACAAGCTCGAGCTTCTCGTAGCCGATGAACTTTGGACATTGCCTAAGTATCGTGAGCTGCTGTTCATCAGATAATATTTCCAGGATTAGGAATTAAGATAATAAAAAAGAGTGCATTGTTTGTTACAGTGCACTCTTTTTTTTTATCACCTTGCTCCAGTCAACATCAACGCTTTTTTGTCAGCGTTAAAAAAGTTGGCAAAATATCTGTCTATCTTCGTGCTTTTTGTCCGTTTTTCCAAGATTTAACACTTTGCCTAATTAAAAAGAGGGTGTGTCATAAGTCTAGATAATAGTTGGCGCATAACAGTTGATTACCGCATGCACAACAGCTGTTGTGCATGCGTATATCAGCTGTTATGCAAGCGCACAACAGCTGTTGTGCGACCGGAGATACTGACTACCTCAACAACATATCCTATCTCTTCCAACAACATATCCTATCTCTTCCAACAACTTATCCTGTCTTTTCCAACAACAAGAAGAGGGTGAATAATTATCTTATGACGCACCCTTTTAGATTCCGGGAATATGGTAAAGTTGGTTAAAAGTAATATAAAGAACGTGAGGAAGTTTGTTTCCTTGCTTGTTTTTTAGTTCTTTTGCCCCATAATTATGGATTCAAGTGTGGAAAATGTGGAGAATTACACAAAAGAGGTATCAAAAATGTGTAAAACTCCACATTTTTCCCACTTCAATTAAAATACAGGGATACGTTTAATAGTATGGTTATTCAAAAAAACTAGGGTGTTGTAAATATTTATATCCATAATTAGCTTCCTTGGTTTGGGGTAATCTAGCAGTGAGAAAATGGATTTCAACATGCGTGTTGCCCTTTTTTTATCACGGAAGAACCTGATGTTACCTCATCATTATAGTCGGCACTTTTACAGAATAAGTTTTTTCAGATTGCAGAACGATAGGAACGTAATCTGTCAGCAGTTTATTGCGGTCGAAAAGCATACTTTTTGCTTTTGACGAATGTATAATGACAAGATGATACTTTGTTGCCCTATTGCGGTTTTATGCTATCTATTTTTTATTAATTTCTCGATTTATCTTACTAAAAATAGAATGTTTTTAAAGATTTTATGCAAAAAAAAGATAATATTTCATATTTTTGTTGTAATTTTGCAGCCGATATCACATTATTCTATAATAATTTAAAAAAAGACGAGAAATTATGGAAAAAAGACTCTCGCTCTTCTTTGTTTGTCTCTTGATGAGCATCGGAGCAGCGTTTGCCCAGATTGACGTATCTGGAACCGTAATATCTGCAGATGACAACGAACCGATTATTGGTGCCTCTGTTTTAATTTCTGGGAGGGCAGCCACTAAGGGTACAGTCACAGATGTTGACGGTAACTTTAAACTGAATGTTCCTAATGGAACTAAACTCGTGTTTAGTTACGTGGGAATGAAAAGTCAGACAGTACTTGCCTCTGCCCACATGAAGGTGGTGCTTCATCCAGAAGCACAGTTGCAGGAGGTAGTTGTTACTGGTTTACAGAAAACAGACCGACGCTTATTTACCGGTGCTACCGACCGAGTAAACGCCGAGGAAGCTAAATTGAATGGTGTTGCCGACATCAGCCGCTCTCTTGAGGGTCGTGCTGCCGGTGTATCCGTGCAGAACGTGAGTGGTACCTTTGGTTCTGCTCCGAAGATCCGTGTGCGTGGTGCAACATCTATCTACGGTTCTTCCAAGCCTCTTTGGGTAGTGGATGGCGTTATCATGGAGGATGTTTCCGACGTGAGTGCAGACGACTTGGCTTCCGGTGACCCGGAGACCCTGATTTCTTCTGCCATCGCAGGATTGAACTCTGATGATATCGAAAGCTTCCAGATTCTGAAGGACGGTTCCGCTACATCTATCTATGGTGCGCGCGCGATGGCAGGTGTCATCGTCGTTACTACCAAGAAGGGTAAGCAGGGACAGGCTCACTTGAACTACACCGGTGAGTTTACCACCCGCCTCATTCCATCTTATGGCAATTTCGATATTCTCAACTCTCAGGACCAGATGGCCATCTACAAGGAGCTGAAGGATAAGGGATGGCTCAATCTTTCTGATATCCTCAATGGCAGCGACTATGGTGTATACGGAAAGATGTATGAGATGATCAACACCTACAACAGCACCACTGGTATGTTTGGTCTCGCCAACACCCAGGAGGCTCAGAATGCTTACCTGCAGCAGGCAGAGTATCGCAATACCAACTGGTTTAAGCAGCTTTTCTCTTCTGCCATCATGCAGAACCACTCTGTTAGCTTGAGCGGCGGTACCGAGAAGAGTAACTACTACGCTTCACTTTCTGCCATGGTTGACCCGGGATGGTACAAGGATAGCAAGGTGAATCGTTATACCGTGAGCATGAATATGACCCATCATATTCTGGATAATCTCTCTGTCAACCTGATTGGTGGCGGTTCTTACCGTAAGCAGAGAGCTCCAGGTACTCTGGGACAGGATGTGGATGTGGTATCAGGTCAGGTGAAGCGTGACTTCGATATCAACCCATATTCTTACGCCCTGAACACATCACGTGCGCTGGATCCTTATACTTATTATCATGCCAACTATGCAGCATTCAACATCCTGCATGAGCTGGAGAGCAACTACATCGACCTGAACGTGGCTGATGCCAAGTTCCAGATGGAGCTGAAGTGGAAGCCTTTCAAGGATCTGGAACTCTCTACACTGGGTGCCATCAAGTATAGCACTTCTTCGCAGGAGCACAACATCCTGGAGGATTCAAACCAGGCGTTGGCTTACCGCGCCATGGACAACTCGCTGATTCGCGATGCCAACAAGCTGCTCTTCACTGACAAGGACGACCTCTATGCCCTGCCAGTATCCGTATTGAAGCAGGGTGGTATCTATCAGCGCACAGAGAACCGTATGTTGGACTATGACTTCCGTGCCACAGCCAACTATAACCATACTTTTGCGCATAAGCACATCGTCAACCTCTTCGGTGGCCTCGAGACTACCAGCATCAGCCGTAACCGCAGCTGGTTTAACGGCTGGGGCATGAACTACCGTGGCGAGACTGCTTACTTTGAGTATCTCTATTTCAAGAAGTTGGATCAGGAGAACTCCAACTACTACAGCCTGCGCAACACCGATTCACGCAGTGCCGCATTCTATGCCAATGCCACTTATTCGTTCAACGGAAAGTATGTAGTGAACGGAACATTCCGCTACGAGGGTTCTAACCAGATGGGCCGTACCACCAAGGCACGCTGGATGCCTACATGGAACGTATCCGGTGCCTGGAACGTACACGAGGAGAGCTTCTTCCCTAAGCTCAAGCCATTGTCAAGCCTCACCTTCCGTGTGTCTTACAGTTTGACAGGTACTCCTCCTGATGCATCTTACTGCAATGCGCTCACCAAGCTCTCTATGAATACTCCTTACCGTCCTACTACTACCGACAAGGAGTTGGGATTCGTGGTAGCAGCACTCGGTAACGACGAGCTTACCTACGAGAAGAAGCACGAGTTCAACTTCGGTGTGGATGCAGGTTTCTTCAACAACCGTCTGAACGTGACCTTCGATGTATATCAGCGTCGCAACTTCGATGAGATTGCTCCTACCGTTACCCAGCTCTATGGCACAGCCTATGCCAACGTAGGTTCCATGAAGTCATGGGGTGAGGAGTTGAGCATCTCTTCTACCAACGTGAAGACCAACGATTTCAGCTGGCAGACCAGTCTGATCTACTCTCACAACCGCACAGAGATTACCAACCTCTACAATCAGGGTCGCGTCATCGACCTGGTTCAGGGTAACGGTTTTGCGAAGCAGGGTTATCCAGCGCGTGCCTTGTTCTCAATCCCATTCGTGGGCATCAACGAGAAGGGCAATCCTGTATGCATCAACGAGAAGGGCCAGGCTACCGTGGGTGACCTCAACTTCCAGGAGCGTAACAATACGGACTATCTGATTTACGAGGGCTCTACAGACCCTATCTACAATGGTTCCCTGGGTAATACCTTTAACTATAAGGGTTTCCATCTGAACCTGTTCCTTACATACGCCTTCGGCAACGTGGTGCGCCTTGACCCGGTTTTCAAAGCCAAGTATAACGACTTGACATCAATGACCCACGATTTCAAGAACCGCTGGATGCAGCCTGGTGATGAGAATGTTACCAATGTGCCTGGTGTAGTGAGCCGTTATGAGTATGAGCAGAACCGTACATTGCTGAACACTGCCTACAATGCTTACAACTATACTTCTGTTCGTACAGCCAAGGGTGACTTCATCCGCCTGAAGGAGATTTCACTGGCATACGACTTCCCACACCGCTGGTTGGAGAACTCACCAGTGAACAACATCTCATTGAAGCTTCAGGCTACCAACCTCATGCTGCTCTATGCAGACAAGAAGCTGAACGGTCAGGATCCTGAGTTCATGAATGCGGGTGGTGTGGCTTCGCCAATGCCAAAGCAGTTTACTCTTACATTGAAACTTGGACTTTAATTATTGTAGAAAATAAAAATGAAAATAAAGAAATTATATATCGCCATTGTAGCGTTGGCACTGTCGGCTGGCATGACTTCCTGCAACGATTATCTGGACAAGCAGCCAGATAGCCGTCTGGACCTGCAGAGCCCTACCGATGTGTCGAAGCTCCTGGTTAATGCCTACCCACAGGTGCATCCAGCCTATCTGCTGGAGATGTATTCTGACAATACCGATTGTAACCTGAACACCGGTTGGGATGCTGCCGACCGCTTTCAGCAGCAGGCATACGAATGGGCCGACATCACTGAGACCAGTGCTTACGAGGCTCCTGCTACTTACTGGTCTACCTATTATGATGCCATTACCACAGCCAATATCGCTTTGGAACACATCAACAGTCAGAAAGATCAGAGCTCTTATTCTGCCCAGAAGGGTGAGGCTCTCCTGTGCCGTGCCTATGCCATGTTCCAGTTGGCTAACGTATTCTGCATGGCTTACGACGAGACCACAGCAGCCACAGACCTGGGCCTTCCTTACCCAGAGGTGGTTGAAACCAATGTACACGTGAAGTACGACCGTGGTACCCTTGCCGAACTCTATGCCAAGATTGACAAGGATTTGCAGGAAGGCTTGAAGCTGGTAGGTTCTACCTACGACAAGCCTAAGTTCCACTTCACATCTACTTCTGCTGCCGCTTTCGCAGCCCGTTTCTACCTCTATTACCAGAAGTATGACAAGGCTGTGGAGTATGCCAACAAGGTATTGGGCAGCAACGCCAAGGGTATGCTGAGAGACTGGAACACCTGGGGTGCTCTTTCTGCCAACAAGCAGATTCAGCCTAATGCCTACATCAACTCATCTGTGAAGGCAAACCTGCTGCTGCAGGTGGTTGTTTCTGAATGGGGAGTCATCGGAGGTCCGTTCCAGTATGGTGACAAGTATGCACACAGTGCCATCGTAGCAGCCAAGGAAACCGTTCAGTCAGAAGGTCCTTGGGGCTTCAGCGACAAGGTGTTCAACTACACCGTGTTCTCTAATGCATCGCTTTCAAAGTATATCGTACGTAAGGTTCCTTACGATTTCGAGTATAGTGATATCCAGGCAGGTATCGGTACTCCTCACGCAGTATATGCAGAGTTTACAGCCGATGAGACCCTGCTCGTAAGAGCAGAGGCACAGGCATTGCTCGGTCATTATGCAGAGGCTCTGAACGATTTGAACACCGAGTTGGCTGCCTTCTCAAAGACGGGCGTGCAGCTTACCCTGGATGACGTGAAGAAGTTCTACAGCGATGCAGTTACCGCTTATTACACTCCTGAGAAGCCAACTCCACGCAAGGCATTCCACACCGCCTTCGCCATCGACAAGGATACAGAGGAGCCTATGCTGCAGTGCATCCTTCACCTGCGCCGAATCATGACCGTTCATGAGGGCTTGCGCATGCAGGATGTGAAGCGCTACGGCATCACCATCTATCGCCGTGACGTGAAGAGCAACTACAAGATTACAGACATCACCGACACCATGGAGGCACGCGACCCACGTCTCGCCATCCAGTTGCCACAGGATGTAATCATTGCAGGTGTTACACCAAACCCTCGTAATAAGTAAAAAAACATAAAGTAATAGTAAGAAATGAAACATAATATATATATGTTGATGTTGGCATTGGTGATGGGCCTGGGCTTCGTGTCTTGCTCAGACAATGACCCGGACGATCCAACTATCTTCCCTGTCACCTCTCCACAGAGAGACAGCCTGGACTTGTGGTTGCAGAAGAACTATACCAGTCCTTACAACATCGATTTCAAGTATAAGATGGAGGACATCGAGTCTGACTATACTTATACCCTGACTCCAGCCGACTCGGCAAAGTCTGCCAAGCTGGCTATCATCATCAAGTATCTCTGGCTCGATTCATACGCCGAGGTGCTGGGTCCTGATTTCGTGAAGCACAATGTGCCAAGAGTAATCCACCTGATTGGTAGTCCGGCTTACAACAGCAACGGAACCATGGTTCTGGGTACTGCCGAGGGCGGTTTGAAGGTAACACTCTACATGGTGAACAACCTGACCGATGCCATGCTTGAGAGCTATGCATCGATGACTCAGTATTACTTCCACACCATGCACCACGAGTTCACCCACATCCTGAACCAGAAGAAGCCTTACGACACATCTTATAACAAGATTACCGAGTCGGGCTACGTGAGTGGTAACTGGTATCAGATTCAGGATTCTGAGGCTCACGGCAAGGGCTTTGTTACCCCATACGCCATGTCTGAGGGTTTGGAGGACTTTGCCGAGATGCTTTCTACCTATATCACTTATACTCCTGAGCAGTGGCAGGCTATCCTCGACGATGCCCAGAAGGTAGGTGGCGACGAGGCTGTAGCTGCATTGAACCAGAAGCTTAACATCGTGAGAAACTACATGCAGGATTCATGGAACGTGGATATCGATGTGTTGCGTGCAGCCATCCTGCGTAGAGGCAGTGAGTTGAGTTCTTTGGATTTGGAACATTTAAAATAGAATAGATTTATGAAACATATATTTATAGCTATCGTTTGCTTGTTGGGCAGCATGAGCTTGCAGTCGTGTCTGCACGATGACAAGGAATTCTTCGACGAGTCGGCTGCCAACCGCATCGAGAGCACCGTTGAGAATACCCAGAAGATTCTGGAATCTTCTGAGAACGGATGGCAGCTTCACTATTTCACAGGCAAGGGAATGACCGGTGGCGGCTACACCTTCCTCATGAAGTTTGCCAATGGCAAGGTGACCGTGGCTGGCGATACAGCCGTTGCTGCACCTACCGAGCGTGCCACATCCAGTTATACCGTTGACCGCAGCATGGGACCTGTGCTCTCTTTCAACACCTATAACGACATCTTCCATTTCCTGGGAGAGCCTACATACGGCAATATAGAAGGTGAGCAGGGCGACTGGGAGTTCGTGATTACCAAGCTTACAGAAGACAGCATCTTCGTAAAAGGAAAGAAGTGGGAGAACGAGATGGTATTCACCCGCATGGCTGACGGCGTAGACTGGACTTCCTATCTGGACAGCATCGCCGACGTGCAGAAGCGCCTGGGCGTGAACTACAGCGTGGGCAATTCTTCGGATGCCAGCAAGATGGTGGAGATTAATTCCGCCACACGACGCATTCTTTCGCGCACTGCCGACGGACAGATGGTAGAGCAGCCTTTCTATGTTACTTCTACCGGTATCCATGCCGTTAACGAGCCTGTGGCTCTGGGTGAGGATAAGGCACAGGACTTCCTGGTAAGCAAGGCAGGTGTGATGACAGCAAAGGACAACGAGGATCTGACCTTGAATTCCTATGCTCCTGGCATCGATACCTGGGTAGGCGAGTGGACACTCTCAGCCATGCAGGGTTCCTGCGATATGACCATCTCGAAGGTGGAAGACCAGGAGAACATGCTGAAGGGTACATTTACCGCTGGCGGATATACCTATAATATCGGATTGAGCTTCAACCCGGAGACGGGTGCCCTCAACCTGCCTTCTCAGCTGATTGAAGACCCTAGCGGCAGATATCCTGCCCTGTGGCTGATGAACGCCGACCTGAATCAGGGAACATTGCTCGGACAGGGTGGTATGAACGTGGTATGGCACGGCGTATCTCAGGAAGGTGACTTCGAGGACGATGGCACTCTTGCCTCAGAAGGCTATGCCTCAGATTCATTTGTCGCCCTGGCTTGTACCACACAGGGAGAGCCTATCACGGAGAATGGTCGGTATGTGTTTGTCATCGAATGGTATTATCTTTCTAATTTGACTCCAAACAAATAAACAAGTAAGATGAAGAAATCTATATATATAATAGGTATGGCTGCCATGGGGCTGATGGCCTCATGCAGCAGCGACAGCGATTATCAGGCTGTGGCCGAGAGCACTATCAACGTGCTTTCTGCCCAGACTTCGCTCGGACCTAATGCCAGCGAGGGTGAAGTAACCGTGGACTGTACTCCTGCCAAGGCTTACACCGACGAACCTTCATGGCTCAGTGCCAGCATAGAGGGCAGCACCGTGAAGCTGGCTGCTCTTGCCAACGACTCTCGCCAGTCGCGCAACGCCAAGCTAGTTATCAAGAAGACAGAGGCCGACTCTGTGATAATCAATGTTTCCCAGTATGGCCTGGTGTTCGAGATGAACAAGGCTGATATGATTTTCAGCAGCGACGAGGCTACGGAGTTCGTGAAGGCATACAGTTCTAATTCTGATGTCAAGATTACCTATGCTCCTGAGTGGGCAAAGGCTTCGGTTGATGCCGTGAGCAAGGAATTGAAGGTATCGCTCAGCGAGAATACTACAGGTCATCTCCGTGCCGACTATATCAAGTTTCAGGTGGCAGCCGTTACCGACTCTTTCGTGGTGAAGCAGTTTGACTTCGACAAGGATATTGCCGGAGAGTATGTTTATTCTTACTACGATTTCAACGAGGATGACAAGCTGGAACTGCAGACGGTGCATGCTACATTGAGCCGCACCGAGCTTTCTATTCCTAAACTGGGCCTGGTATTCCCTATCTCTGTGAATGAGAAAACAGGTAGCGTGGAGACTCGCAGCAGCCAGTGCCTGGGTAAGGTGGGTAAGTACTTTATCTATGATACCTTCCTCGACGAGGATGGCGCTTACTACATGGGTACAGAGTCTGGAGTTATTTCTGCCACATTCAAGTATAGTGAGGAGTATGGCACTTACGGATTCTTTGGCGGTACTGCCTATAATGTCAATAATGAGTCGGGCAACTTCCTGGCTATGATTCTGCAGGTGTTCAAGGCGAAGAGTCCTTCCATGTCTAACTACTTGCTCGATCAGGGTTTGATGGTACAACCATTCCTCATGGATATACCAAAGGGCGGTGATGCATCTTCTGCCAAGCGTCAGGCTCCAGCCCTGGCTCGCCAGATGGGTCCATCTGCCAGCAGTATGGCAGCCAAGCTTGCAGTATGGCAGTCGTATCGTAAATCTTCTATCATTAAATAAACTTAAAAAGTAAGTAATCATGAAATTATTATCTACACTTTGCCTCACTTTGCTCCTGGGAGCAAGCGGCACTGCGGCGATGGCCTCCAGCAAGGCATCGTTTGCCAAGAAGTTTAAGAATGCCGATATCCATCGCCTGGTTTCTGTGCCAGGCATGGTGAATTGCAGCAACAGTGCTTACCAGATGCGCCAGGCTGGCTTTGCCACAGTGTGCAATGCTCCTACACGCGTAGGCGATACTCCTACCAATTCGGCTTCGGGCGAGGCTTACGGATGGGTTACAGGTTCTGATGGTGGCAACTGGTATTTCACCCAGAACATTACTTCAAGAGACTCTGTTTACAGCGAGTATTATACAGCTCACTTCCATGAGTCTTCAGAAATCACACTGTTCGATAACAACCACAAGCAGGTGGGCTCTATCAATATCACGGTTCCTGAAGGATGGAAGCATGTGACAGGTATTACTCCATACGGTCCTATCACCAAGAAGCTTTTCGATAAGGACGAGAAGTCTGACGAAATCCTGGTGGAGTTCCACGATGCCTTCAACGGTGCGGATAAGTATCTGACTCGTGCCTACGATGTCAATACCGGTGAAATCAAGTTCGAGATGGAGGGTACCGGTCTGGTATTCGATGCATCTAAGGGCTGGAACAGCTACCAGCGTCTGATCATGACTCACGAGTCTGATGAGAAGTATAGTATCGATGTGATAGCCCCTCCTACCTGGGGAAAGGATAAATGTTATGTGGAGTATACTTTCAACTTTGATATTGACAACCGAATCAACTATCTGCAGGGTTCTTGCTTCAACTGTATGAATGTGGATGGTACTCCTTACTATGTTCTGGCAGAGTATGATAAGCCATTTACAAATACCGAGGCAGGTGATGGTTCCTCGGATATTAAGCAGGAACCAGGCAACTTTCTGGTATTGAGAACTTTAGATAAAAATTTTGATAAGGTAGATAGCATCCGTGTATCTATCGATGCACCAGAGGGCACTCCATACCGTTCTGCTGCTTTCGGTCTCTTCGGTAACCATGATTTGTCTAAGGGCTACTTCAGCAACAGCGGCAAATTGAACTATGTGGTAGGACTTTACGATTATGCTCCTGCTTTGGATGGAGACTTGATTTCTTATGCCGTTTACGACTCAGAGAATGGTAAGTTGAAGGATATCTGCGACAAGGTAACAAGCAACAAGAGAGGTTTGCTGAATACCATCCATGGTAAGTCAGAACAGATGTGGTTCTTGCAGACCATGGGTACAAGCGAAGGTTCAGGACAGCAGATTCAGCTGGTTGATGTTCCTTCTTGCGAGAAGGTTGGTGTGTTGCCACAGAGCATTGATGGCAATGCCATCTCTTCTAATTTCGACCGTTACCCAACTGCTGCCAATGCGCAGGGCTACCAGTATGTCATTGCTTTGTCACATGCACAGTCTAATGAGGCAGGCGAGGTTCTTGCTCCTATCGCTTGGGTGAACCCTGATTGCACCATCGATCATGTTGACAGACTTAACTTGGGTCTGAAGGCAGAGAACTTCGCTCCATTGATCAACAGCACCTCACTCAACCCATATCTCTTCAATACCGATGATGATATGGAGTATGTATATATTGCCAAGAAGCGCCGCGAGGATGGCAGCAACAAGATTGACAACGTATTGGAAGTTTCCAAGCTTGATGGTACCGTTATCAAGTCATGGCGTGGTGATGATAACTATGTCTTCTCACAGGCAAGTTTCCCTGTTATGAACGATTTGGGCAAGCGCCAGATGTTTGTCGTGTTCGAGGATAGAGCGAATAATAAGTATGACATGAACTTCTACGACCTTCCTTTCACCAAGTTTGAACAGGGTGGTACTGGTACTGTAGAGGATCCATACCTGATTGCTACTACTGGTGACTTCCAGCAGCTGGCTCTGGAGCCAACCAAGAACTACAAGATGGTAGCTGATATTGATATGTCTAAGGCTGCACAGTGGTGGACTCCTGTCAAGAACTTCACTGGTTCTCTGGATGGTGATGGTCATACTATCTATAATCTTGGTGTGAAGACAACAGAGGACCATACAGGTTTGTTTGGTACCCTCGACCTCAATGGTATTGCCAAGAACCTGATCTTCGTGAACCCTACTGTAGAGGTGACCAATACCAACCAGTTTGCCGGTGTGTTGGCAGGTGAGACCAATTATACTTATGATGGTAAGGGCCAGGCTACTAATGTAGATAGCATTTTTGTTTATGGTGCCAAGATTGCAGGTGATGATCAGTCGTTTATGGCTGCGGGCGGTCTCGTTGGTAGCGCTAATCTTAAGACCAAGATCAATAACTGTTCTTTCCAGGGTGAGATTACTTTGCCTAACTCTGAGAATGTGGGTGGTATCGTTGGTCAGACTCGTACAGGCTCTAGCGTGAACGCATGTTATGCAAATGTCAATGCCACAGCCAAGACTGTTTTGGGTGGTATTGTCGGTATTGCAGGTACTCCTCATGATTACTGTAAGTTCACCAACTGCGAGGTTCGCGGTCAGTTGACAGCTGAGAATGCTGTAGGTGGATTCGTTGGTGACAATTACTTCAACGAAATCTCTAATGTGATCAGCCATGCTGATATCGTAGCAACCAGCAAGTCTGTCTGGAACGGATATGCTGCAGGTGGTATCGTTGGTATGATGGAAAGCTCCTGGACTGAAGGCGATGGTTATGTAAAGAACTGCATCTTCGACGGCTCTATCAAGGCTTTCGAGAATGGTGAAGAGGTAAGCAACCCTGCTACTACTCATCAGATTGCCGGTAGAACTATCGCTGATGAGGACTATGCTGAGGCAGAGACTCGTCTTTCTAACAACTATACTGCCAACAATGTGGGTAACACAGATGCTGCCAGCGTTGAGGGTGCCTTCAAGGCAGCCAAGGAGATGAACAAGGACTTCTTCGCAGGTTTGGAGTATGCTTACGGAAGCACTCTCGCTGAGCCTTGGAAGGAGGATGGAAGCAAGGTTCCTACTCTTTATTTCAACAATATCGCAAAGGCTCTCGCTGTTAGCGCAGATGATGTAACTGTAGGTACTGACGATGAGGGCGCTGTTGTAGTTCAGGTTTCTGTATATGGTATGGAGAACGCAGACCTGGAGTCTGACCTGGAAGTTACTGCTAGTGGTAATGCTACTGCTACTCTTGGTGAGGCTCATGGCAACAGCATCGACCTGGTTATCAAGGGTACGAAGACGGGTATCGGTGAGGTTACCGTTAGCTTCGGTGAGTTCTCTGCTACAATCAATGTAACAGTTCTCAAGAACTATGTAAGCGGTATCGAGAACGTAGAGGATGCTGCAGCTTTGGTTATCAAGGCAGCTGACGCTCAGATTTCTGCCGAGGGTGCTGACGCTATCTATGTTTACAGCGTAAACGGCAAGCTGGTAGGCAAGACTTCTGGTGCTGCTTTCAGCACAGCAGGTTTGACCTCTGGTCTCTACATCGTAAAGGCAACTGATAAGGCTGGTCATAAGGCTACAGCCAAGTTTGTTATCAAGTAAGTATGAAACAATTAATTATATTCAGTTTATTGGTGGTCTGCTTTGTGCAGGCCACCTTTGCTATTCCTGCTTATCCGAAACCTTTGAAGGTGAAGCAGGCTGATGGCTCCTGGATCACCATCCAGATGTATGGTGATGAGCATGGCCATTATGTGATGACTTCCGACGGTATTCCGCTCGTGTTCAATGCCCAGCTGCGAAACTACGAGTATGCCGACTGGAAGAATGGTGAGGTGCAGGTTAGCGGCATCAAGGCTACAGAGGCTTCTGACAGAAGTGCTCAGGTCAAGAAGTTCATCGAAAGCCAGGACAAGTCTGCCATCTTGGAATCTTTCAAGCGTGCCCGTCTGCAGCAGCTGCAGCAAACCCTTTCGTCTCGCAGGAATGCTTCTCTGAAAGCCGGCAGCAATCCTCAGAAAGAGAAATTGAACAATTTTCCAACCATTGGTGAGGTTCACTCATTGGTCATCTTGGTGCAGTTTGCTGATACCAAATTCTCTACCGTAGGTAGCGATGCACATCAGTTCTTCAACAACATGCTCAATGAACCTGGATTTACTTACAGCAATGGTGCCAATGGAAGTGCGAGAGATTTCTATCTGAACAGTTCCAATGGCAGATTCCAACCTCAGTTTGATGTCATCGGTCCTGTAACATTACCTGAGAAATATTCTTATTATGGAGCCAACAAAGGCTCTTCCGTAGATAATCCTGTCCGTCTGGAGGAATTTGTGAGAGAGGTTTGTACACTTGCTGCCCCATCGGTTGATTTCTCCCAATATGACCATAACCAGGATGGCTACATTGACAACATCTATTTTTTCTATGCCGGAAAGGGTGAGGCAGATTCAGGCGATGGCAATGCCCTCTGGCCACATTCTGCCTATTATTCGGATATCGCTACGCAGGCAGGAGCTGCCCAAACTTCGCTGAAACTGAATGGAGTAGAGGTAGGCAACTATACCTGCAGCAACGAAATCAATGGTACCCTCATCACACCTCAGCCTGCGGGCATCGGTACCTTTGTACATGAATTCGGTCATGTGCTGGGTCTTGCCGATCATTATGATGTAAATTATGGCATAACAACCTTCGCCCCTGGTTCTTTCGATACCATGGCACAGGCTTCTTACAACAACAATGGCAATACGCCTGCGGCATTCTCTGCCTATGAGCGTGCCTGTCTGGGATGGCTCGACCTGACTGTGTTGAAGAATGGGATAGATACCCTCAATGTCCTGCCTGACCTGAACGTCAGCAATAAGGCATACATGGTGCCTGTGGGAGGAACCAATGATCAGGAATACTTCATCATGGAGAACCGCCAGCAGAAAGGCTGGGATGCGTTCATTCCGGGCCATGGCATGTTGCTTTGGCATATCGATTATGATGCCAAGGCTTGGGAGAAAAATGAGTTGAACATCACTGGCACTCATCAGCGTGTGGATATCGTTGAGGCTGATAACAAGCTTACCGATAATACCCGTGCGGGAGATCCGTTCCCTGGAACATCGAATGTGACTCAATGTAATCTGACTTCCTGGGCTGGTGGCAAGGTGATGTCACTGGATGATATCGAGGAGAAGGATGGCGTCATCAATCTCATGCTCGGCGGACTTAATCTGAAACTGAATACTCCTGACGTGAAGGTTACTGAGGTCCAGGATAGCAGTATTGTGGTAGGATGGACAGATGTGCCTGTTGCCAAGCAATATGTTCTGAACATCAGCTCAGTGGTGAATGGAAAGAAAGAATTTCTGCCGCTCTATAATAATAAGGTATATACAGCAGCACAGCCTTCTCTTCATGTTGAGCGCTTGAGTCCTGAAACAACCTATGAGATTACCTTGCAGGCTAACCGTGGCTCTTATACTTCTGATGTCTACATCCAGCAGTTCACTACTGCTGCTATTCCTTTCAGCAAGTATTATGTGACTGATGTAAAGGCTACCGCAGTCGGTAAAACAGGCTTCACGGCTTCATGGAAAGGTATGGAAGCAGCAGATGATTACGTAGTCACCCTGCATAAGATGGTTTATGCAACAGAGGCAACTCAGAAGGGCTATGATTTCAGCAAAGAACTCGAGGGTATGCCATCGCTTTGGAAAACCAATGGTAACCTGAGCATGAACAATTATGGCGAGGAATCACCTTGCCTCCGTCTCAACAAGATAGATACCTATCTGAAGATGGCATCTGCCGGCAACCGTATATCTTCTGTCAAGTTCTTCGCCAAGTCATCTTCTTCAACCCAGGCAACCTTGGCAGTAGAGGCTTATCAGAATGGAGAATGGAAGCAGATAGCTACTTTGCAGGGCGGTGCAGACATGGCTTCGGGAGATACCTATAGCTATGATTTGCCGGAGTTGGCTGATTCTGTAAGACTGAATGTCATCCAGCGTACTTCCGGTGCTTTCTATATCGATGATGTGCTTTTGGGATGCAATGCATTGATTCACGAACCAGTGGCAGCCTACCAGAAGGTTTCTACCCATGGCAAGACTGAGTTCGCATTCTCAGGTCTGGAAACAGATGCTACCTATGCGCTGGTAGTAAACGCCAGCAAGAAGGGTGAACTTTCTTACAGTTCCAAGGAACTCATCGTGACACCGGCAAGTTCTACGGGTATCAGTTCTGTCACAGCCACCCCGTCACGTAATGGACAGAAGAGATTCTACGATCTTAATGGCCGCAGGGTTTCTGCCAAGGAGATGCGTCATGGCATTTATATCGTGAAGCAGGGAAACAAGGTATATAAAATCGTGAAATAATAAATACTCCAGCTTCTCAGAAGATGGATGAATACATCTCTACCCTTGAATCAGAGTGTCCAACAGTAAAGGATGAGTACTTAACCAAGCTGGATGACCTCAATGTAGAGATGAGCCAGATGTTCATGAAGCTTTATCAGGAAGACTTGACTCAGGAGCAGTTCAACGCGATGTTGGCTAGAATTGACGCTATCCTGGCTGAGGCTCAGAAGATTGTAGATGAGGCTAAAGAGGCTGAGAAGGTTGCAACCGGCATCAGCGGCATCACTGTCAGCAGGCTGTCAAGGCAGGCAAGGTTTACTCTATCGACGGCAAGCGCATAAGCAAGTCTGCCAAGGGTCTTGTTATTATCAATGGCAAGAAGGTGATTTTAAAGTAAGTTATATATCTTCTCTCGAGCCCACGAAGTAGGGCTTTAAATAGACTTCATTTCGGCTTCCTCGGTCTTTGTGCTGAGGGAGCTTTTTTTTTGCTTATCCTGAGCAGAAAAGCGCAAACTAAGTTAAATATTCATAAAAGTTTAGGGTTAAAACTCGTAACCTACACATAATCAAATAAAAATGTGTAATTTTGCAGTCCGATTATTTCGGGGATACACTTAGAGTCCCCTGGGTATGGTGTGTTAATAGCACTTCCTGTGGCCGGGATTTGCGGTTAGTGAATCACCTATCCGAAACATAAGTGAGTAAGAAAAGATTAAAAACGTTTTTTAGTAGTAAATTTAAATTTTAAAATGGACACATTAAGTTTCAAGACTATCTCTGTTAATAAGGAGACAGCTAAGAAAGAGTGGGTTGTAATCGACGCAACAGACCAGGTAGTAGGTCGCCTTTGCTCAAAGGTTGCTAAGTTGCTTCGCGGTAAGTACAAGCCAACTTTCACTCCACACGTAGATTGTGGTGACAACGTAATCATTATCAATGCAGCTAAGGTTGTATTCTCTGGCAAGAAGGAGACTGATAAGGTTTACACACGTTACACTGGTTACCCTGGTGGTCAGCGCTTCAATACTCCAGCTGAGTTGCGCAAGCGTCCTGATGGAATGGACAAGATCCTCCGTCATGCAATTAAGGGTATGTTGCCAAAGGGCCCTCTCGGTCGCTCTTTGATGGACAACCTCTTCATTTACGATGGCACAGAGCACAAGCATGAGGCTCAGCAGCCAAAGGCAATTGATATTAACCAGTATAAATAATTAAGGTAGAATGGAAGTAATTAATGCAATTGGTCGCCGTAAGAGCGCTGTAGCTCGCGTATACCTCACAGAGGGTACAGGTAAGATCACAATCAACAAGAAAGATATTGAAACATATTTCCCATCAGCAATCCTTCGCTATGTAGTAAAGCAGCCATTGCAGTTGCTCGAAGCTGAGGGTAAGTATGATATTAAGGCAAACCTCGACGGTGGTGGTTTCACCGGTCAGAGCCAGGCTCTCCGCCTCGCTATCGCTCGCGCTCTCGTTAAGATCGACGCTAACGATAAGAAGGCATTGAAGGATGCAGGCTTCATGACACGTGACTCACGTGCTGTAGAGCGTAAGAAGCCAGGTCAGCCAAAGGCTCGTCGTCGCTTCCAGTTCAGCAAGCGTTAATCTTATACATATATTTTATTATATATTCAGATTATTATAGCTGAGCTAAAAAGTTTAGTATCTAAATCGGTGAGATTCCATTAATCGGGGACTACTCATCGACTGATTCTAGCTAGAATTCAAAAGAAAGTAAACACAATTTAAAAAGAAAAGACAATGTCAAGAACAAATTTTGACCAGTTACTTCAGGCAGGTTGCCACTTCGGACACCTCCGTCGCAAGTGGAACCCAGCAATGGCTCCTTACATCTTCATGGAGCGTAACGGTATTCATATTATCGACCTCAACAAGACTGTTGCTAAGGTTGACGAGGCTGCTGAGGCCCTCAAGGAAATCGCCAAGACAGGTAAGAAAATCCTGTTTGTCGCTACTAAAAAACAAGCTAAGGATGTAGTTGCCGAGAAGGCAGCTTCTGTAAATATGCCATACGTTAACGAGCGTTGGGCTGGTGGTATGCTTACCAACTTCCCTACAATCCGTAAGGCAGTTAAGAAAATGACAAACATAGACAAGTTGATGAACGATGGTACATTCTCTAACCTCTCTAAGCGTGAGTTGCTGCAGATCAGCCGCCAGCGCGCTAAGTTGGAGAAGAACCTCGGTTCTATCGCTGACTTGAGCCGTCTCCCTAGCGCACTCTTCGTTATCGACGTAATGAAGGAGCACATCGCTGTTAAGGAGGCTAACCGTCTTGGTATTCCAGTTTTCGGTATCGTTGATACAAACTCAGATCCTAAGAATATCGACTACGTTATCCCAGCTAATGATGACGCTAAGGACTCAGTAGAGGCTATCCTCACTGCTGTTTGCGGTGCTATCGCTGAGGGTATCGAGGAGCGTAAGGCTGAGAAGGCTGACGACAAGGCTGCTGCTGAGCAGAAGGATCAGCCTAAGAAGAAGGCTGCTCGCAAGGACGAGGCTGAGTAATTAGGCAAACAAAAATATACTGGAGCCATTGATTCTGTTTTATGATTCGATGGCTTTAGTACTTTTAAAGCAAAGATTATTATTAACTTTTAATATTAAAAAATATTATGGCTGTTTCAATTGAAGATATCAAGAAACTTCGCGCTATGACTGGTGCTGGTCTTGCTGACGTTAAGAAGGCACTCACAGAGGCTGAAGGTGATTTCGATAAGGCAAAGGAGTTGCTCCGTGAGCGTGGTCTCGCTATCGCTGCTAAGCGTTCTGACCGTGAGACTTCTAACGGTTGCGTTCTCGTTAAGAAGGTTAACGATTTCGCTGCTATCATCGCTCTCAAGTGTGAGACAGACTTCGTTGCTAACGGTGCAGACTTCATCAAGTTGACATCTGACATCCTCGACGCTGCTATCGCTGCAAAGGCTCATACTCTCGACGAGGTGAAGGCTTTGAAGGTTGGCGAGTCTGATGCTCAGGCTGCTGTTACACAGCGTTCTGGTATCACCGGTGAGAAGATGGAGCTCGACGGCTACTGCGTTCTCGAGGGTGACAACATCGAGGTTTACGACCACATGAACAAGCACACTTTGTGTACTATGGTTCAGCTTAACGAGAACAACGAAGAGGCTGGTCACAAGATAGCTATGCAGGTAGCTGCTATGCGCCCTGTAGCTCTCGACGAGTCTTCTGTTTCTGAGGAGACTAAGAAGACTGAGCTCGAGGTTGCTGTTGCCAAGACTAAGGAAGAGCTCGTAGAGAAGGCTGTTAACGCAGCTTTGAAGAAGGCTGGCATCAACCCAGCTCACGTTGACTCTGAGGATCACATTGAGAGCAACACCAAGAAGGGTTGGTTGACACCTGAGCAGGCTGAAGAGGCTCGCAACATCAAGAAGACTGTAGGTGAGGAGAAGGCTGCTTCTTTGAACCCAACTATGATCCAGAACATCGCTAACGGTCGTCTGGCTAAGTTCTTCAAGGAGAACTGCCTCGTTGACCAGGAGTTCCAGTTCGGTGATGGCGACAAGCAGACAGTTGCTCAGTACCTCGCTTCTCAGAGCAAGGATCTCAAGATTGTTGCTTACCAGCGTTTTACTCTTGCTGCTGAGTAATCATTATTCGGAAGCAACTGTTAATTTGACTTATAGTTAAATTAGAATATCCGGGAGTTATGGAGTTAAAGCTTTGCTTTGCTTCTAACTCCCATTTCTTTTTTATAAATATTTTTGAGTTATGAAGATATTTGCTATCGGTATGAACTATACCGAACACAATAAATCGCTCCATGGTACGTTATCTAAACCAGAGCGTCCTGTTATCTTTACCAAGGCAGACTCGGCGCTGCTCAACAACGGCAAGCCTTTCTTCATTCCAGACCATCTGGGAAGAATTGAATATGAGACTGAATTGGTGGTGAGAATCTGTAAGTTGGGAAAGACCATTCCGCAGCGTTTCGCCCACCGCTATTATGATGCGGTGACCGTGGGCATCGACTTTACCGCCCGCGAGATGCAGAAGAAGCTGAGAGAGGCTGGACAGCCATGGGAACTTGCCAAGGGATTCGACGGTTCGGCTGCCATCGGAGAATGGGTAGACATCCAGAAGTTCCGTGACATCCAGGCCATCCATTTCCATCTCAACATCAACGGTGAGAACGTGCAGGAGGGCTGTTCCAGCGATATGCTCTACAAGGTGGATGAGATTATCTCCTACATCAGCCAGTACTTCACGCTGAAGACGGGCGACCTGCTCTATACGGGCTGTCCTACTGGTTGCGGTCCGGTGAAGATTGACGACCATCTGGAGGGCTATCTGGAAGACAGAAAGGTGCTCGATTTTATGTGTAAATAATCAAAAGATAGAATTCTAGGTAGGAATATATGAATATGAGTAAGACTTTTCGGATATGGTGGATAGGGTTGTGCCTTCTCTTCATGGCATTGCCCGTTTCGGCACAGAAGTTCTTTAACCTCACTTCGGATGAAGTGAAGGTAGACTCTGTCTTGCCGCAATTCATCTATTCCTATCCCTTGCAGGGTGATTATCAGGATTCCATTTATACCGTAGAGCTGAAATATCCGGAATATATCGATATGTCGGCTGATGATATTGCGCATTATAATCATCTTTCCGGTGCCATTCTGCCTGGTCAGGTGGTGGTAAACCAGAAGGTGATGGAATGCCGCAAGAAGGGAGTCCTGATGATTTCTCTTTCTCCGCTCCTCTTTAGGCAGAACAGATATCAGGCGCTGGTGAGCTTTATGCTCGATGTCAAGGCGCAGCCCTTGAAGCGGGCACAGCAGGAAGCCGGCAAGGAAAACCTGATGAAAAGCCGTGCTGCGGGCAAATCGGCTTCGCTCTATGCTGACCATTCTGTCCTGGCATCGGGAGCATGGGCTAAGATTAGAGTGAGCCAATCGGGCATTCATCAATTGACGGATGCCGTGGTGCGCCAAGCCGGATTCTCTAATATAAATAAGGTGAAGATTTATGGCTATGGCGGAAATCTGCAGAATGAGGCGCTTATAGCCGGTGAACTGAAGAAGCTTGATGATTTGCAGGAAGTGCCGCAATGTATTGTTGATGGCAAGCACTATTTCTATGCCAAGGGACCTGTAAGCTGGGAGGACAAGACTTCTATCCAGCGCATCCGGAATCCTTATTCTGATTACGGATATTATTTCATTACCCAGACTGGGGAAGAGCCTGCACGGATGGATTCTGCCACCTTTATATCTACCTATTTTCCCCAGGCAGAAGACTATCATTCGCTCTATGAGAAGGATGGATACAGCTGGTTCCCTGGAGGAAGGAATCTCTTCGACCCTACCGAAGTACCGTTGGGAGGCAAACAGCAGGTAGCCATCGTCAATCAGACCGGAAGCAGTAACGGAAAGTTGACCGTTGGGGTTACGATGGGTGTCAATGGTTCGGTAGAAGTTCAGAAGAATGGCGTTTATCTGGGAACCATCACCCTGCAGAAGTCGGTGACCTCTGATGCTTCCTACCAGATGGCAGTAGAGAGCTTTGCCACCTATCCACTAAAGGATTTATCAGAAAAGGATACCATCACCCTGCTGCCGAAGACGGGAGGTCCGATGCATCTCGACTATGTGGCGATGACTTGGGAGAAGCCTGTCCCTTTCCCTGGATTCACAGGCATGGTGCCTGCAGCACAGTATGTTTATGGCATCACCAATCAGGACCATCATGCTGACGGGGCGGCTGATATGGTCATCATCATCCCTACCTCCCAGAAATTACTGAAACAAGCTAAAAGACTGAAAGAATTTCATGAAACCCATGACGGGTTGAGAGTTACGATAGTGCCGGCTGATGAACTCTATAACGAGTTTGCCAGCGGAACCCCTGATGCCAATGCCTATCGCCGCTATCTGAGAATGCTCTACGACAAGGCTCAGACCGAGGCGGATATGCCTAAGTATCTGCTGATGTTTGGCGATTGCGTCTGGGACAACCGAATGCTGACGGCAAGCTGTAAGACGCTGAATCCTGACGACTATCTGCTTTGCTATGAGAGCGAGGAGTCTTTCTGCAAGGTGCATTGCTTCGTGAGCGACAGCTGGCTGGGCATCCTGGGCGAAGGAAAGGGAACGGATCCGAGAACCGAACTGCAGGATGTGGGTGTGGGAAGATTCCCGGTAACCACCGTCGACGAGGCTAGGATTATGGTAGACAAGACCATCAACTATGCCAACAACCAGAATGCTGGTGCCTGGCAGAACACCTTGATGTTCATGGGTGATGATGGCAACAACAATCTCCACATGAAGGATGCCAACGAGGTGGCTGATTTCATCTCTTCCCTCTATTCGGGCTATCTCGTCAGGAAGGTGATGTGGGATGCTTATAACCGTGTCACCTCTTCTACCGGAAATACCTATCCCGAAGCTACCAAGATTATCAAGCAGCAGCAGACCGCTGGAGCATTAATCATGGATTATGCCGGACATGCCAGCGAAACGCAGCTCTCTCATGAGGGCGTGCTGAAGATAGCTGATTTCAGGGAGTTCCGAAATGTCAATCTGCCTCTGTGGGTTACTGCCTGCTGCGATATTATGCCGTTTGACGGAGTGACTTCCAATATCGGCGAAGAGGCGGTGCTCAATGCTGGCGGCGGTGCTGTGGCTTTCTATGGTACAACCCGTACGGTTTATGCCCTGGAAAACAAGTATATCAACCGTGCTTTCATGCGCAGGGTACTGAGTAGGGTAGACGGCAAGCCGATAACGTTGGGCGAGGCACATCGTCTGGCTCAGAATGACATCATGATGGGCGCTGTGGTCCAGGGAGAAAAGGATAATTCCGAGAATCATCTCCAGTTTTCGCTGCTGGGAGATCCTGCCCTCTCGCTCAATCTGCCTCAGATGAAGGTGGTGGTAGACTCCATCAATGGGGTGGATTGCCGACAGACAGATGCGGTGGCGAAACTGAAGGCAGGTTCTATTGCCCGAATTGCCGGACATATTGAAGGGGCAGAGGATTATCAGGGTGTGGTGACTGCTACGGTTCGCGATTCCAGAAATCAGATTACCTGTAAGTTGAACGATACTTCTGATGATGGAGCTTCTGAGGCTTTCAGGTTCTATGACCGTCAGAAAACCCTCTTCAATGGTTCTGATAGTGTAAGAAATGGTCAGTTTGTCCTCTCCTTTGCTGTTCCTAAGGATATTAATTATTCGGATAGTGCGGGTCTGGTGAATCTCTTTGCCATCAACGGCAGCAAGAACCAGCCGGTGCAGGGGGCTTCCGACCGTTTCCTGGTGGGAGGCAGTGAGGAGATGCAGAACGATTCCATCGGTCCTTCCATCTATTGCTATCTCAATTCTCCTTCTTTCACGGATGGCGGAAGGGTGAATGCCACTCCTTATTTCGTGGCACAGATTACGGATAAGGACGGAGTGAATGTGTCTGGTAGCGGTATCGGACATGACCTGCAGCTCGTGATAGATGGAGATATGTCGAAGACCTATGTGCTCAACGATCATTTCACGTATGATTTCGGAAGCTATACCAGTGGTTCCACTTATTACAGCATTCCGGAGTTGGAGCCGGGCAAGCATCAGCTGATGTTCCGTGCATGGGATATCCAGAACAACAGTTCTACGGTCCGGCTGAACTTCAACGTGGTGAAGGGACTTACGCCTAATCTCTTCCAGGTGGGCGTGACGGAGAATCCTGCCCGTAATTCTACTACCTTCATCATCTCTCATGATAGGGCAGAGAGCAATATGGATGTGGTGATAGAACTCTATGATACTTCCGGTCGTCAGATATGGCGGCATGCAGAAAATGGAGTTCCTGCTTCTGGGACCTATACCGTGAAATGGGACTTGACGGTTGATGGCGGGCGACCTTTGTCTACAGGTCTCTACCTCTATCGGGTAAGGATTGCTGCCGGGGGTAGCAGTTATGCATCGAAAACCCAAAAACTGATAGTAATCAAATAGATAATATAAAAAATAAACATAATATGAATCAGACTTTCAGAATAATCATAGTAGGAGTCCTCTCCTGTCTGTCCTTGGGAGTGAAGGCGGCAGATGATGATGATACAAAGGAAAAGTTGTTCAATCCTGTCAATTACGCTGTCATATCGCAGACCATTGCGCCTGATGCCCGTGGTGGCGGTTTGGGTGATGTGGGTGCGGCTACCGACCCGGATGTCAACTCCCAGTATTGGAACCCGGCAAAGTATCCGTTCAATATTTCGCGTGCAGGTGTCTCCCTGAACTTCACCCCTTGGCTGCGTTCATTGGTCAATGACATGAACCTTGCCTATCTGTCTGGTTATTACCGCATTGGCGATTATAGTGCCGTCTCTGCCTCCTTGCGCTATTTTAATATGGGCGAGGTATATACCGAAGATCCGGGTGTCAATCCGAATGCCAATCCGAATGCCATGACCATCAATCCATACGAAATGTCATTCGATGTGGCTTATTCTCTGATGCTCAGTGAGAAGTTTTCGCTTGCAGCAGCCATCCGCTGGATTTATTCTGATATGCGTTTCGATTACAAGGAGGACAGTTCTCCGGCTTCTGCCTTTGCTGCCGATATTGCCGCCTATTATCAGAACTATGTGGTTATCGGTCAGCGTGAATGCCAGCTGGGTGTGGGTTTGAATATTTCCAATATCGGTAGCAAGATTACTTTCAGCGGTGAGGAGTATAGCGAGTTCCTGCCTGCCAATCTCCGTCTGGGAGCTTCCCTGATGATTCCTATCGATGAGTACAACCGTATTACCCTGGCTGCCGATGCCAACAAGTTCCTCGTTCCTACGGTTCCACAGCAGGAAGAGGGTGAGGATGCGGCTGAATATAAGGATCGTGTGCTCAGGGAATATAATGATGTTTCTGCCATCAGCGGTATTTTCAAGAGTTTCAGCGATGCGCCGGGCGGCTTCAAGGAAGAGATGGAGGAAATCAACTATGGCTTGGGTGCCGAATATGTTTACAATGATAAGTTTGCGTTGCGTGCCGGTTATCATCACGAGAGTCAGAGCAAGGGCAACCGCAAGTATTTCACCGTGGGTGCTGGTTTCAAGATGAACGTGTTCTCCCTGGATGCTGCCTATGTGGTGGCTACAGCCAAGAGTAATCCGCTCGACCAGACGCTCCGCTTCACCCTCTCCTTTGATATGGACGGTCTCAAGGACCTCTTTAAGAGATAATGTATAATTTATAATGTATAATTTATAATGATGAATATTCGTGTAGGATTTGGATATGATGTCCACAAGCTGGTGGCAGACCGAGACTTGTGGCTGGGTGGCATCAAGATAGATTATGAACTGGGATTGCTGGGTCATAGTGATGCCGATGTATTGATACATGCCATTTGCGATGCTTTGCTGGGGGCTGCCAATATGCGTGATATTGGTTATCACTTCCCGGATACGGCTGCCGAGACGCTCAATGTGGATTCCAAGATATTGCTCCGCAAGACGATGGACCTGATTGCTACCAAGGGCTATTCCCTGGGCAATATTGATGCTACCGTCTGTGCTGAGCGACCTAAGCTCAATCCGCATGTCCCTGCCATGAAGGCGTGCCTGGCTGAAGTGATGGGAGTAGACGAAGACCAGATTTCCATCAAGGCTACAACCACCGAAAAGCTTGGCTTTACGGGAAGAATGGAGGGTATCTCGGCTTATGCTACAGTGTTGATAAAAAGGGCATAATTACACTTAATAGCTGTTAAGAACTATTGAATTATTGCAATTCGATTGATGTAAATCAAAAAAATATTCATAAAAGGAGTGTTTTTTTGATAAAACATTTGGTGGATAGAAAAAATCATTGTATCTTTGCAGCGTCAAAAGGTTAATAGATTGTTTAGGTTAGTAGTAATAGATTTAGGTTTTTAGTTATTAGGTTTTAAGGTAGATTGTTTAACAGAAAATTGATGAAGGTCGTGAGACTATCTTTGATTAGAATTTTTAAGTTAAACATATTGCATGCCACAGCTCGTTGAGAGTTGTGGCATGTTTTTTATGCATTCCTCTGTTTTTATTTCTTCTTTCTGAAATCGTTTAGTTTGCGTTTCTTGCAATCTTTTTCTTCTTTCCCAATTCCCTCAGGACATTTCCTAGTGCTTTTTGGTGATATGGTTGTCTGACAGCTCTCTTAAAAGAGTACTATAAGTCGTCGGAAGAATAAGGATATATTTCCGTAAGATATAGGTATCTTGGCCGCACAACAGCTGTTGTGCGCTCGCATATCAGCTGTTGTGCACATGTCCACCACGTGTTGTGCAGCCGTAGCTCGGCCGTTGTGCGGTCATCTGTCTATACTGAAACAAAACTCCCCAACCCGCTTGAGAAAGTAGGTTGGGGGATAGTTTTCCGTGCTCATGTTCAAGGGGTCAAAAAGGTATGGAACAGCGTAATTTGCGCAATCTGCATGAGTTTTTTCTTGTTTTTCTTTTGTTTGCACATTTTTTTCCTTACCTTTGCAATCGTAAAATATATTAGCAATGCGAGTACTCATAGTAAATACAAGTGAGAAGGCGGGAGGAGCTGCTGTTGCAGCCAATCGCCTGATGGACGCCCTTAACAACAATGGTGTTAAGGCCAAGATGTTGGTGCGCGATAAGGTGAGCGAGGATATTACGGTTGTGGGACTGCCCCGTTCGCTCAAGTCACAGTGGAGTTTCCTTTGGGAGCGCTGGTGCATTTTCTGGCATTTGCATTTTTCCAAAAAGAATCTCTTTGCCCTAGATATAGCCAATGCCGGAAACGATATCACTTCCCTGCCCGAATTCAAGGAGGCTGACGTGATTCATCTGCATTGGGTGAATCAGGGAATGCTGTCGCTGAAAGGTATCAGGAAAATCTTGAATAGCGGCAAGCCGGTAGTCTGGACCATGCACGACATCTGGCCTGCTTCTTCCATCTGCCACCTCACCCTGGGATGTCATCACTATAATAACGGATGCGGCAACTGTAAGTATCTGCCTCAGGGAGGAGGCAAGAACGACTTATCGGCCCGTATCTGGAAGAAAAAACAGAAAGTGTACAGCGCTGGAAGCATTTCGTTCGTAACCTGCAGCCGCTGGCTGGCTTCCGAGGCAAAGCTCAGCGGACTTCTTGCCGGTCAGCGGATAGAAACCATCCCGAATCCTATAGATACGCATCTCTATCGTCCGGAAGACAAGAAGGAGGCGCGCCTGCGAACTCATCTGCCAGCGGACAAGCACATCATATTGTTCATTGCCCAAAAGGCGACCAATCCTTACAAGGGAATGGATTATCTGATAGAAGCCTGCCTGCTGATGAGCGAAACCTATCCGGAGATGCGGGACAATACCTGCGTGGCAATCCTTGGCGGTCATGGTGAGGATTTCGAAGGCAAACTGCCTTTCCCGACCATATCCCTGGGCTATGTAAGCGAGGATAAGAGCATTGTTGACATTTATAATGCGGCAGACGTATTCGTCCTGCCTTCCCTGTCGGAGAATCTTCCGAATACCATCATGGAAGCCATGGCATGTGGAGTGCCTAGCGTAGGATTCAAGGTGGGAGGCATTCCGGAGATGATAGACCACCGCAGGAATGGCTATGTAGCCAACTACCGGGATGCCAAGAATCTGGCTGCCGGCATCCACTGGGTACTCTTCGAGGCAGACCAGGAGAATATCAAGACCGCATGCCTCCAGAAGGTGATGCACAATTATTCACAACATGCTGTTGCTTTGCAATATATTGAGGTATATAACCAGGCGATGGCTTTCAAACACTATCGTATATGATCAAATTCACAGTTGTTACCTGTACCTACAATGCGGCATCCGTATTGCAGCGTACACTGGACAGTATCCAGCGCCAGACGTATTGCAATATAGAACACATCATCATGGATGGCGGTTCGAAGGACAAGACCCTCTCAATGGTGAAGACCTATGAGCACAAGACCGAAGCAGGTGAGAATGCTCATCAGATAGTGGTGGTTTCAGAACCCGACAAGGGACTCTATGATGCGATGAACAAGAGTATCGACCGGGCAACAGGCGATTACCTGGTGTTTATGAATGCCGGAGATGTGTTCCCGTCGGATGATACCCTGGAGCTGGTAGAAGGATGTGTGGGTGAAGGTGAAGACCTGCCGGGCGTGCTCTACGGCGATACGGATATCGTGAATATGGAAGGACGATTCCTGCGCCATCGCCGGTTGACTCCACCGAAGAAGCTGACCTGGCGTTCCTTTAAATGGGGCATGCTGGTGTGCCATCAGTCTTTCTATGCCCGTACTGATATCGCCAAGCAGATTCATTACGACCTGCATTACCGTTATTCGGCAGATGTAGACTGGTGCATCAGAATCATGAAGGAGTCGGCTCGCAGAGGATTACCGCTGCGCAATGTGCATACGGTGCTGACGAATTTCCTGGATGGCGGAATGACCAGTCAGTATCACAAGGCATCGCTGAAGGAGCGTTTCCAGGTGATGAAAACCCATTATGGTCTACTTACAACCCTCTGTGTCCATGCCTGGTTTGCGGTAAGAGGTGTACTGAAACGATAAAAAAGAAGGAATTTGAATAGGGGTAAAAAATAGAAAAGAAGTATTTGAGGTTGTTTTATTTACACTATAAAAATAGAATTTACACCCTAAAAAACAATTATTATACCCTGCGTATTCAAAAATCCACTATCTTTGCAATCGAAATAAAGACAGATCAGTGTGGTGGCACGTAAACATGTCATTTACACTCAAGATATTTTTTCATAAGAAATTTAAGTTTAGTGTTATCTAGAATTGATATTTAATTTGGTATTTTAGCCGTATAATTCGGTTTATTTATGGTTCAACAGGTATTTAAAATATATCAGGTGAGAAATTACCTGATTACATATTTTAAGAAAGAAAGCGCCAGTCGTGATGACTAGCGCTTTCTTTTTTTATGAAAATGCATGCCTGTTTGCAGTTTTTATTGTATCTTTGCAGCAAATTTAAGAAATCAATGGCAGAAACATTAAAGGAAAAAACAGCGAAGGGGCTCTTCTGGGGAGCCATGAACAATGGGGCGATGCAGGTTATCGGACTGGTATTCGGCATCATCCTGGGCAGACTGTTGTCGAAGGAAGACTATGGAATGATGGCGATGATCAATGTGTTCCCGCTCATAGCGATTGCTCTTCAGAACAGTGGATTCGCTTCAGCCATCGGCAATCTGAAGAATCCTACAGCCAATGATTACAACTCCGTATTCTGGTTTAACATCCTTGTGGGTGGTTCTCTTTATGCCATTCTTTTCTTCTGTGCCCCTTTCATAGCCGATTTCTATCATGATGAACGGCTGGTTGCATTGTGCAGACTGGCTTTCATCAACATTCTCTTTTCCAGCCTGGGTACGGCTCAGGCGGCATTCCTTTTCAAGAACATGATGGTGAAGCAGCAGGCAAAGGCGAGTATCACGGCAGTGCTGCTGTCGAGTAGCGTGGGCGTTCTGATGGCATGGAATGGCTTTGCCTATTGGTCATTGGCTGCCCAGGGAGTGGTTTATGTGGGGTTAAATACCCTGCTGGTATGGCATTATTCCACCTGGCGACCTTCGCTGAAGATAGATTTCACGCCCGTGAAGACAATGTTTCCGTTCAGTTTCAAGATAGCAGCCACAACCATCGCCACCAAAATCAACGACAATGTGATGAATATCCTGCTGGGCCGTTTCTATACCAATGCCATTACGGGTAGCTACAACCAGGCTTATCAGTGGAACTCGAAGTGTTATCTCCTGCTGCAGGGAATGCTGAATCCGGTGATTCAGCCTACCTTGGTGAATCTCTCTGACGACAGGGAGCGCCAGCTGATGGCTTTCAGAAAGATGGTCAGGTTTATCTGCTTCCTTTCTTTCCCTCTGCTGTTCGGACTGGGACTCGTTTCCAATGAGTTCATCATCATCACGCTGACCGAGAAATGGCAGTCGAGTGCAGAACTGCTGCGTATGTTGTGCGTGGGCGGTTCTGTGATGCCACTCTATACGCTGTTTTCCAATGTGGTGATCAGCAAGGGTAAATCCGGTGCCTATTTCTGGTGTACGGTATCGCTGAGCGTTACCCAGATCGTGCTGATGCTGTTTCTCTGGCCTTATGGCATCCATCTGATGGTATCGGTCTATGTGGCATTGACCATCGGCTGGATGTTTGTATGGTATGCGCTGGCTTACCGCTATATCAGTTACCGTCCGCTGGACTTTCTGAAAGATACCTGTCCGTTCCTGCTGGCGGCTCTGGGCGTGATGATCCTCACCTATCTGGCAACGATGAGCATTACCAATCTGGCATGTCTGCTTCTGGCTAGGGTTGTGATGGCAGCCGTATTATATTTCGTGGTCATGAAAGTGGCTCGGGTTGCCATATTGGATGAGTGTATCCGTTTTGTATTAAAGAAAAAATAGATGAATATGATGGAAAATCAGACAAGACAATATAGTAATGAGGAGTTGAGAGCCCGGTTCAATCCCGAAGGTTCCCAGCTGTGGAAGCATCAGCAAAGGATGGTAGAGCTGCTGCTGGCTTTTGATGCCATCTGCAAGCGCCATCACATCCGTTACTGGCTGATAGGCGGCACACTGATTGGTGCAGCCCGCCATCAGGGTTTTATTCCCTGGGATGATGATATGGATGTGCAGATGCTTCGGGAGGATTATCTGAAGATGATTGAGATTCTGCCACGCGAACTGGATGAAACGATGGCGCTGCAATGCAGGCAGACGGACGAAAACTATTTCTTCCAGTATGCCAAGCTGAGAGACCGCCGTTCTGTGCTGGATGAGAACAATGGCTATGACAGGATTTTCAAGGAGCGTGGCATCTATATAGATATCTTTCCTATCGACAAGCATCCCAAATGGCTGCAGCGGCTATCGATACAGACCATCGGGCACACCTACAAGATATTGAAGCGGAAGGATCTGCAGGATGAAGTGCTCGTGGGCAAGGTGATGCGCTGGGTGCATCTGAATGAACGGCTGATTTATCCGGTGATGAGGGGCATCGCCAAACTGACCGGTGGCGCCTATCTGGATGCTTTCGGCGTGCCTTTTGTCGTAGAGCGCCATCTGGAAGACATCTTCCCGCTGACCACCCTGGAGTTTGAGGGGCATCAGCTGCCTGTACCGGGAAACTACGACAAGGTGCTGACAGATCAATATGGCAACTATATGCAGTTGCCGGATCTGGACAAGGTTAATCTGCATGTCGGCAAGTTGGAGTTCAAATCATGAACCAGTTATAAATGGAAAATTCCAGCAACTAAAGCGATTGCTTGAGTTGCTGGAATTTTTGTTGGCAGTGCTGCTTATAGCTGTAACCGAACCATTTGCGCTGATATTTTCTATAGGTATAGATGGTGCAGTATTTGAGGGAATCCCAAAGGGAATGTCTGCCCACCTCATAGATGGTTGGCGGAATCCTGACAAAATACAGGTCTGCCACCGTATCGAAAGCCGAGAAAGCCTTTACTCCCGGCAGACTCAGCAGCCATTCCTCAGCCATGAAACGGTTGTGCAGCTTGGTATCTTCGTCTAGGGCAGGGAGCGTTCTGAAATAAGAAGCCTTTGCCCACCAGAAGTTGCCGGCATACATCTTGTTCTTGAAAGGGGGGAAGAGATAGCTTCCGTAGGTATCATATCCCGCTTCCAGGGTGTTGACAGCCACTTTCCACTGGTTCATCAGGAAATATTCCATCATTCTTCTCCATGCCACAATCTTCTCCACGAACCCCCTGAATTCCTTGTCTTCCTGATTCAGGGGAGTCTGATAGGTGATTCCCTTGGTATGGAAATAGTAGAAGAGGAAGTCTTCGTGCTGCGATTTCTCATACATATAGTCGAGTGCCGGAAACTCGAATCGCTGCGGATTGGTGGTCTTGGAAACAAATTCTATCTTATCTTTAGAGTATTGTCCCAGGATATCTTCCAATTCCATGATGTCTTCGTCGTTTCTGGCGATGCAGCTGATATAGAGGCGGTTGCTTGCCTCGAGCAGTCCGCTGTCGGCAAGATGCTGCATCTGTTCCCTTACCATTTCTTTCCAGTTGGCGTCGCAGAAGATATGGTAGATGCCGTAGATGGGAGTAGAACAGGCAGGAGTATGGCTCCAGGACGACAGGTCCTTGCGTTCGTATATTCCCAATGTACTCTTGTATATTCTCTTTAGAATGGATGTCATGATTCTGATGGATGCTTTTGATGTTTTAATGAGAAGCTGCTGCTGATGCTTTCAGGGAATTGATGAGACGCTGGAACATGGTTTCCATGTCGTATCTTGGCGTCCAGCCGAGTTGATGCACCTTGCTGCAGGACAGACGAAGCCGGGTCATCGGAGAATAGCCCATGCCTTCCTTCAGCTGGATGACCGGCTGTATGTCGGGATTGAAAGTCTTGCAGAGGAACTTCGCCATATCGATGATGGAAATGTAGGTTGACTCGTTGGCAACATTGTAGGCCTCACCGTCTTCACCCTTCAGCAGGATGAAAAGGATCGCCTCGATAGCATCAATCGTATAGCAATAGCAGCGGCTCAGTTCACCGGTGGTATGGAGAACGATGTCTTCTCCGGCAATGATGTTGCGGGCAAACTGTGCGAAGACGCGGTTGTCATCTGCCGTAACGCCTGCTCCGAAGGTCTGGGCGAGGCGGGCTGTCTTGACGTGCACCCCATATTCGCGGGCATAGGCATGGCATAGACATTCGGCTGCTCTCTTGGCTACGGGATAGCTGCTGCGGGTATCTGAAAGATGGATGTATCCCTGCTCTTCCTCGCTGAGCGGATGGGAATCATCATAGATGCTTCCATATACCTCCAGGGATGAAACATTGACGATAGAGCCGGTGTTCTGGCGGAGGGCGAAACGCAGGAGCTGGGCCGTGCCGTCGAAATCGGTCATCATGGTTTCTACCGGTTTGCTGACAAAGTATTGTGAAGCCGTAGGACTGGCAAAATGCACCAGATAATCGATGTGAATCTCCTGTGGCATCTCCTCTGCCTTGCTGAAATCATGCTTCTGGATAATGATGCTCTTGCCCAGAGCTTCTCCTGAATGGGCTTCTTCCTGAGGATGACCCAGTACCTGCTGCGCCTTTTCTTCGTTTCTTACGAAGCAGACGATGGTCAGGTTTAGTCCGTGCTGTCTGTCTAGTTCTTCCAGACAATGAACCATGCAGGAGCCCAGCAAGCCCGTAGCTCCCGTAATGCCGATGGTCTTGTTTCTCAGTTGTTCGTAAAGCGGAAAGCTTTTGGCAAAGTCTTTCCAGTCTTCCAGTTCTATTTCGTTATGTTTCATTTCTTCTCTATCTTTATCAGAAACCGAAAATCTGCTGGTTCTCGTGTACTGTTACCATGGCACGGAACACGAAGAAATCGGTTGGCGTTGTAATCTTAATGTTCTCCATCGGACCGATGATGGTACCGAGTTTATAGCCGTAATGGCTCATCATCGTACAGGAATCAATAAAGTTGTGCCTGCCTTCTTCAATCGCCTTGCGGTGTGAAGAGAGGATATCTTTCAGTCGGAAACTCTGTGGTGCTCTGGCAATCAGAGAATTGTCTCGTTCCGGAATTTCCAGCGAGTTGTCTTCCTGTTTTACGATGAAAGTCTCTGTGGCTGGTATACAGGTGATGCAGGAGCCGCATTCTTCCACCTTTCGGATATTGTCTGTAATGGTTTCCTCGGTGATGAGTGGGCGTACGCCGTCATGAATGAGCACGTTGGCATCCTTGCCGTCGGCAAACTCCTCGGCAGCACAGAGTCCGTGATAGATGGAGTCCTGTCCGCTGTTGCCGCCAGGAACAATCTTCACTACCTTGCTGATTTCGAACTTGCGTATCATCTTCTCCAGGAAAGGAATCCATGATTCGATGCAGGCTACGACGATTCCGTCTATCTCCGGATGATTGTCAAACAATTCCAAAGTATAGATGATGATAGGTTTGCCGTTCAGTTCCAGGAACTGCTTAGGTCTTGACTTGGTGTGCATTCTGAGGCCTGAGCCTCCTGCAAAGATGACTGCTATGTTCATAAGATTCCTTTTTTAGAGAGTTATTATAAAGAATGTGGCTTTTTAGAGCCGCTTATTTCATGATCTGGGTTGCCTGGTCTGACATGTAAGAGATCAGCCAGTAGCCATTCCATGCCCAGAGATACAGGGTGAGTAACCAGCAGAAATATCTCAGGATAATCTGTTTGCCCGGTGTGAGTGACTTCATCAGATAGGCGATGGCAATAGGAATGATGAATATCCAGTGGCAAGCCATGATATACATCTCGTTTAGTCCGAATCCCATAACGAAGTGGATGACGATGTCTAATCCCAGCCAACTCAGTACCATGAGGAAGAACTTATGTCGGATGCCAACCACGATGCTGATGAGGAACAGCAGCGAGATGATGGCTTCGATGACATAATTGAATGTGTAGTTATACTTCACGATGGTAGGTCGGTTTACGCACATATCGTCCAGGAGATAAGAGTCGTGGAGCTGGATGGATTCTCCCATCATGTTGTGAATCAGGGCATCTGTCCTGGAAGTTGACGTATCGGTCCATTTCCAGAATCCTTCCTTCTTCATCGGTTCTCCTGTATGAGCCAGAACCCATGCATGATGGATGGAATCCTTTCGCTGCTGTTCCGGATCCTTCGCATGTGTCTTTACCTCAATCTGCTTATCTACATGAAACTGAGGTTCCCTTACCTCTGTATAGATAAGATAGGCTGTAGTTACCAGCAGGATGGCTGGCAGAATCATAGCCACGAGATTCTTAGGGGCGAAGACCTTCCTGCCGTTGGTAAACCAGGCTGCCAGATAGGTCTTGGCAATGTTGCTGAGGGTGACTCCTCCGGTCAGGAAACTGAGGATGCCGATGGTCCAGGCAGACAGTTGGCGTCTTTCCTTCATCGCCATGCCTGCCAGATACAGCGTCATGGTCAGCATGAGGAGCGACCAGCAGAAGTGGTCGGGTACCAGCATGGAAACCATCACCATACCGAAGGAATAGAGCATGGTGGAGAAAAGAATGCAGTCTTTCTTCTTCAGTTCTATGATTTCCCGGAAGATGCGATATACGAAGATGAAGGAATAGAAGGCGCTTGCAATGAGCAGGATAGCCATGAATATCATCGCATAGTTGGTATCGCCCGAAGATATCAGTTCCTTGTTGATGAGATAGAAGGGATAAAGGATGACAGCAAAGAGCGGATGGCGCGGAATCTCGAAATAGAGTTTGCCATTCGACATAAAGATGTACGACCATGCATCAAAGCCGGATACATGGAAGGTCTTGGCGAACAACTGCCAGAAGCTGACGTGGTGCGCTCTGAGGAAAAGGTTGCCGTATTTGTAGAAGAACAACCCGTTGAGCAGTACGAATACCAGTAAAGCCACGAGGGTCGGTATCCTTTCTTCTTTCTTGATTTTAAAAATATTCTTCATTCTTCTTTTCTTATTTGCCTGCAAAGTTAGTGTAAAAAATTGATTGTAGGAAGAAAAAATGGGAAATATTGCATCTTGGCTTGTTTTTGGGGCAGTTTTATTTGGCATTGTCTCCTTTTTGCGTTATCTTTGCAGAGAATATAGTTTCTAGAGTTGGCTAATTTTGTAAACAAGTAATATATATGAAACAACCTGCTAAGATAGATGTGGCTGTATTGATGCTGTTCTTCAATCGCCCGGATCATTTCCAGAAAGTTTTCGACGAGGTAAGGAAGGCTCGTCCTGCCAAGCTGTTCCTCTATCAGGACGGAGCTAGGGGAGAGCGGGATGTGCCTGGCATTGAGGCATGCCGCCAGATTGCGTCGGATGAGAATATCGACTGGGAATGTGAGGTGCATCGTTCTTATCAGACCAAGAACCAGGGATGTGACCCTTCGGGACATCTCTCGCAGAAATGGGCTTTCTCGATGGTTGACAAGTGCATCGTCCTGGAAGATGACTGTGTACCGTCTCAGTCGTTTTTTCCTTTCTGCAAGGAAATGCTCGACCGGTATGAGCACGATGAGCGTATCTCCATGATTGCAGGATTCAATGAGGACGAGATTACCGCTTATTGTCCCAACAGTTATTTCTTTACTTCGGTATTTGCCATCTGGGGTTGGGCTTCGTGGCGTCGTGTTTTCGATAAGCGCGATGAGCAGTATGCTTTCCTGGATGATGCTTATACCATGCGGGAACTGGAGTCGTTTGCCAAGAGCAGAAAGCTGCGTTCTGATCTAATCCGGATGATGCAGGACCATCGCGCCTCAGGCAAGCAGTATTTCGAAAGTCTGTTCTGGTCTGCCATGCTGCTGAGTTCGGGTATGGCGATTATGCCGGCAAAGAATCTGATTAATAATCTTGGCTTGTCTGATGAGTCTACCCATTTTTCGGGTAGCATGAAGACCACGCCGAAGGCTTATCGCAGGATTTTCATGATGAAGCGCCATGAATTGGAGTTCCCGCTCAAGCATCCCCGTTATATCCTGGAAGATGTTGAGTATAAGGAACGTCTCTACAAAATTAATTGCTGGGGCCATCCGTGGATTAAGATAGGCCGTTCGCTGGAAGAACTCTTCCTGAATCTGCGATACGGCAATTTCTCCATCATCCTGAAAGCCATCCGGAAACGGTTGGGAAAATGGATGGGAACGGAAAAGCATGTTTAAATGAAAGTATAAAAAAACGCCCTGTAAGAGCAAAAGCATCATTAACGTTTAGTTTTAAAGTTTTTGCCTTTACAGGGCGTTTCTTGTTTACAGACAGAAATATCTGAAAATCAGAGAACCATTGTATAGGATGAGATAGACGGTCAGGATGCCGATGGTGGTGATGATGCCCTTGCGGAATCTGCCTTGGGCTGACTTGCAGAGATATGCCATGGCTATTGGCAAGACATAGATCCAATGTGCCGTCATGATATATACTTCGTTCAGTCCGAATCCCAATCCGATGTGCAGAAACAGGTCGAGTGCAAAATAGGAAAGGGCAAGCCACAGGAACCTGTGCTTTCTGCCAGCCCAGATACCTCCGGCAAACAGCAATAGCAGGATGGCTTCTGCTGCATAGTTCCACCAATGGCGATAAGGTACAAACATCGGACGGGCACAGTTGTTTCTCAATTCATCTTCCAGCAGATAATCTTCGTGCAACTGGATGCTTTCACCGAAGAAGTTTTCGATGAGCGCCTGGCTTCTGGAGGTAGTGACATCGGTCCAGCTCAGAAATCCCACCTTCTTCATCGGTGCTCCCTTCTTTGGTCCTTTTTTCTTCTTAGCCTCTTCCTTTGCCAGCTGTTTTGCTTTCTGTATGCTGTCGTTCTTGGCTTTCTGTGCGATTTCCTCAGGCGTGATAATCTTGAGTCCTCGCTGGATGGAATCCTGAACGAGCGAATCCGTCAGCTGCTTCAGTTTGGCTGCACGTTGCTGTTTTTCCTTTCTTGCCGCCAACTTCTTGGCTTTCGCCTCTTTCTTCGCCATTTCCTGCGGCCATACCAGTGTGCGGTATTCCCATTGACAGAATCCCCAGAGCAGTCCTGCGGGTAAGACGACTGCCAGCAGAAGGTGCTTAGGCCGGAAGAACGCCTTGCCGTTAACGAAGAAGGAAGAGAGGAAAATCTTCAAACCGTTGTTGAGCGAGGTTCCTGCGGTGAGCAGGAAGTAGAGGATGCTCTGCCAGATCTTGAACTGATGATGACTCTTCATTCTCTTGCCGGAGATATAAAGTGCCAGAATTAGCAGCATCATCGAGATGACAAAGTGGTCGGGAACGATGGTGGTGACCATGACGAATCCGAAGGAAAAGAAGAGCAGGGTGAGCATCCGGGAAACTTTCTGTCCCAATTCTACGACCTCACGGAAGCTACGATAGAGGAATATCATGGCATAGAAGCCGCAGAATATCTGAATGGCGATGGCGATGAAGAGGGCACAGTTGTAGCCTGTCAGCTTCATCAGTCCCATATTCAGCAGATAGGGAACGTACATATAGGCTGCCAGCAATGGATGGCGGTATACATTATATGCCGCACTCCAGTCGCTCAATACCCAGTAAGTCAGCGGGTCGAAGCCTGATACGCAGAAGTGGCGGATGAAATTCTTGTAGTAATCATCGGTTATCTGTGTGAAAGCCCCAGCGTATCGGGCAATAACGAAGCTGTTGAGGACGGCAAGCATCAGGAAAATGACGAGTGCCAGCCATCTTTCTTCTTTTCTAATCTTGAATATATCGAAAACTTTTCTCATATTGGTTTTGCTATGATAAATCTTTTATTTCTATTTCTTTTTGAGAAAGAACCTCACCAGGAGGAAGTTGACTGGGATGCAGATGCAGAGCGTAGGAATCATTGCCCATTGTTTGGCGAGTCCCAGCCCTACGAAGACATTCAGGCAGAGGGTCTGCATCGAATAGTTGACGATGTGCGACAAGGTGAATCCTGCTCCCCGCTTGGCATTCGCTTTCACCTTGAAGGTATAGCGCGTGCTGGCGATGAAGTTGAAGATGAAACTCACCAGGTAGGCGATGGTATTGGCGGTAGTTGCCAGGGTATGGTCGCCTATCTGCGGAATGAAATGAGCCAGGGCTGGCATCATGGCAAGGTAGATGACGTATTGCAGTATGGTGGCTAGTCCGCCCACAATGCCAAAGCGCACTACTTCGCCCAGCTTTTCCCGCTTGGCATCATCCATATCGTTTATTTTTTTCTTGATATTCATGGTTCTATCCTTTTATTGATTTATCTTAATATCTTTCCCTTTCCGAAGAGGTAAGCCAGTTTGGTCTTTTCCATGATTCTGGCAATGGCGATACTTCCCAGGATGGCGAGTATCACGGTGAAGAGAGCAAACGAAATCTCGCTCGGATCCCAGGCAAAGAGGGGATGGTAGAACTTCGCAGCCATCGTAAAGATGGGGTGGAAGAGGTAGATAGGCAGCGTGTTGCGACCTATATATAATAAGGTGTTCTTGATTCTGTTGGTCACCTTTGCCGCTTTTTCTATCATTGGACTGAAATCCTTGAAGCGTTCGGGAGCATCGAGCAGGTGTTGCAGGAACAGCAGGGTGCTGATGCAGCACCAGCAGGAGAAAACGATGGCCAGGTTGCCCCAGTCGTACCAGTCATCGTGGTTGAGCAGATAAATCCACAGGATGATGGCGAAGGACTCGTGGCGGAACAGCTTGTTCCACTCCGTCTTGCTCTGTCGGATGATCACGCCGATGAAATAATAGGCTGCTGCACTTGCCGATAGGGCTGGAGTTTCTGATATCAGGAGCAGCGTAAGTGCGAAGACGAAAAGGCTGGCATAGGTATCTCTTTTCGTATAATTCTTGCGTAAATCATTCCAATTCCTTCCACGGAAGCAGAAATAATAGAGCGTTCCGCAGATAATCATGGTCTGGATAAACCAATAGGGACCGATGGAAGTGACGAAGATTTTCTCGCATATCTGGGAGAGGGAGAGCTCTGTGATGCCATCTCTCACCGGCATATAATAGGAGAGGACTGAGAATCCTGTCACCATGATGACATAAGGCAGGGCGAGGCATTTCAGATAGTTTCCCATCTGCCTGCCGGTCTTCTCGATGTTCACGAGATAGCCCGTGATGATGAGGAAGGTAGGCATCATGAATGACAGGATGCCTGCCTTGAGCTGGGGATATGCGTTGCCGAAACTCACGATATGAATCAATATCATGAGGATAATGAGGATGGCTCGAATGAAATCGAGATCGGTATTTCTTTTCATCTGGTTCCTTCTGATTTATATGTTTCTATATCTGTGACTTATCTTTCTGGAAGACTTCTTCCGGGAGTGATTATTCTCTGAAAGGTTTATTCACTGGATGGTTTATTCTCTGAAAGGCTTGTAGTGCCCCTGGTCTGCGAAGGCAAGCATCTCCTTATCGCCACGGCTGTCGCCGAAGGCTTCTATCTCATAGAGAGAACGGTCGAGAATTGTCTTGTCGCCGGTATCTGCTGTTTGTGATGCAGAAAGGGCTTCCGTGATTCGGCATACTTTTTCTGCTCCATAACAGTTGTTGCTCTTGAAGCGGCCCGTCAGTTTGCCTTCTACAACTTCTATCTGTGTACCAAGCACCTGAACGCCTTTCAGATTCCGAATCTCAAAGAAGGGGCGCACCCAGTTGTCGATGCTGGCACTTACGATGAAGACCTTTGCCCCAGCCGCCAATGCTTCATGTACCAGGGTGATGCCCTTAGGACGAAGCAGATGCTGGCTTTCTTCAGCGAAGCCACAGCAGAGCGCATCAAACTTCTCGATGCGCATGCCGGCAAAGAGGTGAGCAAAGATGAGTTGCTTCGCCTTCCAGTTGGGAAAGAGATGCAGTTTCATCAGCACCAGGAGCGGGCTGTACATCAGAAAAACCATCAGGAAACGGCTGGTTCCCTTGGCATACTTGATGAATTCCAGCAAGGTATCGCTTGTTGTCAGTGTTCCGTCGAAATCGAAACAGTATATTTTCTTCTTCATTTCTTGTTCTTCTTTTGGATTAATCTTATACGATATAGATAAGGATGAGGAAGGAGAGCAGCCAGGCAAGGACGATAAACTGGGTAATCCTGTCGCGCAGGATAATCTTCGTAGGGTCGCCGCTCTTCTGGTCTACCACTGCTATCTGGATGTATCTCAGCAAACCCACCAATACGAATACACTGGTAAGATAGAGATAATCAGTATGGAAATTCTCGATAACCTCAGGACTCACCGTATACATGATGTAGCATACCAGGGTAACCGAGGCGGTAATGGTAATTGCCTGGTTGATGAAGGTGAGGTTATAGCGGCTGGTGTTCTTGCGGGGAGCCTCGCCCGTCTTTTCCATGCGCAATACATCGTCGCGGCGCTTGGCAAAACTCATGAAGAGGGTGATGAGGAAGGTCATCAGCACAATCCACTTACTCAGCATGATATGGGTAGCCACACCACCTGCCAGCAGGCGGAGTACGAAACCGAAGGCTACGATACAGACATCGATGATGGCATACTGCTTGAGCTTGGCGCAGTAGCAGAGGTTTAAGAGCCAATAGAAGGCGATGATGCCCATGATTTCCCATGATTCCAGCAGACAGCATGTACCCAAGGAGAGTGCCAGCATGAGAAACATCAGACCGTATGCCTGCCTGATGCTTACCGCTCCTGATGCAATCGGGCGGTGGCACTTCACGGGGTGACGGCGGTCGGCCTCTACATCAAAGATGTCGTTGAAGCAGTAGATGCTCGATGCAGCAAAGCTGTAGGCGAAGAAGGTAATCAGTCCAGCCAGCAAAGCATCGATATGGAACAGGGCACCGCCAAAGAACAGCGGTACGAAGATGAATCCGTTCTTGATCCATTGTTTTGGGCGAATCAGTCGCATTAAGGCAGCCATTCCTTTGCTGTCTTTCATTTTATTCTCGTTCATAAAAACTCCTTTTTACTTGATAATCTTAGCTAATTCATTAGAAATCCATCCTGCTATCTTGCTCAATATCCATGCTGCAGGCAGGGTGATTGCTATGCAGGCAAGGAAGGTTGGCCAATAGCCCAGATGATAAGGTTCTATATATTTGAGTACGAAGTGGATGTGGATGAGATAACATTCCAGGCTCAGTGCTCCTACCAGCATGAAACCGCGGTTGAACCAGTGGGGCGTACGGCGGAAGATGCGGTTGAGCAGCAGGATACTCGTGATGGTGAGCGGGATATAGAGCATTCGCTCCAGGAAGAGCGGGAACATGCCATGTTTCTCCTGCTCCAGGAAGATACTTGCCAGCAGCGTCATCAGGAACATCAGCCATATCATCCATATCGAGGCTCCGTCGAGTGTCTGCTTCTGTCTTACCATCTCACCCATATTGATGCCGATGAAGAAGATAGGCACGCGGCTCCAGAATATCTCCAGATGTCCCACAGCCTGATGTATCGGGGTGACATATTGTACCAGGATGCACCACATAATCATCACCACCGGCAGCCATCGGTAGATAGGATGCCGTTTGATGAGTTCCATGTAGGCTGGGGCAAAGAGATAGAGCATCATCGTGGCAGGAATATACCAGAAGTTAAGCTCGTCGTGCAGCCAGAATCCCCAGTTGATGGTTATCTCGCCAAAGAGATTGACCCAATTCCAGGTGCTTCCGCCGTGAAAGCCAGGAATATAGAAGAGACAAGCGATGATGAGCCAGGTGGGATAGATGCGCAGATAGCGGCGGATGAAGAAATGCCTTGCAGAAGGAGTCTTCATCCACGAGAACCACAGTCCTATTCCGCTGAGGAATAAGAACATATCTACTCCCACATTACCCATTCTGCGAAGCCCGAAAAAGGCATCCTCTCTAGGTAGTGCTACATGGAACAGGATGATGAAGAGCATCGCCGCTCCCATCAGTTCGCCACGAAATCTGCTGATATTCGCCAGTTCTATATCTTTTATCTTCATAAGCTAAGTGAAGAGTGAAGAACGAAGAGTGAAGAATTCTCTTGTCTTCTTGTTTGTTTTTTGTTATGGAGGTGAAAAACGAAGGGTGAGTTTCAATAGCTATTGAATTCTTCACTCTTCACTCTTCGTTCTTCACTCTCAATACTTTGGATTTGGAATCTTCTTCATCAGTTGGGTAAACAGCCATGCCAGACAAACGCTGGCTATGATGTAGAGCAGCAGACCGGCATAGATGTCGCCACGGCGACTGATAGGGATGAAGATTTTGCGGGCTACCGGATGAATGACGAAGAGGGCACCTGAGATGCTGCCCATCCATGCCAATACCTTGTAAGTGCCCTTCAGCCAGTTGATGTCCTGCAGGAGTTCAGCAAGCAGTACGCTCAGCAGACAGATGAAGAAGGGAACGAAGGTCCAGCCCAGCATGCTTCCGCTCAGACTGTAGATGAGCGAGATGCTGAAGATGATGCCAAAGAAATTGGTAACTGGAGAATGGAAGGTCATCAATATCTTCTCGCCATAACGTGCATAGAGGATGCCGAGTCCGAATGGCAGCATGCCTCCCATGAAGTTGTAGCGGTAGCGGTTCATCGCTTCACTCTCCGGATTGTCGAATCCCAAGGCTAGCTGAATGCCGATGCAGATTGCCATCAGCGCCACCGTCCATCCCCAGTGACGGCGATAGATGAAGAGGCGGTATACGATGTAGAGCTGCAGCATCAGTCCGAAGAACCAGTATGGTCCCGGCCAGATGATGTTGTCTGGGTTTGGCAATACATTGTTGAACATGCCCAGCATTGCCACAATGTCGAGCGCTGCATAGTGATGAGAGCCCGGCGTGATGAGGTCGAGCATGGTGAATGCTGCAAAACCGGTTATCATCATCTTGAAGAGTTTCAGATAATGATAGCGCACGAAGCGCAGCGGCTCGCGCCAGTTGATGCGCCAAGCCGATTTCTCACCAGAGATATGATATATCTGTGCTTCCTGTTCTGCTGAGAGGTGGGGTTTTGCCTCATATTTCATCACCAGTCCGTAGGCACTCAGGAAGAGGAATACCGGCACTCCGTAATGACCGAAGAACGAGAGCAGGTGGATAGGCAGGTTAAAGTCGGGATTGACGATAACCTGAGCCAGCCAGTCTACGTTGTGCTGGATATACTGATATTCGTTCTCCTTGACGATAGGACCTAGCCAATGACAGTAATTGTGCAGGAAGATGCCGATGATGGCAAGTCCTCTCAGTGCATTGCAGGCTTCTCTTGTTAATATCGACTGTTTCATTTCTTATCTCCTTTCTTGCTTTTTTCCTTTTTACTTTTTTCCTTTTCTACCTTTTCCAGATGCTCGTCGCGCAGCTGGTCGTAGTCGGCTGAATTCTTGAGGATACGTGGTCGCATCTCGTTGTATTTCGGACTCAGGATATTATATTCCTCCTTGTAGGTAGGCGTCTCGATGCCAGCCAGATATAATAATAGGTGAGGCAGGGCATCGGTCATGAATCGCTTGTCCTTTGCCTTGCGTATCTGACGGTAGATGTCGCGGTGGTTCCTGATATACTTCGGTGAACAGTATATCCAGAAAGGAATTTCGAATTCGTAGTGGGCCAGCGGCCAGTCGATGTTGGCTGAATGGTTACGGCAGATAAAGCCGCGGTCCTCCTCATAGCATTCCTCGCCATGGTCTGGTACATAGATGACAACGGCATCCTCCTTCTGGAATCGTTTCACGATCTGCGCCACGATAGAGTCGTTGTAGAGGGTAGCATTGTCGTAATGGCTCAACATCTTGCGCTGTGCCGTGGTCAGCTCTGGTCGCTTTTCCTCGTAGCTGCTTGCCCAGAACTTGGCTTGTTCCTTGCGGTAGCGCAGCTTGTAGTTCACGTGCTGTCCCATCAGGTGGAAGATGGTGAGGTTGTGCTCCTTTTGGAATGTCTTCAGACTGTCGTCATAGTCTTTCAGCAATCCGTCGTCAAGATCGTGCAACTGGGTATTGCGATGGTCAAACTGCAGCTTGCTCAGTTCCGGATTGTTCAGGAAGAAGCCACCGCTGAAGTCATAGACGGCTTCTTTAGCCTGCGGCAGGAATTCGTTTGTGATGAAGGTAACGTTGTAGCCAGCCTTTCTGAACACTTCCGGGAAGAGCGGATAGTCGCACCATTCTCCTTTCTTGCCTATCACATGGGTGGAGAGCATGTTCTTGAATACGAAGCTGGTCAGGTTCCAGCAGGTTACTACATCGGTGAATTTGGTGAGTTTCCGGCTCTTTTCCAGGGCTGTCTGTCTAGGAGTCGTCTCCATGAAATAGCCGTATTGCTGCGAGTGATGTCTGCCGTAGCTTTCGCCGATGATGAGCACGATATTAGGTGAGCGATAGCTGCAGCTGTCCACCTTTACGGTATGTGCGGCACGGATAAGCTGGGTTATCTGATGCGCTGCCAGCTGGTTGGCATAGATACTGAAGTCGAGTCGGTAGATAGGCAGATAGAGCACGGCATGGTCTTTCTCTGTCAGGGTGTGCTCCACCTCTCCGATGGTTTTGCCCGACATCAGCTTGTGGAAAGCCGTCTTGTTGTGCCATGAAGTGCACAAGCCGGTGATGAAAACAGCGATACAGAGGATTCCGAAACTTGCCGGCATGGCTGCGGTCATACGAGGAATGGCCATCAACCGTTTCTTGAGCGAAGCCAATTCGAGTATGGTGATGAGGAAGACATAGAGCTTGATGAGTGGCTTGCGGAAGATGGCGATGAGTATCTGAATCAGAGCCAGGAGCAGGATCCAGCCTACGCTGCTGAAGAGAACTTCGGCAGAGATGAGTGCTGAGAGGAAGTTGCTCGCCTCTGCACTGTTGGTTTCACCCACCAGCATCAGCATGGAAGGATTGAGTGTGGAACCGAAATTCACGAAGCAATAGGTGTCTGCGGCTGCGGTGCTATATAATATAATGTATAGCACGATACGTAGACAGAAGCGTACCTTCTTGGGGAAGATAGCAAGAATGGCACACAGGAGGTAGAGGTCGACAAAGAGTTCCAGAAACAGATTGTCGTACAATGAGCCATATTTCGGTATGGTCACCAGTGAACTGATCGTGCCCAGTAAGTACATGAACACGAAGAAGTTGGCATTTCTGCGAATAGGAGCAGATGCCACACTAAGACACTTCTTGATGATTTCTTTCCAACTCATATCTTTCTATTGTTGTTTAAAATGTTGTAAACAGTTTTTTGAAGCAAACGTTATATGCTTTTAAAAGGCAGAAGTTTCCAAACACCCGGATGTTATTTTTTTATCGGGTGTTATAGTTTCTTTTTACCAGTTCTTCGATGCTCTCCGGTACCATTCCCTTGATACTCTTTCCTTCTTTGATGCGCTGCCGTATCTCGGTACTGCTGATGTTGAGCAATGGAGTTGCTACTATTGTTACGCCTTCAGGCACTTCGCCCACGCTGCTTCCCTGACGGGGATAGACAACGATGGGGTAGTGGGCAAGGATATCTTCGTGATGATACCACTTGTCGAAGGCAGCCCAGTTGTCCCCACCTATCAGCAGCGTAAACTCGATGTCTGTGAATTCCTGGCTGATGGCTTGAAGCGTGTGCCAGGTATAGGATGGCTTGGGCAGGCGAAACTCGTAGTCGCATGTCTTGAGCTGAGGCTCCTTCTCCAGTGCCTTCTCTACCATTTCCAGTCGCAGATGGTCATCGAGCAAGTCGGTTGCCGTCTTTTTAAAGGGGTTCATAGGCGATACCATAAACCACACCTCGTCCAGCCCCGCCTTCTCGCACAGGCTTTTCGCCAATGCGATATGGCCGGTATGGATGGGGTTGAAGCTACCGCCAAAGATTCCTACTTTCTTACTTTGAACTTTGAACATAGAACTTTGAACTTTATGATTAGCAAAGCGAGCTGTATTTGCCTTTTGGACAGGCGATGGAATCGCCTGGAACGGGGGCTTTGCTTTCTGATAGCGGGCTTTGCTTTAGCTATTCTTTGCTTTTGCTTTAGCTATTCTTTGCTTTTGCTTTAGCTATTCTTTGCTTATGCTTTAGCTATTCTGCGTCTAAAAAGGCTTTTACGAGCTGATAAACTTCTTGCTGAGCCTTCTCCAGGTCATCGTTGACAACGACGTGGTCGAACAGAGGAGCGAAGGTCAGCTCATAGCTGGCTTTGGCAAGGCGCTGTTCGATAACCTCTGGGGTATCAGTATTACGACCCACCAGGCGGCGGCGCAATTCCTCAACCGAAGGTGGCTGTACGAAGATGCTCAGGGCACGGTCGCCATAGAAATTTTTGATGTTCACACCGCCTTTAACGTCAACGTCGAAGATTACCGACTCGCCCTTGGCAAGCTGGTTTTCCACCTGCGACTTCAAGGTGCCATAGAATCTGTCCTGGTAAACCTCCTCGTATTCCAGGAATTCATCAGCTTCTATCTTAGCCTTAAACTCCTCAGGAGAGAGGAAGAAATATTCAACACCATTCTGCTCTGTGCCACGAGGAGCACGAGAGGTACAACTGATGGAGAAAGCCAACTTCAACTCTGGGTGTTCTTTCATCAACCAGTTGACGATGGTGCTCTTACCACTGCCCGATGGGGCACTGAAAATTAATAATCCGTTCTTCATTGTTCCTTTTTCTTTTTATATGCCATTCTTTTGCCAGGCGATGGAATCGCCTGGAACGGGGGCTCTTTTTTGGGAGCTCTTTTTGGGGAGAGCTTTTCTTTTTTGGGGGCTCTTTTTGGGGGCTCTTTTTGGGGGGCTCTTTTTGGGGAGAGCTTTTCTCTTTAGAGAGCATTCAGCACCTGTTCCTTGATCTGCTCCAGCTCGTCCTTCATCTTCACCACGATGTTCTGCATTTCTGCCTGGTTGCTCTTGGAGCCGGTGGTGTTGATTTCGCGTCCCATTTCCTGTGCGATGAAACCGAGTTTCTTTCCTACGCCATGACCTTCCTCGTTCATGGTCTCACGGAAATACTTCAGGTGGTTGGCAAGACGCTGCTTCTCCTCGCTGATGTCGAGCTTCTCGATATAGTAGATAAGCTCCTGCTCCAGTCGGTTCTTGTCATAATCTACATTCGGAATCTGCTGCAAGCCGGTAACGATGTTCTGTCTGATCTTCTCCACGCGAGCCTTCTCGTATGGTTCGATGCTAGCCAGGAGAGCCTGGATGTTATCCACTTTCTCGGTAAATTTCTTCTGAAGAGCGGCTCCTTCCTGCTTGCGGAAGTCCTGAAGATGGGTCACAGCCTCGCAAATTGCATTTTTGGCAACCTCCCATTCCTCTTCTGTCAATTCTTCGACTTCTGTCTTCGTTGTTACATCAGGAAGACGCAACAGACAGTTGTACCAGTCAGTTGGCTCAGGAATACCGGTTTCTTCCGATATTTTCTTGATCTGCTGGTAATAATTCTGTACAAGCGCACCGTTGATAGGTGTAGCATCGGTGGCAGCATCCTTCTCTATCCAGATAGAGAAGTCTATCTTTCCTCTTTCCAATGACTTAGCGATGTACTGACGAATTTCCATCTCCTTCTCTCTGTAGAGCGGAGCTATACGTGTAGAGAGGTCAAGCGTCTTGCTGTTTAATGACTTTATCTCTACATTAATCTTCTTTGTTTTGTAGGCCGCGGTAGCTTTTCCGAAGCCTGTCATTGACTGTATCATATAATCTTTCGCGTTAAATTTCTGCAAAAGTACAAAAAAAAGCGAGAAAATGCGTATATTTGCAACTTATTTAAGAATATATTTTTAAATTATGTCGTGTATTTTGAATATTGAGACGAGTACGGACGTGTGCTCAGTGGCAATTAGTGATAGTGGACAGGTGATTTTCAACAAGGAAGATCACTCAGGTCCTAACCATGCAGTTAAGTTGGGTGTGTATGTTGATGAGGCTTTGGATTTCCTCGATTCTCATGGTCTTCCATTAGAGGCTGTGGCTGTAAGTTGTGGTCCAGGCTCCTATACCGGATTGCGTATCGGCGTGAGTATGGCGAAGGGCATCTGCTATGGCCGTGGCGTGAAGTTGATAGCAGTTCCAACCCTTGAACTGATGGCTGTGCCTGTATTGCTAGGCGAACATCCTGAAGATGAAGACGCCCTCATCGTACCTATGCTCGACGCCCGTCGCATGGAGGTATATGCCGAAGTGCTCGACCGCGCCTTGAAGGTGGTTCGCCCTATCCAGGCTGATATTGTGGATGCTGATACTTACAAGGAATACCTTGATCAGCATCATGTGTATTTCTTCGGCAATGGTGCTGCCAAGTGTATGGAGACCATCAATCATCCTAACGCTCACCTCGTAGAGGGCATTGAACCATTGGCAAAGAACATGGCTCCGCTTGCTGAGAAGCGATTTGTAGAAGGCAAGTTTGAGGATGTTGCCTATTTCGTGCCTTTCTATCTCAAGGACTTCGTAGCCAAGATGCCGAAGAAATTAATTTAAGCGGCTCTCATCCATGAGCGCATTGACTATATTAAAATAATTAGATGAAGAAGAATATGAATATACAAGGATTAGATTACAATACACAGCGGGAGAAACTCGTGCTGCCAGAATATGGCCGCGAAATCCAGAAGATGGTGGATCACTGTCTGACGCTCACCGACCGCAATGAGCGCCAGCGTTGCGCTGAGTCCATCATCAGTATCATGAAACGTATGTTCCCAGAGGGAATGACGCAGGCAGAGAAAGACCGTAAGTTCTGGGATCATCTTGCCATCATGAGCGGATTCCAGCTGGATATCGACTATCCTTACGATATAGCTCATGCTGCTCTGATTGCCAAGAAGCCAGAGCCTATGGACTATCCGATGAAGCGCATTCCTGTGCGTCATTACGGAGCCATGATGTTCGGTGTGTTTGAACAACTCGAGCATATGGAGCCGGGAGCAGAGCGTGATGCGCTTGTAGAATTGACAGCCAATCAGATGCGTCGCGACCTGATGCAGTGGAGTCATGGCTCGGCTGATGAGGAGAAGGTGGCTTCTGACCTTGCCCGCTATACTCATGGTAAGATACAGCTGGATCTGGGCACCTTTAAGTTTGCTCCTATCCGTGATGTGCCTTACAATAATAATAACGGTAAAAAGAGAAAATAAGTAACACATTATTAAATAGAATTCTATGGAGTCTTTCATTATAGAGGGCGGACATCCGCTCCAGGGTACCATCTATCCCCAGGGCGCCAAGAACGAGGCGCTGGAGGTAATCTGTACCACCATCCTTACCGATGAGCCTGTGCGCATTAATAATGTGCCGGACATATTGGATGTGAACAACCTCATCAAGTTGCTCAAGGAAATAGGTGTAAAGGTTACTCAGCATAACCGTCACGACTATACCTTCCAGAGTGACGAACTGAATCTGGACTATCTCGAAAGTCTGGAGTTTGTGAAGAAATGTTCTTCCCTTCGTGGCAGTGTGCTCATGTTTGGTCCGCTGCTCGGAAGATGCGGCAAGGCTACCATTGCCAAGCCGGGTGGCGATAAGATTGGTCGTCGCCGTCTCGATACCCATTTCCTGGGTTTCAAGTATCTGGGTGCAACCTTCGTCCATGACGAGGAGCGCAATGTGTATCAGATTCAGGCAAAGAAGCTCAAGGGCTGCTATATGTTGCTTGATGAGGCTTCCGTGACGGGTACAGCCAATATCATCATGGCTTCCGTCCTTGCTGAGGGAACCACCACCATTTACAATGCGGCTTGCGAACCTTATATCCAACAGCTCTGCCATCTGCTCAATGCGATGGGAGCACAGATCAGTGGCATTGCCAGCAATCTGATTACCATCGTGGGCGTCAAGAAGCTGCATGGTGCCAGCCATCGCATCCTGCCCGATATGATCGAGGTGGGTTCGTTTATCGGAATGGCTGTCATGTGTGGTGCCGGCATCCGCATCAAGGACGTTTCGGTCAAGGATCTCGGTATCATTCCTGATTCTTTCCGCCGTCTCGGTGTGAAGATCAAGGTAGAGGGCGATGACCTTGTCATTCCGGAGCAGAAGCATTATGTGATAGATTCGTTTATCGACGGTACCATCATGACGCTTGCCGATGCTCCATGGCCTGGACTTACGCCAGACCTTCTTTCGGTGCTCCTCGTGGTGGCTACTCAGGCTCGTGGCAGTGTGCTTTTCCATCAGAAGATGTTCGAGAGTCGTCTCTTCTTCGTAGATAAGCTGATAGATATGGGTGCACAGATTATCCTCTGCGATCCTCATCGTGCCGTGGTGGTAGGTCATGACCATAAAATCAAGTTGCGTGCTGGCAGGATGACGAGTCCGGATATTCGTGCCGGTATCGCCCTGCTGATTGCTGCCATGAGTGCCAACGGTACCAGCCGTATCGAGAATATCGCTCAGATAGACCGTGGTTACGAGGATATCGAGCATCGCCTCAATGCGCTGGGTGCCAAGATTACCCGTGTCTGCGACTAGGTGTTCAAAATTCAAAGTTCCAAGTAATATGATTAGACGTGACGAAGTATATAAGATAGGTAAGTTGGGAAAGCCTCATGGGGTGAAGGGCGAGATAACCTTTGCCATTACCGATGATGTTTTCGACCGTGTGGATGCCGAGTATCTGGTGCTCGACATCGACGGCATCCTCGTACCTTTCTATTTAGAGGAGTATCGTTTCAAGAATGATGAGAATGTACTCGTGAAATTTGAGGATATCGATACCCAGGAGCAGGCTCGCAACTATACCGGTCGCGAGGTCTTCTTTCCACGCCACCTTTCAGATAGCGATGGTGAGAACATGACCTGGGCAGAAATCATCGGTTTTCAGCTGGTAGATGCCGTAAGCGGAAAGTTGGTAGGTACTCTGGATCGTGTTGATGATTCCACCCTCAACCTCCTTTTCGAAGTGACGACTCCTGAAGGTGATGACATTCTCATCCCTGCCAGCAACGACCTCATCGAAGAGGTGAATGCTGAAAAGAAGGAAATCAGAATGGCGATTCCGGAAGGATTGCTTGACTTATAAATGATATAATGATGAAGAAACAACAGATATGTATTCTCGGTTCTACCGGCAGTATCGGCACGCAGGCACTCGATGTCATCGAGCAGCATAGCGACCTTTACGAGGTATATTGCCTTACCGCCAACAACCGGGTGAAGGAACTTGCCGAGCAGGCACATAAGTTCCACCCTGCTGCCGTAGTGATAGCCAACGAGAACCACTACGAGGAATTGCAGGATATGCTGAGCGATGAGCCAGATATCAAGGTTTATGCAGGTGCCCGGGCGCTTTGCGACATAGTACAGGCAGAGCCTATCGATATGGTGCTGGCTTCCATGGTTGGTTTTTCTGGCTTGGAGCCGACTATCCATGCCATCAAGGCTCGTAAGAAAATTTGTCTTGCCAACAAGGAAACCCTCGTGGTGGCAGGTGAGTTGATTTGTAATCTTGCCCAGGAATATCATGTGCCTATCCTTCCGGTAGACAGTGAACACAGCGCCATCTTCCAGAGTCTGGTGGGCGAGGGCGACAACGAGGTAGAGAAGATTCTCCTGACCTGTTCGGGCGGTCCGTTCCGTAATTATACCCACGAGCAGTTGGAGAAGGTTACTGCAGCCGATGCCCTCAAGCATCCTACCTGGGATATGGGAGCCAAGATTACCATCGATTCGGCTTCGCTCATGAACAAGGGTTTCGAGGTGACGGAGGCGAAATGGCTTTTTGGCGTTCCTGCCGACAAGATAGAGGTTCTCATCCATCCTCAGAGTGTTGTTCATAGTGCTGTTCAGTTTGTCGATGGAGCCGTGAAGGCTCAGTTGGGCGTGCCTGATATGCGTCTGCCTATCCAGTATGCCTTCTCGTTCCCTCAGCGTCTGCATCTCGATGGGGAGCGTCTCGACCTCTTCAAGACGCAGGATTTGCAGTTCTTCAAGCCTGACTATAAGAAGTTCAAGTGCCTGCAGCTTGCCTTTGATGCTATCAGGAAGGGTGGCAATATGTCGTGCATCGTGAATGCAGCCAATGAGATTGTGAATGCCGGTTTCCGCAAAGGCGAATGTGGCTTCCTCCAGATGGCAGACATCATCGAGGAGACGATGGCTAAGGCCACCTTCGACAGCAATCCAGATCTCGATGTCTATCTGCAGACGGATGCTGAGGCTCGCCGCATAGCAACGGAGCTGATGCTCAAGTAATAATTAATAATGTAGAATTAATAATTAATAATTAAAATGAACGCAGGATATAGGACTCATCATAAAGTTCAAAGTTCCAAGTTCAAAGTTCAAAGTAAATAAATGGAAGTATTTTTGATCAAAGCGTTGCAGCTGATGCTGTCGCTTTCCATCTTGGTGTTGCTCCACGAGGGCGGACACTTCTTCTTCTCCAAGCTCTTCGGTGTAAGAGTAGAGAAGTTCTATCTGTTCTTCGACCCTTGGTTCCATCTCTTCGAGTTCAAGCCAAAGAATTCGGATACCACTTACGGTTTGGGATGGTTGCCTCTCGGAGGATATTGTAAGATTTCGGGTATGATAGACGAGAGTTTCGATACTGAACAGATGAAACAGCCTGAGCAGCCTTTCGAATTCCGCAGCAAGCCGGCATGGCAGCGCCTGCTGATTATGATTGGCGGTGTGCTGGTCAATTTCGTACTGGCTCTCTTCATCTATTCCATGATTCTTTTCCATTGGGGCGAAGACTATGTAGCTACCAAGGACATGACTCAGGGAATGAAGTTCAATACCGAGGCAAAGGCTTTGGGTTTCCAGGACCATGATATTCTCGTGGGTACTGAATTCGGAGCTTTCAAGACCTTTGATGGCGACATGTATCGCGATCTTTCTACAGCCACTCGTGTAGATATCATCCGTGGCGGCAAGCCGATGAGTCTCAATCTGCCAGGCGACCTCGACATGCTCAGCATGATCAAGGAGAGTCCTCGCTTCGTAGAGGTTTATCTGCCATTGCAGATTGACAGTGTGATGAAGGATTCTCCTGCCAGCAAACTGGGTTTGGCAAAGGGTGATAAGATTCTCGCTCTGAATGGCAAGAAGGTGGATTCTTTCAATGAATTCCAGTTGGAGCTGGGACGCATCAATGATGTTCTCGCCTCTACCTCTTCTCATCAGGACAGCGTGAAGGCATTGACAGCTCAGGTAACCTATCTCAAGGCGTCTGGCGATACATTGAAGAACAATGTCATGCTGCAGTCTACCGAGAACGGTGTGAAGTTTGGCTTCTATAATCATCCTGTTCTCCTGGATTACAAGGTTACCCATATCAGCTACGGCTTCTTCCAGAGTTTCCCTGCGGGTATCAAGTATGGTTGGAATGTATTGTCGGGCTATGTAGGCGATATGAAGTATGTCTTCACCAAGGAAGGTGCCAAGAGTCTGGGTGGTTTCGGAGCCTTGGGCAGCTTGTTCCCTTCTATGTGGGATTGGCACGCCTTCTGGATGATGACCGCTTTCCTGAGCATTATTCTGGCGTTCATGAACATTCTTCCTATTCCGGCATTGGATGGCGGACATGTGTTCTTCCTCCTTTACGAAATCATTACAGGCCGCAAGCCGGGCGATAAGTTCATGGAGCGTGCCGAGTATGTCGGTTTCGCTATTCTCCTCCTCCTGCTCGTTGTAGCCAACCTGAATGATGTGTTGAGATTCTTCCACCTGATGTAAATGCCTTATATAATTAAGGTGGATAAAATATAGAAAAGATAAAGGTCGCTGCCATGACGGTAGCGACCTTTTTGTTGGTATTTTATATGAATCGGTTTTTGTTAATTTTAAATTTTGTTTGCTATTTATCGTATTTCGTGTCTTGTAGTTTCCTAATTATGAGTAGCGGATAATCTGTCCCGGTGTCAGCTTCTTATCCTTCTTGTAACCGTTGAGTCGGCAAATCTGCTCTACGCTTACACCACGTTTCTCAGCGATGCTCATGAGCGTTTCACCATACTTAACCTTGTGATAGAGCTTTTCTCCTGATGGACTGGCGGTATATCTTCCAACCTCTCCACCGTTCACCTGCTCCTTGGTATATCCACCGTTTCCAATCTTGCCGCGTGCAGCGTTAGCCTCTGCATATTCGCTCTCGTAGGTATCGCGATTGAAATTGTAGAAGTCGCCAGTGACGTCCTGGTTGCGGAAATCGAAGAAGAGTGCCGGGTTCAAAGCCACGCCACAGAGACGGGTTTCGAAATGGAGGTGAGAACCTGTGCTTCGACCGGTGTTACCACCCAAGCCGATTACATCTCCTGCTCTTACTTCTTCGCCCTCAGTAACGAGCTGCTTTGAGAGGTGCCCGTAGATGGTCTCCAAGCCGTTGTTGTGACGAATAACGATGTACTGACCGTAACCACCACCTTCATATCTTACGATGCGAACTCTGCCTGAAAAGGCTGAGCGGATTGAGTCGCCAATATAAACCTTGATGTCCATACCTTTATGTTGGCGGCCAAAGCTAGCACGGTAACCGAAGTTACTTGTGACAACGCGACTAGGAGTTGGCATGCAGAAATGACGAAGGTCGATACGGAAGTGCTCTGGCAATTTTGTTGCCTTATGGGCATACTTGTTAGAGAAGTCCTCGTACAGTTCTGCTGCAGGATTTTCTCTATCTTCCACTAGTCGATAGTGCGAGACAGCAAGCGTGTCAAGCGCTTTCATTCTGTGGTCTACTGGAGCTTGTCTTGCTAACAGATCCTGTCCGCAAACGGGAACAGCTGTTAACGCCAACAAGGCAACGACCGAAATTTTTTTCATTCTTTTTTTAAAACTCATACTACTTTTTCTATTTTCTTTTTTAGGTCCATGTCAATAAGCGCAGAATCCATAATCCAAATTCTGCAAAAACCACTAGGGCAAGTACCCTAATCTGCGATTTTGTTATATAGACGTTGCAAATATAACAAAAAAATCTCGAAAAACAATGGTTGTTAACGCCAACTCCCCGATATTTAACGTGATAATCTAGTTTTTAACGTTTGTTATGAAGGTTCGGTGCAATTAATTGTCAATCTGCTCGTTTTCATGCTTTTGCAGGATTCTGAGCAATGCCACGGCAGGGGAATGTCCCATGAAAATATACTTTTTTACCTCCGGACTGGTAAATCTGAGGCATTCCTGATAGGCTCGGAACAGGTCATCCAGGTTGATGGTGAATTCCTTGCCCGATGATTCCCGGATGCCGATAATCATTTTGGCGGTTACATGTAATTTAATGTATCTGATGCCCGTTACGCTTTCTATTTCTTTCAATTCCGATAAGATAGCGCGCATCTCGTCCATGGTGAGTTTCGGACGAGGTTCTCTGATGGCTGGTTTTCTTCTTCTATCCATAATTGCTTTTGTTTTTTAATGTTTTTTGCCTGGCGATAGAATCGCCAGGAACGGGGGGTGATTGCTGAAACCGCCTTTTTTATTGCCGCTTTAGCTGATGGCTGCCCAGTTGATATGGGTTTTCTTCAATTCCTTGAGGCGGTTCCAGAGCAGGGCGTTCTGAGGGGCATTGCATTGCGGGTCGTTGTCGATGATTTCCTGGGCTTCATTGCGTGCCAGCTGAACCAGCTGGCCGTCTCTGGCAATATTCGCTATCTTCAGGTCGAAAGCCATGCCGCTCTGCTGCGTACCTTCCAGGTCGCCGGGACCACGGAGCTTCAAATCGGCTTCGGCGATGCGGAAACCGTCGTTGGTATCACACATGATGTCGATGCGCTTGCGTGTCTCCTCAGAAAGCTTGAAGTTGGTGACGAGGATGCAGTAACTCTGGTCGCAGCCTCTTCCCACACGGCCTCGCAGCTGATGCAGCTGGGAGAGACCGAAGCGCTGGGCATCCAGTATCACCATCACCGAGGCATTCGGCACGTTCACGCCCACCTCTATGACGGTGGTGGCAACGAGAATCTGCGTCTCGCCCTTCACGAAAAGCTCCATCTCCTCTTCCTTCTCGGCTGATTTCATCTTGCCATGAATCTTGCTCAGCTTGAATTCCGGAAACGCCTGTTTCAGCGTCTCGTAGCCTTCTTCCAGGTTCTTCAGGTCGCTCTTCTCGCTCTCCTTGATGAGCGGGAAGACGATATATACCTGTCTGCCGAGATTAATCTGATGGCGGATGCTCTGGTAGAGGCTGGTGAGCTGGGTATCAAACTTATGCAGGGTCTGTATAGGTTTTCTGCCCGGTGGCAGTTCGTCGATGACGCTCACGTCCAGGTCGCCATAAATGGTCATGGCGAGGGTGCGCGGGATAGGGGTGGCAGTCATCACGAGGATATGCGGTGGATTCTCGCTCTTGCTCCACAGTTTCGCTCTCTGTGCCACACCAAAGCGGTGCTGCTCGTCGATGACGGCAATGCCCAGGCGCTGGAACACCACGGGGTCTTCCAGTACGGCATGGGTGCCGACCAGAATCTGGATATCGCCGGTGGCGAGGTCGGCAAGAATCTTTTCTCTTTTCTTTCCTTTCACGATGCCCGTCAGCAGTTCTACCCGGATGTCCATGCCCTTCAGGAAAGAGTGGATGGTCTGGAGATGCTGCTCGGCAAGGATTTCTGTAGGTGCCATCATGCATGCCTGATAACCGTTGTCCAGGGCGATGAGCATGGTCATGAGTGCCACGAGCGTCTTGCCCGAGCCTACATCGCCCTGCAGGAGGCGGTTCATCTGTCTGCCGCTGCACATGTCGGCCCTGATTTCGTGCATCACCCGTTTCTGCGCTCCCGTCAGTTCGAAGGGCAGATGGTCGGCATAGAAGCCGTTGAAGATGTCGGCGATGCGGTTGAAGACATAGCCCCGGTATTTGCGTCGCTGGTCGCTGGCATACCTTAATATATTAAGCTGCACATAGAAGAGTTCCTCGAATTTGAGGCGCACCTGAGCCTTCTGCATCTCCTGATGGGAATGCGGATAGTGAATCATGCGGATGGCAGCATCTCGCGAAACCAGATGCAGGCGCTCTACGATATGGCTTGGCAGTGTTTCGGGAAGAGGAGGAAGGATGGTGACCAGCTGTTTGCTCATCTTCTCGATGGAACGTGAGCTGTAGCCGCGCTTCCTGAGGTTTTCGGTAAGCGAATAGTAGGGCTGCATGCCCATCTCTGATATCTGAAGATGGGTGGCATCGTCCATGTCGGGATGGGTAAACTGGAATCTGCCGTTGAAGACGGTAGGCTTTCCGAAGACGAGGTATTCCGTGCCCACCTTATAGGTTTTCATGATGTATTGTGCACCACGGAACCAGGTGAGGTCTACCACGCCGAAGCCGTCGGAGAAATGAGCCACCAGCATCTTGTTCCGCTTGCCGGTATCTATTTCTTCGTAGCTCAGAATCCTTCCTTTTATCTGTACGTAAGGCATCTCAGAGGTGAGTTCGCTGATATGATAGACCTTGGAGCGGTCTACATACTTATATGGATAGTATTCCAGCAGGTCACCGTAAGAGTTGATGCCGAGTTCCTTGCTCAGTATCTCTTTCTTCTTGGGACCTACGCCTGGCAGGTACATGATGTCTTGATCTAAAATACTACTCATATTGTTGCAAAATTACTATTTTATGCCAAGACTGCCAAAAGTTTTACTTATTTTTTTTATAATTGCGTTACAAAATAAGGATTTCTGCGTCTTTACCTTATAAACAACTGAGCTTTCGCATATCAGGAAGTTAAAGGAGTTAAGGAAGTTAAGGAGTTAAGACGTATGTCTTGCTGCTTAAAAACTATGCAAAAAAGACTGATGCTCCTTTAGTTTGGAACCTATTTCATTAGCAGTTCTCATAATAACCTCCTTTCTGCTTTATATAATTTCGTTCAAGAAGTCCATGAAGGAGTCCTTGTCGGCAATATCATTGTTAGGCAAGAAACGGCCCTGCAGAGTTCTGTTAAATGGATTTAATATTTACGGGGAATATTGTTAATAAAAATAAGTCATAGTTTTTGTGATGAGAAAACTATATTTTGTAAATGGTTTCTCTATGTTTTGTGCATCCCAACTCTACGTTAGTCTTTTGCGCTATCTACCCCGCTTTCCCCCCAAAAGTGGTTACGGTTACAGAAGTTACAGTTTTTCTTAAGCCAATTCCCTCTCCCTTCTTTAGAAGGAGATAATAATATATATATAAATATATATATATTATTATCTATTATTATTACTTACAATATGAAAGTTCTCGAAATCCCTTATACCCCCTCCGCTGAAAACTGTAACTTCTGTAACCGTAACCACTGTAACCATCTTCGCCCAGAACCAACGGTCACTGGTCGAAGTGAAGGGGGCAGCAAGGCTGCTCGCCCTGTCAAGTGTGATGTGCTGGGATATAAAAGAGCGGATAACGCTGTGAGACTGCATATTAAGTCTAGCGGCATCGTAAAATGCGATGTTGCTAGACCTGCCAAAAACTGCTATGGCGTTTGCGAGGGGAAGGGGCAGTATTAACGGAATGCACCTTTGCGCCCTGTAAGGACAAAAGCCTTCAAACCAGATGATTAATAAAGCTTTTGCCCTAAAACAGGGCGTGTGGGGCCTTACTTTCTGGGGCGTGTGGGACCTCACTTGCGATAACGGCAGTATTGGTATCTATTTCAGGAGAGCTTCTGCTATCTTGATGTCAAACGGGGTGGTAATCTTGATGTTTTCGCGATTACCTTCTACCATTGCTACCTGGCAACCGAGACTTTCTATGACCGATGCATCGTCAGTAAACTGCTCCTTGTATTCCTGGTTGAAAGCCTGTTTCGCCAGACCGATATCGAAGGTCTGAGGTGTCTGCACCACACGGTAGTCGCTGCGAAGCACGTTCTTGCCACTGCCGTGCTGGTCGATGTAGCGCAAGGTATCGGTTACAGCATATACCGGGATGGCTGCATATTCCTCGCGAGCCGTCTCGAAACATTCCTCAATCACATCCGTAGAAACGAATGGTCGGACGCCATCGTGAATACCCACTACGCCATCCTCATTGTCAGGAATGAGCGAAAGTCCATTCTTGGAAGACTGGAATCGGGTGTCGCCACCGTTGGCTATCTGGTGCTTGATGTCGAAATGATATTCTTCGCAGAGCTGATGCCAGTATTCCTGCTGGCTCTCCGGGAGAACCAGGATGATGCTCAGCTCAGGGTTGTATTCATGAAAACGCTCAATGGTTCTCATCAGGATAGGCTTGCCGGCTACAGGCAAGAACTGCTTCGGAATCTCACTTCCCATGCGGAGGCCCTTGCCTCCGGCTACTATGATTACGTAATCCATGATGGAATTTATAATTGATAATTAATAATTTATAATTATTATTTGCTCTCCATCAGGTGGGTGTACATCATGCCATCCTGCAGGGCTGCCACGGTTTCCTTGCCTGCGAAGTAGCTCAATATCTTATAGGCGTATGGAAGGGTGGCGGCAGGACCTTCGCCCGTAATCACATTGCCATCCTCCTGGAAGAGGGTAGCTGTATATTCTGTATTCTCGCTGAAATACTGCTCGAAGCCAGGATAGCAGGTTGCCTTCTTGCCTTCGAGAATGCCAGTGCTTGCCAGAACCATAGGGGCTGCGCAGATGGCACCGATCCGTTTGCCAGCCTTCTGCTGTGCGATGAGCGCCTGGCGAACGCCTTCATGCTCATTGAGGTGGCTGCTGCCCGGCATTCCACCAGGAAGGAGCAACATATCGGCATCCTCAAAGCTCTGGATATCCTCGAACTTCAGGTCAGCCTTGATGGTGACTCCATGAGAAGTCTCTACCCATTCACTACCTGTAATACTGACGGTCTTGATGTCTACACCCCCTCTGCGGAGGATGTCTACTGGAGCCAAACCTTCGATTTCCTCGAAGCCATTGGCAAGAAATTCATATACCTTTGCCATAATTTATTCGTTTTTTGTTTTGTTATTCGAATTATATTATTACCTTTGCAAAAGTAAGAATAATAATTGAAATAACAAAATAAATGGGACAACAACATTTGAAATTCGCAATTTTTGGCAATGAATATCAAGCCAAGAAGAGTGCTTCGATAGAGAAAATCCTTTCTTATCTGGAAAAGAAGGAAGCTGAAGTTTATTTTGAAAGCCTCTTCTACGATTTTCTTACCAAGATGGAGCATCTTGAGGTAAAGGCTTCCGGCGTATTCGAGGACTACAACTTTGATGTAGACTATGTCATCTCTATGGGCGGTGATGGTACCTTCCTGAAGGCGGCGAGCAGGGTGGGAGCAAAGGAAACTCCTATTCTTGGTGTGAATATGGGCCGTCTGGGTTTCCTTGCCGATGTGTTGCCTAGTGAGATAGAAACGGCGCTGGACAGTCTGTATGCTGGTGATTGCCTGATAGAGGACCATGCGGTGATTCAGGTAGAGGCTGAAGGCGGCGTCTTGGCGGGAAATCCTTTCGCCTTGAACGATATTGCGGTATTGAAAAGGGATGATGCTTCGATGATTTCTATCCGTACCCAGGTGGATGGGGAGTTCCTGGTCACCTATCAGGCGGATGGTCTTATCGTGACTACTCCTACGGGCTCTACTGCATATAATCTCTCTAATGGCGGACCTATCATCATTCCGCAGAGTGGTAGTCTCTGTCTGACTCCCGTTGCTCCTCACAGTCTGAATATCCGTCCTATTGTCATCAATGATACGGCGGAGATCGTGCTGGATGTGGAGAGCCGCAGCCATAATTATCTCGTGGCTATTGACGGACGAAGCGAACGCATGACCGAGCAGACCCGCCTGATTATCCGTAAGGCACCACATGCCATTAAAATAGTAAAGCAGCGGAACCAGAGATATTTCTCTACATTGAGAGAGAAGCTGATGTGGGGTGCTGACCAGAGACAAAGATAAAGTAATCACAAAATAAAAAAAGAGGACTCTTAAGGTCCTCTTTTTTCGATTGATTACTTATCGTATGATTGATACTTTTATTTAATAATCTGTTTCTTGCCCTGGTGGATATAGATGCCTGGCTGGTTAGGCTTTTGCATCATCTTCATGCCACTCAGGGTATACCATGCGTTGTCTTTACTTGCCGTATTGTCAATGGTAGGAGCTGCGGTGATGCCTGTAGTTGGCATATCAGCCGTAACATCCTTGATCTTATAGAGACCGTCATTGTTCTTCTCATTCAGAACCTCCAGATAGGTATCCTTGTTGATATTCGTGAAATCAACGGTCTGTGGCGAACCGGTACCGGTGCTGAATACGAAGGAAACCATGTAGTTCTTGCTCTTGATCTTGTAAGTTTGATAATACCATTTCTTGCCTTCAATCACTTTGCTTTGGGTCATCTTGTCGCCAGGCCAAACACCCTTCACGGTCAGGTTTTCCTTTGGAGAATCGCACCATGCCCAGAAGTTGAAGCCATCTTTCCATCCTACCTGGTCTGCGTTGGCATATACGGTGATATCGTATGGGTCGAAAGCAGTAGGCTTTTCTACCTTATAGTTACGGGTAAGAATACCGCTGACAGCACCATTCATCAGCAAGCCCACCTTCAGGGTTGTCTCGCCGAAAGGAATCTCCAGCTCCTCACCGCTCTTAGCCTTCTTGCTGCTGGCTGTTGGCTCTGTGCCATCGGTTGTATAAACCAACTGTGCATCGTCTGCGTTGCTTACAGCCACGAGCTTTGCTTTCATCGTGCCTTCGTAATCACCGGAAGCCAAATCCACCCAAGCCACGTTTGCCTTCTTAGGCATGAAATAGCGGTAGTGGTAGCCGTTCAGCAGTTCGGCGTATGTGTTTGGTGCTGCATACTTCTTGGCGTTAGGACCTACGATGGCAATCAATGTTGCCTTGTCGCCTACGGTCCTGATGCCGTTATATCCTTCTCCCCTGAAGGCATTGAAGGTGGTATTGCTGGTGTTGGTGATACCTGCCAGCTGGCGGGCATTGATCATCGCCTTGATATCCTGCTTGCAGTCAATCCAGTGCTTGTAGAATACGCATGGAGTTCCGCAGGATGCCAGAATGTAGGCATTGGCTGCCAGGGTATCCTTGCGGATAGGGTCCTGCTGTTTGCCGGCTGAACGGTATTCTGTATCGTGATTCTCTACGAAGGTGATGGCATACTGCTTGTAAGCCGGGTCGTTAGCCAGACCATCTGTCTTTACGGTCGACCAGTTGGATTTGATGGCATCTCGCACCACGTAGCGGATAGGGAAGTCGAAGGCTGCACTTGTGATTTTATCATTAACCTTGGTAGCTTCAAGCCAGTTCTTGACTACGGATACATTTCCATTCCAGTATTCTCCTACGGAATAAGTTGGCTTGGCTGCATCGTTGTAGATGCCTGTAAACTTGCCGCTGTATCCCTTTACCATATCATAGCGGAATCCGGCATAGCCGAAGTCGTTGAGGAGCATGTCGAGATAAGCCTTCACGATGGTCTGCACGTTCTGGCTGTTGTGGTCCAGGTCGCGCATGCCGCCCCAGTCTTCACCGGTATCATTGTTGCTGCTGAGCTTTACGCCCTGCTTATCTGCCTCTTTCTTGGTTTTGCCGCCATCATCGTTGGCACAGATATCGGTTGATTTCATCTCGTAAGTCACTCCCTTGTAGGTTTCTACCGGGAAGTCAAACCAGGTTGATACGTTCTTACGGTGGTTGATTACCACGTCGGCGATGGTTCCGATGCCGTTATTCTTAAAGGTTTTGATGAGAGAGCGGAGTTCGCTTTCACTTCCGAAAGAACTTTCGTAGTTGGAAAACCAGTAGAGGTCATCGTAACCCATTGACTTGCCGCCACAGTTGGCACTCTGTGGAATCCATACGAGATTGAAGTACTGTCCCAGCTCAGGAGCCTGTGCTTCGAGATTGGTCCATTTGGAATCGCTGAAGGAATCCCAGTAGAATCCCTGCAGCATCACGCCGCTATGGTTGGCTGGCCAACCCTGGGCAAACATATTTGCGGTTGCCAGTAGGGCAACGAGTGTAGAGTATATCTTCTTCATATTCAAGGATTAAGATGTTTTGTTTATTTGTTGCAAAGTTACGACTAATTCTGATATGTATGCGTAAATTGGATGTAAATCAAGCAAATGATCTGTGCAAACGTTTGCATATTTATCGATTTCATTTCTTTTTCCGTAAAATCTCACCCGATGCAGTAGAAATTGCGTCCCGACGTAGCATCGGATACGTCCCGACGCAGTAAAAGATGCATCCCGACGTAGCATCAGATACGTCCCGACGCAGTAAAAGATGCATCCCGACGTAGTACAAGATACGTCGGGACGTAATTTCAGAAGCATCCTGATTCCCATCTAGTAAGCCTCAGTTGAAGTTCAAGTAAGCCTCAGTTGAAGTTCAAGTGAGCCTTATTTGAAGTTCAAATGAGCCTTAGTTAAATGTTACGTAAGCTTTACTCCAACATTACGTAAGCCTTACTTCAACCTTAAGTAAGCCTCATTCGAAAAAAGTATCTTATCTGAATTTTCGTATCTGGTTCAGGGCGTAAGCGTGGTAATGCGTGGCAATAAGGTGGCAATAAAATATCCCCTTATTGCCACGCGTTATTTGTTTATAATCAATGAGTTAAGTGTGAGAGTGATAGATGTGGCAATAATTTGATGAAAAAAATATTTTTTTGGCTATGTAAAACTTGGGTTAAAGATAATGAATCTGTGTGAATCTGTGGAATCTGTGGGAGTTTTTTTATGTCCCACGGATTTCACAGATTTACACAGATTTTTTATGCCCAGGGTTAGCAGCTTCTGCCTTAACCTTTCCGCTGTAGTGTAGTGTGAAGTATTTTTGTTTATTCCGTTGTCTGTGCATTTGAGGCGGCTTTAGGAGATAATTATTATAAAAAAACTAGTAAACATTTGGCTATCTCGTTTTTTATTGCGTAATTTGCGTTGCGTAAAAAGCGCAATGGTTGCAAGTGTAACGAAAACAATAAGATTAAAGCAATAATATGGCAACATTGAACGATGGTTTATCAGAATTATTGTGCCTGGCTTACGGAGAACCAGCAGAAGCTGTTGCTGGCTATAGCTAGTGAGAGCCTGGTATCTTCGCCATTGAGCCAGCAGTTTATCAGCACCCACCATCTTCCTGCCACGAGCAGCGTGAAGACGGCATTAAAGGCATTGGTGGATAAGCAGCTGGTAAGCAAGACCCCAAACGGCTATTTAGTAAGCGACCGCTTCTTTGCGAAATGGCTGGTGAGAGGGGGAATCACATTATAGTCCAGTCATAATTCTGCTGGCATATAGATTACGGTATGTAAATAATATTCCAGAAAGAGACAGTCCAGGAGAAACTTCCGGAAAATGGGGAAAGAAGAGATTGAAAATTTTCCCTTAAGGATATTTATTTTTTCCTTTAAGAGATATTTTCATCATATTTAACTTGTAAAGCTATTTTGTTAAAACAAATCGCTATGGGTTCCATTGTTGAGAAACAGCAAGGTTAGTTTTTCATCGTTTTGTTCCCACAGCATCAACCAATCTGGGGTTATGTGACACTCCCAAATACCTTCTAGGTTTCCATGAAGTTTATGCGATTTATATGATGGTGGCAGTTTCCCCTCTTTGGCTAGTTTCTCTACGGCTTTTTCAATGAGGGTTGGATCTAGACCACGTTTCACTCCTTTTCGCAGAGACTTTTTAAATTTGTTTGTAAAGTCAATAGAGTATTTCATTCTAAGCACTGTTTGATTAAGTCGTGAGCATCTTTTGCATGATATACTCTTCCAGCTTTAACATCTTCTAGGGCTTCTTCAATGCCACTTTTCTTTTCGGTTTGAATAACCCAGCCAAACTTCTTTGCCAGTTCCTTTAATAAGTTGAAGTCAACTTGCGGAACAGTTATAGTTGTTGTTATATTATTTATAGCTACATCCATATTGCTTTACTTTTAATGTTATTTTTAATGCTGCCGCAAAGATACGATTTTTCCTCGTAACCACCAAATGTTTATGGGGAAATGTTGTGGGTTAGCGCAAAAAAGAAAATAGGCGGCTCCCGGATTGGAGGAGAGTCGCCTATTCTATGAATTTTTAACTAAATCAGTAAAGTTCGACCAACTTTCAACTTTGAATCCTCTTAGATCTCTGACGGATTTCTTAAACCACTCTATTTTAGAAAGCTCCATAACAGTTTTTACAAGTGCAGTCAAATCATCATTCATCGTCATGTATGTACTGCCTTGCACCCACTCGAAACCATTCTTCTTTAGAAGCTCTTTTATTTCGTAGTAAGCCTTGTTGTAAGGTTCGCCATAGTATTTTTGTAAATCGGAAATAACCATATCAAATGCTAGTGCGTACATACTGCCTCCTTTGCTGGTTCAAATAAGTCCTTATATCCAAAGAATATGTTCCCATCTGCGGTTTTTGCGGAGATGACAATTCCTACGAAAGGATTGTTCTCAACTTCAATCACTTCGCCCTGTGTCCAGTCTTTGGCATGTGTCAAGTCTGGAGATATTAATACTTTGTCGCCTGTTCTCATAATCATAAAAATATAAATGTTGTACTTATTCGGTGCAAAGATACGACTTTTCCTCGTAACTTCCAAGGTTTTAGGGAAAAAATACTTGAAAAGGATGAGGAGAAAGAAAAAAAATAGGCGGCTCCCGGAATTGAGAGCCGCCTATTGATATTTAGTTTATTTGATGAAGCAAATGCTTACTTCTTTGTCATTACACACTTTGCATAGCCATTAGCCCATGCATAGAGCTTGATGTCGTAAGTACCAGCATCTACAGAGATGTTGCCACCGCCTTGGGTAAGAGCATTTACATCGCCACCCCAGTTGATAGCCCAGTCGTCGTTGGCACGGAACTTGATTTCACCAGAAGCCAATGTGATGTCCTTTGCCTCCCAGTAGCCAAGTGCTTTTGTTTCTGCATTGTAAGGAACGTATGTCATATCTACGTCTGAATCCCAACCATTAGGGGATGCGCTACCAATGATACCAATAGTTGTGATAGGAGTCAGAACATAGCTCTTGCTTTCCAAATCAACATCTACTTTGTAGTAACCGGCTTCTTCTGTCATGGTGATGTTGGCTGCATCAGCAGCAGTATTGAAGTCTGCGCCATAGTTGGTGCCCTTCCACTCTGGCTGAGTACAGAACTTGAAACCATTCTGGTTCAAGTACATGAAACCAGTAAAGTGTACACCATCCTCACCTGCGAGGTAGTCATTTGTTGCCCATCCATTAGCATCACCTGCCATATAAAGTACTGGCTTGCCTACAGTGTAAGTAAGGTTGTTCATATCAAGAGTAACAATCCATGTACCTGCGCCTGGGATTACTGGAGTCTGAAGTTCACCCCATGAATCGCCATCATAGAGAATGTATCCGAATGTGTCTTCTGAACCGTTCTCCTTGCAGCCCAAGGCTCCCTTGTTGATGGAATCCCAGTCTTCACTTACGAAGTTGCTTCCAGCATAGAACTTAAACCAGTTTTTGTCTGCAGTAGTTGTAACCTTCAACTGATAAACTCCATCGCTAATCTTGTTCATCCAGACAGGAGATTTTGCATCCCACTCATTTCCGTTTACCTGACCGAGCATGTAGTAGCCCTTCTCATCGAGTTGAGGTGTTGCTGTTGGAGTAAACTTACCTGTAGTCTCGCCCTTGGTAGTAATGCTTACCGCATCACCAGAAGCGAGATTGATAGAAACTTGTGTCTCCACTTTCAGGTCGCGAGCAACAGAAGCACGAGACTTATTCTGCTCGCAAACGAGTTTCTCCAATTCAGAAGCACTTACTTGAACGCTGTTGCCAACCATTGTTCCATTGACAGCTACTCCGTTCACCTTGAAATCTTGGAGGGTGAAACCAGAGACATTGGCATCTGTAGAATTGACTGTTACGAGATTGATGATACCATCTTCATCAGCCATGCTGCCTTCTGCCTCAGAACCATTGGCAAAGGTTACCCCATACTTGGCAGCAGATGCTTCCTGCTCGTTGGCCTGTGGGTTAGCCCAGTCGTCGTAGTCGCCAGCGCAGCTGGCAAGTGCGAGACTTGCCATTGCTGCTAAGCTATATAATAATGTCTTTTTCATTGTGTTCATGTTTTTAATTATTTAACTTCTGCTGTGTTCTTGTCGAAGTTGACATAGAGCTTCTGTCCTGCTGTGCAAGTTACAGAGTAACCTTCACCAGCCTCAGACCAAGAATTAACAATGTTCATGTTTCTCCAGAAGCAGTTGCCCTTGAAGATAGTGTACTCTGTACGCCACCAGTCGATTCCTGGAATCTTGATATATGTGCGGAGCTCGCCATCACCACCGAAGGCTGGAGATACCCATTCGCCAGTCTGGTCTGCAGGAGCTGTCATAGCCCAAGCGGCAGAAGCGTCGTCCCAATTGCCACCAGCAGCAGCACCGATGATGTAAGCAGCACCAGGATAAACATTCAGTGAGTAGTTGATGTTCTTCTTGTCTGCTGACATTTCACCAACGAAGTGGAGAACGAACCAGCCGCCATGAGCAACCTTCAGGTTTCCGTCGCCATCCTCTGAGAATTCAGCACCAGCATTATCGTTGACAGCAGCCAGACGGCTAAAGCCACGCCAGTCATTCTCGTATGTACCCCACTTGAATGAACCGCCATCAGGAACATAAACCATGGTATAATAGTTGCCTGCCATACCATATACAGGAGCCACTGGCTTCCAGCTGCTCCAAGCCTCTTGGATAGAAGAACCAACTACGAACAGGTTCTCTGGATACTTAGCATCTGGAGCCTTGTAAGTAGCCTTCACTGAAGGCAGGGTTATGATGTTGGAATAACTCTGACCAAGATAAGGGTCGGCTGTGCCATCTATGACAGCACGCAATCTTACATATACAGGCATTGTTTCTGGCACGCTTGTGTCTGGGTTGGCTGCCTGGAACATATCAACGAGTGTAGAGTTCAACTCTGCTGCATCCACAGCCATCTTGGCTGTGGTGTAAGAGGTTGACAATTCTTTATGTGTAGCTGTTGTATCTGTCAGGAACTTCTGATCGAGTGCAACCTGCACATAGTAGCGAACCACGTATGGAATACCTCCATAGTTTGGCTGTGAACAAGACAAGGTCAAGTTGTTGGCACTTGCCAAGTCGTATGTATTGTTTTCTGCGTATGCTGGTGTATTCAATACAAATCCGTCTGCAGCATGATTTAAATCCAATGTAGGATTGCTGTCATTGTCGTCAGAGCATGAAGTGAAGAGCAAAGGCAAAACCATTGCAGGCAACAGCATCAATTTTAAAAATATCTTTTTCATAATTGTATTCTTTAATCAATTATAGTTCTTTATTCCGAAGAATCCCCGATTTACTAAGATTAGTAATTAGGGTTCTGAGTCATGTTAGGATTACCTGCAATGTCGGTAACAGGGATAGGATATACGTTGAACTTAGACTCGATACCGATACCTCCTGCTACACCTCCCTTGAAGTCCCAAAGATACTTGGAACCAGAGAAGAGACCAAAGCGGATCAAATCAGAACGACGACGGCCTTCTACATAGAACTCACGGCACCACTCATCAATCAAAGTCTGTTCATCGACAGCTCCAGAGATCTCCTTGCGATGAGCACGCTTCTGAATAGTCTGGATGTCTGCGAGAGCATCAGTGGTATTTCCCAAACGATAGTTGGCCTCAGCACGTGTCAGGTAAATCTCTGCCAGGCGGAACAATGGGATATCTGTATCCATGAATGTACCATCGTGGATGTCGGAACCGTCTGCATGGCGATTCTGCCATTTTACGATAGAAGCACCATTTGTGAAACCTGTAATCTGCTTGCCAGGGCTGAGTGTGCGGATGCCGCCACCTACACCCATGTAGAACATGGCACGGTCATCACCAGCTTTGTTGATGACATCCTTTGTGGTTACGTGCAATTCTTCATCCTTTGCGATAACCTGCTCCTCGGTGGCATCCTTCAGCGCATCGCTTTCACCTGCCATAGGGATATTGTCATTAGGGAAGAATTTCTCAACCAAGTCCTTGCGGGCGAAGTTGCAGCTCCAATAGTTGCTGGTGAATGAATTTGGCATTCCTGAAGTTCGCATAGATGCTACGAGGTATGTAGAACCTGAGTATTCCTGAGTCTTCTTGCCATCCTGGCGGATAGGGAAGATAATCTCCTTCATAGCCTGGGTGTTCTGGTCGTTGTCGCCCATGAATACCTGCTCATAGCCTGAGAATCCATTCTTTGTCTCGGTTGACAATGCGTAAGCTCCACTATTGAGAATCTTGTCACAGTAGTCCTTTGCCTTGGCGAAATCCTTTACCTGGCCATCTGTGTAAACTGCAGAGTTCAGAGCCAGACGAGCATGGAGGGCGTAAGCTACACCACAATCGGCACGACCAAATCCCTTGTCGTCATTGTAAGCACCAACTTCCTTCAGTTGTGGCTCAATCTCGGTCAATTCCTTGTCAATCCAGTCGTAGAGATCCTTACCGGTTTTCTCAACTGGCAGTTCGCTATCAAATGTATCCTTGAAAGGTGCCTTGTGGAAGAGATCAAGGAAATAATAGTAGTTCAAGCAGCGGAGGAAACGAACCTCTGCAATGACGTCATCGCTCATCTTACCTGTCTGTTCACTGATGAACTGGTTGTGAAGGGTGATGTTGTATGCCAGGCGCTGGTATGCCCAGTTGGCACGTACAGAACTTGAGTTCCATGCAATATTGGTGAGGGAAGGGATATCTGTATCAGTCTGCCAAGCCCAGATAACCTCATCGGTGCAAAGTTCCTGAAGATTGAAGATGACACGATAGAAACCGCTTTCACCCTCATCCTGGCTCATATCACCTTTTCCGGCAGGACCAGCCTGACCGGTCAAGCCAAGTGTGGCATATTGTTTAGCCAAAAGACCGTCGGCATCATAACTAGGTGATGACTGAGGATCAATTGAGCTGATATTCAAATCGTCTGCGCAAGAAGCCAATCCCAAGCAGAGGAAACCGGCAACTGCAGTCTTTATTAATATATTTCTCATAATTATAATCCTTTATATATTAGAAGTTGAGGTTCAAACCAATCTGGAAACTCATTGGACGTGGATATGGATTGCTGTCGATACCACTGGTTACCTCTGGGTCGATACCCTTATATTTTGTAATGATGAATGGGTTCTGTGCTGTGAAGTAGATACGTCCGCTGCAAGAATTCTTGATCAATGCAGGGAAGCTGTAACCCAATGTAATATTGGTACACTTCAAGTAAGAAGCATTACGTACAAAGTAATCACTCAAGTAGTTCTGGGCAACTGTCAAACCTGTGAAACCGAGCTTAACGGCCTCTGGAGTGGTGTTGCTGAATGAACTGTTAGAGTAAAGACCTGATGGAGAGATGGATGCTCTGTTTGCCAGGAAGTCATAATATACGTAGTTGCCCAAAGATGCACGGAATGCCATACTGAAGTCCCAATTCTTATAGAGGAACTTAGTGGTGAGACCCATGATTACATCTGCAGCTGGGTTCTTGTAATAGTAACGGTCAGCGTCGTTAATCTGACCATCGGCATTGCGATCTACGTACAGACCTTCGATAGGTTTGCCATTTTCATCATATACCTGCTGGTAAACGAAGAATGAGTTGACTGCTTCACCCACCTTGTTCTTCAAAATCTTGGTGTTGTTACCGCGAGAAATCTTGTCACCTGTCCATACCCAGTCCTGAGCACCGGCATCAAGAGAAGTAATCTCGTTGTGGTTCCAGCCTACATTATAGGTAATATCCCATGTAAAGTCCTTGGTTACGATAGGCTTTACGTCGAAAGCCAACTCAACACCATAGTTCTTGAGGGAACCTACGTTCTTCAACAGGTTATCACCGAAAGTTGTACCTGCAGGTACGTCAACGGTTGATAACAAATCGGTTGTCTTGCGATAGTAACCATCAATGTTGAAAGAGAAACGGTTGTTGAGAGCAGCGAAGTCGATACCTGCATTCCAAGTAGTAGTCTTTTCCCAAGTCAACTTGTCATTATACTTGCTAGGACGTACAGTCTGGTGATAGTCGTTACCGAATGGATACTGAGCATAAGAGTTACTTACTACATAGAGAGGTGTATAGTAGAAGTCGTCAATACCATTCTGCTGACCAGTCTTACCCCAACCTAAGCGAAGTTTTAAGTCATCGAGCCACTTTACGTCTTTCAAGAAACTCTCGTGGTTTATCTTCCATGCAAAGGCTGCTGATGGGAAGTAGCCCCACTTATGTCCCTTTTTGAAACGAGAAGAACCATCGGCACGGAATGTGGCGGTAATCAGGTAGCGGTCGAGAAGATTATAGTTCAAACGGCCGAAGTATGATACCAGAGAGTTGTGGTTAGCCCACTCCTGCTCGCTGCGCTTAGAAGGGTTGTGCTGCCAGTTATAGTAACCTGTCTCCTCGTTGAGGATAGGATTGTTCTCCTTCAGATAATCATCAGTACCAAAGCCCTGGTTATAGCCATGTCTGTGGTAATGGCTCTGCTCGGCACCAGCCATTACATCGATGTCGTGAACACCAAACTTATGAGCATACTGTGCATAAGCATTACCAATCATATTGTATTTCCAATAGTGAGTCATACCAGCCCAACCGAAGTAGTTGTTTGAGTATGAGTACTTGGAAATCTCATCGCTTTGCTGTGTAGAAGTGTACTGAGCACCCAAGCTTGCATGCAGATGCAAATCCTCGAAACCATGAATCTTGTAATCTACCTCGAAGTTGCCACTGTAGTCACGGGCGTGAGCCATAATCTCTTTCTGGTTAAGAAGAGCCACTGGGTTCTGGGCTGCATTAGAGTTGGTCGTATTCTTCCAGTTAGGGTCTTTTATAGCATCAGACTTGTTGATCAGGTTCTGATAGTAACCGCCTGTAACTGCATACTGGTCACCTTCCCCAAAAACAGGCTGTGTTGGATTCATTGACAAAGCTGCACCGATAGCACCGCCTGCATCTGCATAGCGGTCTTTCTCATACATGAACTTACTTGTGATGTTGAAGTTCAAGTGCTTGTCGAGCAATGATGGAGCCAAGTTGAGAGAAGCGTTGACACGATTCATCCAACTGGTCTTCACGATACCGTTTGAGTTGTTGAAACCAACACTGGCACGATATGGCATGTTCTTCAAGCCACCCTGTACGCTTACGTTATGGTTGGTAGATACTGCTGTGCGGAAAATCTCATCCTGCCAGTTGGTATCAGCATTGCCTAATTTTGATGCATCAAGACCATTAACTGAGCTGACAAGTTCCTTGTACTGAGCTGCGTTCAGTACATCATATTTCTTCTGGATAGTAGAAATTGTTACATCGCCTGTGTATGAAATAGAAGGCTTCTGACCATTGCGACCTTTCTTGGTAGTGATGATGATGACACCATTAGAAGCACGGCTACCATAGATAGCTGTGGCAGAAGCATCCTTCAATACGGTGAATGTCTCAATATCAGTAGGATTAATCATCGCAAGGATATTACTCATACCGGTAGCTGTCTGATTATCGATAACCAAACCATCTACTACATAGAGTGGGTCGTTGGATGCACTGAGAGAAGCACCACCACGGATACGAATCTGGGCACCTGCACCAGGAGTACCACCAGCAGTCTGTACATCTACACCTGCAATCTTACCTACCAACATATCTGATGCGTTGTTGGTGATACCCTTTGACATCTCATCTGGCTTGATAGCTGTAACAGAACCAGTCAAGTCGTTCTTCTTAGCACGACCATAACCGATGACAACGACTTCGTTCAAAGCCTTAGAGTCATCTGCCAAGGTAATCATCATGTTAGATGTGGCTTTGATAGTCTGTGGAGTCAATCCCAGATAGGTGAATGTAAGATCGGTACCTGGAGCTGCGTCAACAGAGAAGTTACCATCCATGTCGGTAATACCTACTGCCTTACCGTTCACTGTAATGGTAGCACCCATGACTGGCTCACCGGAAGCATCCTTCACGTGTCCCTTAATCGCATTAGTCTGCGCAAAGGAACTTGCTGTCAGAAGCAGACCACTTGCTAGGGTCAACGCTCTGAGAGGCAATTTAAATTTTACCTGCTTCATCATTTTGTCTGATTTTTAAGTTTATGTTTATATTTATTGTTTATTCTTTATGAATATTCTGCTTGTTTTGTGATGAATATCACGTTTTTAGTCTCTGGCCTTGTTTTATATATAAAAATAGGTCGAGGAATTGCGCTGTTTATTCTTTCTGGGTGCAAAATTAAGGTCTTTTTCAATACGATGTACTATTTTTTAGTTAATTCCGTTATTTCTTATGCGCAATCGTTTGCATACCTTTTGCTTGATTTAAATCAATGGAAATGATGCAACTTAACGGATATTTGTCTAATTTTGCAGCGTGAGGAAAGATATCATGAACGAAAATAATATTATAACAATGAAAGATATAGCTCGCGACCTGGGGGTAAGTATCGCCACGGTGAGCAGAGCTTTGAAGGACAGCCCTAGAATCAGTGCTGCCCAGAAGGAGCGTATACAGGCGTATGCGCGGGAACATAATTTCTATCCCAACGTCATCGGAGAGGCTTTGCGACATAGCAAGGTGCAGCCGATGAAGGTGATAGGAGTTATCATTCCGGAGTTGGTACATTATTATTTTATGTCCGTTCTTTCGGGTATTGAGGAGGAAGCGAGAGCCAGAGGATATCGTGTGATGGTGGCACAGAGCAGTGAAAGATATGACCGAGAGGTTGCCATCTGCGATGACTTCTATAAGAATAAGGTGTGCGGCATCATCGTTTCGCAGGCAAAGGACACCAAGCAGTATGCTCACTTCGAGAAGTTGATGAACAATGGCGTGCCGCTGGTCTTCTATGATAGAATATGTACGGGCGTCAACTGCTCCAGAGTGGTGGTGGATGACTACATGGGCGCCTTCACCGCCGTGACTCATCTCATTGATACGGGCTGTAAGAAGATTGCCTTCTATGGTTCGCCGATGAATATGGAGATTTCCAAGAACCGGTATAATGGTTATCATGATGCCCTCGTGAAGCATGGATTGACGGAAAATCCAAGTTGGGTGAAGGTTTGCGACAACCGTGCGCAGGCTGAGGCTATCACACCTGAAATCCTGGAGCAGGATGATGTTCCTGATGCTTTCTTTGCCATCAACGATGATACGGCAATCGGCATCCTCTATACCGCTAAGCGTATGGGATTCTGTGTGCCGGATGATATCAGCATCTGTGGCTTTACCAATGGTGACCGTGCCAAGGCTAGCGATCCGATGCTTACCACTGTGGAACAGAGAGGTGTGGCTGTAGGAGAGGAAGCGGCAAATATCCTTATCGGTCAGGTGGAAGGCTCCATCCCGAAAGATGATGTAGAGAAAAGAGTAGTGAGAACCCGACTCGTGGTAAGAGGAACTACCAGATAACTTTGAACTTTGAGCTTTGAACATTGAACTTTATAAATAGCTCTAATAACCTAATGTCCTTTGTGAATTTCAATGTTCAAAATCAAAGTAAGAGTAATCATAAAGTTCAAAATTCAATGTTCAAAATTCAAAGTATAACAATATGACACAAAAACCTGATTTAAGTTTCTGGAAGCTCTGGAATTTGAGCTTCGGATTCTTCGGGGTACAGATTGCCTACGCCCTTCAGAGCGCCAATATCTCCCGAATCTTTGCAACGTTGGGTGCTGACCCACACAACTTGAGTTATTTCTGGATTCTCCCTCCATTGATGGGAATCCTGGTACAGCCTATAGTAGGAACACTGAGCGATAAGACCTGGTGCCGATTCGGTCGCCGCATCCCTTATCTCTTCGTGGGAGCCACGATTGCCGTCCTCGTGATGTGCCTGCTGCCGAATGCCGGTTCGCTGGGCTTGACCGTGAGTGGAGCGATGCTCTTCGGACTGATTGCCTTGATGTTCCTGGATACGAGCATCAATATGGCAATGCAGCCATTCAAAATGCTGGTGGGCGACATGGTGAACGAGAAGCAGAAGGCAAAGGCTTACTCTATCCAGAGTTTCCTCTGCAATGCCGGCTCTGTGGCTGGATATATCTTCCCATTCCTCTTTACCTTCCTGGGAATCAAGAATGTAGCTGAACAGGGCGTAGTGCCGGATTCTGTTATCTGGTCGTTCTATGTGGGCGCTGCCATCCTCATTCTCTGCGTCATCTATACAACGATGAAGGTGAAAGAGTGGAATCCTAAGCAGTATGCTGCCTATAATGGTGTAGCTGGCGAGGTAGAAAAGGAAGAAGAGGGCAAGGCAGACTGGATTACCCTCTTGAAAAACGCACCTTCTACTTTCTGGAAGGTGGGACTGGTTCAGTTCTTCTGCTGGGCTGGTTTCCTATATCTCTGGAACTATTCTACCGGTGCCATCGCCGAGACAGTTTGGAATACTACCGATCCAAAATCGGCAGAGTTCCAGGAGGCAGGTAACTGGGTAGGTATTCTCTTCGCTGTTCAGGCAGTAGGTAGTGTGCTTTGGGCTGTGGTTCTTCCTCAGTTCAAGAATACCAAGATGGCATACGCAGTCAGCTTGATTATCGGTGGTGTGGGCTTTGCTCTCATTCCATTCCTTCACGACCAGTACTTGCAGTTTATCCCATTCCTGATGATTGGTGCCGGTTGGGCAGCCATGTTGGCAATGCCTTTCACCTTCGTTACCAATGCCTTGCAGGGCTATGGTCACATGGGTGCTTATCTGGGCTTGTTCAATGGAACCATCTGTATTCCTCAGATTGTAGCAGCCATCTGTGGTGGTGGCGTCTTGAGTCTGGTAGGTTCTCATCAGAGCGATATGATGATTGTGGCTGGTATTTTGCTTATCTGTGGAGCTTTATCGGTTAGTATCATCAAGGACCATCAGAAAAAGAATGCAAAAGAGTTAAAGAAATAGGTGTGAAACCGAAACCAATGCAAACGTTTGCATCGTTTTTTTGTTCTTTTGTGCAAATGAAAGTTGAATATAACGGATATTTTTCTTAATTTCGCACCGTAAATAATAACAAAATAACCTTTTTGGGTCTTATGATTATACATTTTCATATTTCGTATAAGACAATGTTCGGCGAGCAGATTGTCGTCAACATTCAGAAAGATAATGAGGAAGTGAAGTTTCCTTTGACCACGCTCGATGGTGAGCGCTGGTCGTATGATTGGTGTGTAGAACCTACTCAGCAGGCTTACACCTATTTTTATAGTGTAGTACGTGAGGGCGTTGTTCTGAAGACTGAATGGCTTCTGGTGAAGCATCGCCTGGATATGACAGCGAAGAAGGCTGCGGAATATACGCTCTACGATCACTGGAAGGTGATACCTCAGGATTCCTACTTGTATAGTAGTGCCTTTACTGACTGCATCAACCACCAGGCTCCTCAGGAGATGAAGCCATGTAACTATGCTAAGACAGTCCGTATTATTGTTCGTGCTCCTCAGTTGCGTGATGGTGAGAGACTCGGATTGTTGGGCGCTGGTCAGGTATTGGGTAACTGGAATCTTCAGAACGTGGTACCAATGACTCAGCATATCTATAATGAATGGGCAGTAGATTTGGATGCTACCCAGTTGCAGAGTTCTCATTTGGAACTGAAGTTTGTGGCTGTTGATAAGAAGAAGTCACAGGTTCTTTGGGAGACAGGAATGAACCGTACCATTGACTTGCCGGAGATGGAGGCAGGAGAAGTCGTAGTCTATGATTTAGACCAGGCATTCTTCGCCCTTTACAACCGCAAGCTTGCCGGAACGCAGGTGCCGGTATTCTCCTTGCGCAGCAAGAAGAGTGCCGGAGTGGGCGATTTCGGTGATCTCAAGACTATGATTGATCTCGTGGCATCTACCGGTCAGAAAGTTCTTCAACTTCTGCCAATCAATGATACTACCATCACCCATACCTGGACGGACAGTTATCCATATAGCTGCATCAGCGTCTTCGCCATCCATCCTATGTATGCCGATCTTCATGCACTTCCAGAGTTGAAGGATGCCAAGGCTCGTGCTGCGGCAGAGAAGAAACGTGAACAGCTGAACAGCTTGTCCCAGATAGATTATGAACAGGTAAATGATTTCAAGATCAATTACTTGCACCAGATATTCGAACAGGAAGGCAAAAAGATAATGTCGGGAGCCGATTTCAAGGCTTTCATTCTGGAAACACAACAGTGGCTCGTGCCTTACGCACAGTATTCTTACCTGCGCGACAAGAATGGTACTGCCGACTTCACTCAGTGGACAGACCATAATGTCTGGGATGAGGCTGAGCGCAAGGATTTGACCAACCCTGAAACCGAGGCGTACAAGAACGTGGAGTTCTTCTACTTCGTGCAGTTCATTCTGAACAAGCAGATGCAGGAGGCACACGAGCATGCCAAGGCTAAGGGGGTCATCCTGAAGGGTGATATTCCTATCGGTGTGCATCGTCACAGTTGTGATGTCTGGATGGAGCCTAAGTACTTCAACATGAACGGTCAGGCAGGTGCTCCACCGGATGACTTCTCTGTGAACGGTCAGAACTGGGGATTCCCTACTTATAACTGGGATGAGATGTTGAAGGACGGTTGCCAGTGGTGGACCCGCAGATTCCTGAATATGTCTAAGTACTTTGATGCTTATCGCATCGACCACGTGCTCGGCTTCTTCCGTATCTGGGAAATTCCGGTAGATAGCGTACATGGTTTGCTCGGACAGTTTGCTCCATCCCTCGGCATGACCCGTGAGGAGATTCAGGGCTACGGCTTGAACTTCCAGGAGGATCGCTTTACCCGTCCGTTCATCACCGACTGGGTCTTGGACCGCATGTTCCATGAGCGTGCTGACGAGGTGAAGGAGAAATATCTCGACCGTCTCGACGATGAGCGTTATCAGATGAAGCCAGAGGTAGATACCCAGCGCAAGGTAGAAGCTCTCTTCGCTGATGTAACAGATGAGAAGGAAATCTGGTTGCGTGACGGCTTGTATGCCTTGATAAGTGATGTTCTCTTCGTTCGTGACCGCAAGAATCCGGAACTCTTCCATCCACGTATCTCTGCGCAGCTCGATTTCATCTACGAGTCGCTCTATGATAGTGATAAGGTTGTGTTCAACCGTCTTTACAATGACTACTTCTACCGCCGCCACAACCAGTTCTGGTATGGCGAGGCTATGAAGAAACTTCCTAAGCTGGTTCAGGCTACCCGTATGCTGGTTTGTGCCGAAGACCTCGGTATGGTACCTGATTGCGTGCCATGGGTGATGGACGAGTTGAAGATATTGAGCCTGGAGCTCCAGAGCATGCCAAAGGATCCTACGGTTAAGTTCGGTCATCTGAGCCGCAACCCATACCGCTCTGTCTGCACCATCACCAGCCATGATATGCCAACCTTGCGTATGTGGTGGGACGAGAACATCTCCCGTACTCAGGAGTATTACAACACGATGCTCTATCGTGAGGGACCAGCTCCTCATCCGCTCCCAGGTTGGTTGGCAAGAGATATCATCGCCCGTCACCTGGCCTCTCCATCCATGCTCTGCATATTGAGTGTCCAGGACTGGCTTGCCATCGATGAGAGACTCCGTCTGCCGTCTGCCGATGCCGAGCGCATCAACATCCCTGCCAATCCAAAGCACTACTGGCGCTATCGCATGCACCTCAGTCTGGAGGAATTGGTTGCCAGCAAGGAGTTTATGGAGAGCATCACCGAGCTGATAGCTCAAGGTGGAAGAATCTAAGGTTTTGCGAAAGTAATAGCAAAAGTGAGTGCAAAAGCAATAGAGAATGCATGTGCGTGCAAACGTTTGCACCCTGATATACAGAAAAATACCCTCCCAATTTGCGGAGGGTATTTTTGTTTTTTGTATCTTTGCACTGTCTTAAGAATAAACTGAATATGATTAAGATGAACTAGCAAGGAAACAAAAAACAAGAATAAGCAATAACTGAACAATATGAAGAAACTGAATTTATTAGTGATGGGTCTCTTGCTCCCGATGTTGGCAGCAGCCCAGACCGTTAAGTCGCCTAACGGCAACGTCTCAGTAACTTTCTCTTTGACAGAAAAGGGACAGCCTACCTATGAGATGAGCTATAAGGGAAAGACTGTATGTAAGCCATCCCATCTCGGATTGGAGTTGGCGAAGGATAAGCATGCCTCTAAGGGTATGGAGGAAACCAGCCTGATGGATGGTTTTACAGAAACAGGCAGCAAGACATCGACCTTCGATGAAACCTGGAAGCCTGTATGGGGTGAGACCGCTACCATCCGTAATAACTACAACGAGATGGAGGTAAACCTGAACCAGGCTTCATCCAAGCGCAACATCACCATCCGCTTCCGTGTATATGATTATGGTATGGGTTTGCGCTATGAGTTCCCTCAGCAGGAAAGCCTGAACTATTTCGTCATTCAGGAGGAGCATACCCAGTTTGCCATGGCAGGCGATCATACCGCTTACTGGATTCCTGGCGATTACGATACTCAGGAGTATGAATATCAGATTACTCCATTGACCGGTATTCGTCCAATTATTGCGAAGAACCGCGAAGCTTACAAGAGCAATTCTTCTACCACCGTCTTCTCGGATACCGGTGTTCAGACCTCTCTCCAGATGAAGACCAAGGATGGTCTCTATATCAATATCCACGAGGCTGCCTGCCTGGATTATCCAACCATGCACCTCAACCTGGATGAAAAGACATTGACCTTTGAGTCTTGGCTGACTCCTGATGCCGTAGGCAGAAAGGGATTCATCCAGACTCCGTTCAATACACCTTGGCGTACCGTCCTCGTTAGTGATGATGCCCGTGATATGCTTTCATGCAAGTTGACATTGAACCTCAACGAGCCTTGCAAGATTGAGGATACTTCATGGATTCATCCAACCAAGTACTGCGGTGTATGGTGGAACATGATTGTAGGCACCAAGACCTGGAGCTATACCAACGACCTGCCATCTGTTCGTCTCGGTGTAACCGATTACAGCAAGTGCAAGCCTAACGGTACTCATGGTGCAACCAACGAGGAAGTAAAGCGCTATATCGACTTTGCAGCCAAGAACGGTTTGCAGGAGGTTCTGGTAGAAGGCTGGAACGAAGGTTGGGAAGACTGGTTCGGTCATCAGAAACTCGATGTCTTCGATTTCGTGACTCCATATCCTGATTTCGATATCAAGATGCTCAATGAATACGCTCATTCTAAGGGCGTGAAGCTGATGATGCACCACGAGACATCTTCTTCTGCACTCAATTATGAGCGCCATCTGGAGGATGCCTTCAACCTGATGAACAAATATGGTTATGATGCCGTGAAGACCGGTTATGTCGGCGATATCATCCCAAGAGGTGAGTATCACTACAGCCAGTTGATGAACAATCACTACCAGCGTGTCATCGAGACTGCAGCCAAGCATCATATCATGGTGAATGCTCATGAGGCAACCCGTCCTACTGGTATCTGCCGCACCTGGCCTAACCTGGTTGGTAACGAGAGTGCACGTGGTACAGAGTACGAAGCATTTGGCGGTTCTGTATCTTATCATACCGTGATGTTGCCATTCACCCGTCTGCAGGGTGGTCCGATGGATTACACTCCTGGTATCTTCGAGACCAAGCTTTCTGAGTGGAGCAACAATAAGAGTTATGTTCATACTACTCTCTGTGGTCAGCTTTCTCTCTATCTCGTGATGTACAGTCCGTTGCAGATGGCAGCCGATCTTCCAGAGCATTATGAGAAGTATGATGATGCTTTCCAGTTCATCCGTGATGTAGCTTGCGACTGGGATGACTCTAAGTATCTGGAGGCTGAGCCTGCTAAGTATATCACCGTAGCCCGCAAGGCAAAGGGAACCGACAACTGGTTTGTTGGTGGTAAGACTGATGCAGCCCGCACAGCCGTAGTAAAGCTCGACTTCCTGGATAAGGGCAAGAAGTATGCTTGCGCTATCTATCAGGACGGCAAGAATGCCGATTACGAGAAGAATCCTAAATCTTACCAGATCATTCACAAGACTGTGAAGAAGGGTGATGTCTTGAAGATTAAAGAAGCACGTGGTGGTGGTTTCGCCATCTCATTGCTCGCTAAATAAGTCTATAATTTCCGTATTTCCGTCCAACTTGTCGGGTTGGACGGAAATACGCTAAAAATGAGTGTAGATAATCTGGGACACTTATTCTAGTTTTATTCACTTTAATGTCCTGTATAATAGCAACTTAACAATATGAAAGTCCAAAAACTAATAATTGCAGCACTGACAGCATCGATATTACCAACTTCATTGAATGCCCAGCAGACATTTAATGAGATGATGTATTCCAAGGAGAAAACCATGTTTGTACTCAATGCCCCTACAGCCGGAAAGTCTTCTGTTACCATCCGTCTTTATAAGGACGGACAAAAGGGGAAGGCTTATAAGACGTTGAAAATGAAGAAGATGGGTGATGAGCGATGGGAGGCTACCGTGAAGGGCGACCTCAAGGGAAAGTTCTATACCTTTGATATCGGTAAGGGGGAAACTCCGGGTACATTTGCCAAAGCAGTAGGCGTGAACGGAAATCGTGGCGCCATCGTTGATTTGTACGATACCGATCCGTCTGGATGGGATAAGGATGTGCGTCCTGCCTTGAAATCACCAGCCGATCTCGTCATTTACGAGCTCCACGTACGTGATTTCTCCATTTCTCCTACATCTGATTTGAAGTATAAGGGCAAGTATCTTGCCCTCACAGAGCCTGGTGCCATCGAATATCTCAAGAACCTCGGCATCAATGCCATCCATTTCCAGCCGGTATTTGATTACGCATCAGTAGATGAGACCCAGCTCAATAAGCCACAGTTCAACTGGGGTTATGATCCAAAGAATTATAATGTGCCGGAAGGCAGTTACAGTACCGACCCATATTCTCCGGGAACCCGCATCAAGGAGTTCAAAGAGATGGTGATGGCGCTTCACAAGGCAGGCATCCGAGTGATTTTCGATGCCGTATACAACCATACTTTCGATATCAACGGCAGCAACTTCCAGCGTACTTATCCTGATTATTATTATCGCAAGACCAAGGATGGCAAGTACTCTGACGGTTCCGGCTGTGGAAACGAGACTGCTTCAGAAAAGGCTTTGATGCGCCAGTTTATGCTGGAGAGCGTGAAGTATTGGATAGATGAATATCATATCGACGGTTTCCGTTTTGACCTGATGGGTGTGCATGATATCGAGACCATGCAGGCTATCCGTGAGATGGTGAACCGTATTGATCCTAGCATCTATATCTATGGTGAGGGATGGAGCGCAGGCAGCTGTGCTTATCCTACGGAGAAACTTGCCATGAAGGCGAATACCCACCAGCTCAATGGTATCGGTGCCTTCAGCGATGATATGCGTGATGCCCTCCGTGGTCCTTTCTCTGATGACCATAAGGGTGCGCTCCTGGCTGGTCTTCCTGGACAGGAGGAGAGTCTGAAGTTCGGTATCGTGGGTGGCATCGCTCATTCGCAGGTGGATATGAACAAGGTGAACTATGACAAGAAGCCTTGGACCAACAACCCAACCGAGCAGATCAGTTATGTAAGCTGCCACGACGATATGTGTCTGGTAGATAGATTGAAGGCAAGTATCCCATCCCTGACAGATAAGAATATCCCGGAGGAGATGCGTATTGCCGAGTTGCTTCGCATCGACCAGCTTGCACAGACCTGCGTCTTCACTTCCCAGGGTGTACCTTTTATCCTTGCCGGCGAGGAGATGCTTCGCGACAAGAAGGGTGTGCACAACAGTTTCAATTCACCAGACAGCATCAACCAGTTTACCTGGACCAATCTGCAGAAGTATCCACAGGCATTCACCTTCTATAAGAATCTGATCCAGCTCCGCAAGAACCATCCAGCCTTCCGTCTTTCTACAGGCGATAAGGTACGTGAGCATCTGGAGTTTTTGTCTAATCAGGATGCCAACGGCAAGGAACAGAGCTGCCTCGTAGGTTTCCAGCTCAAGAACCTGGAAGGTATTGATTCCTGGAAGCATATCGTAGTCATCTATAATTTCAACAAGCAGACTAAGAAGATGCAGATTCCTGAAGGCAACTATACCGTGGCTTGCTGCAACGGAGTCATCAACGAGGAAGGCCTGGGCTTTATCTCCAGCAAGGAAGTAGAGGTCGCCCCTCAGTCTGCCTTGATTCTTTATCAGAAATAGTCTATATATATAATAAGGTGTAAATTATGAAAAAGATAATAGCTTCATTATTGCTTATGGGTAGCGCAATAAGTATGAACGCAGCGGTCAACGTAAGCCGCATTGAACCAACCGACTGGTATGTGGGCATGAAGGATGCCTCGCTCCAGCTGATGGTGTATGGAAAGGATATCAAGAATGCCGATGTTACGGTGGATTATCCGGGTGTGAAGGTGGATAGCATCGCCCGCCTCGATTCTCCTAACTACCTGCTGGTGTATCTCAATCTCGATGGTGCCAAGGCAGGAGAGATGACGCTCAACTTCAAGCAGGGCAAGCAGTCGAAGAAGGTGAAGTATGTGTTGAAGAACCGTGAGATGGCGGGAGACAAGCGCATCGGCTTCTCTAACGAGGATGTGCTCTACATGCTGATGCCTGACCGTTTTGCCAAAGGAAATCTGAAGAACGATGCATTCAAGAACATGCGTGACAAGACCTGCGACCGCACAGCACCTAGTCTTCGTCATGGTGGCGACCTGGAGGGAATCCGCCAGCACCTGGATTATTTCAGCCAGTTGGGCGTAACTGCCCTGTGGTTTACTCCGGTTTTGGAGAACGACAGTCCTAATGATGGCAAGAACAGTACCTATCATGGTTATGCCACCACCAACTACTATCGTGTGGATCCACGCTTCGGAACCAATGCAGAGTATAAGCAACTCATTGATGAGGCTCACAAGAAGGGTCTGAAGATTGTGATGGATATGATTTTCAACCACTGCGGTTTCGATCATCCTTGGGTAGCCGATATGCCAACAAAGGATTGGTTCAATACTCCGGAGTGGCTTGCTCCTGAAAACCAGACTCCAGAGCATCAGAAGAATATCGGAACCATGGATGGTGCTGCCAAGGTAAATGACAAGTATCTCCAGACCAATTATAAGCTGACTCCTGTACTCGACCCATACGCCAGCAAGGTTGATCTCACAGAAACCGTGGATGGATGGTTTGTTCCATCTATGCCGGATTTGAACCAGCGCAATCCGCACGTCATCAAATATCTCATTCAGAACAGCGAGTGGTGGATAGAGACTGTAGGTATCGACGGTATCCGCATGGATACCTATCCATACGCCGACCGTGATGCGATGGCACACTGGATGAAGGTGCTTGGCGAAGAGTATCCTCACTTCAATACCGTGGGTGAGACCTGGGTAACCGAACCAGCCTATACCGCTGCTTGGCAGAAAGACAGCAAGTTGTCAGAGAAGAACAGCTATCTGCCAACCGTTATGGATTTCGCCTTCTTCGACCGTATCAACAGTGCGAAGAACGAGGAGACCGATGACTGGTGGAACGGTATGAACCGTATCTACAATGTGTTCTGCTACGACTATCTCTATCCTAATCCAAAGAGCGTGATGGCATTCGTCGAGAACCACGATACCGACCGCTTCCTGGGTGAAGGCAAGGATACCCTGGCATTGAAGCAGGCCTTGGCACTTCTCTTGACCGTAAACCGCACCCCGCAGCTCTATTACGGAACTGAGGTGTTGATGAATGGTACCAAGAGCGTAACCGATGGCAATGTCCGCAAGGACTTCCCTGGCGGTTGGGCTGGTGACAAGCACAATGCCTTTACTGCCGAAGGAAGAACACAGGCAGAGAACCAGATGTTCAACTGGCTCAGCAATCTGTTGCATTGGCGTCAGGGAAATGAGGTCATTACCAAGGGCAAGCAGACCCAGTTCTGTCCTCAGAAGGGTGTGTATGTCATCGCCCGTCAGTACAACGGAAAGAGCGTGATGACCATCATCAATGGCAAGAAGGAAGCCAACGAACTGAATGTTTCCCGCTATGCAGAGATTATCGGCAATGCTGAGAAGGCTACGGATGTAACGAATGGTCGCACCGTTCTCATCAACAAGAACGTGAAGCTCCGTCCTCGCCAGACTATGATACTTGAATTCTAGAAAAAACTCAAGAAAGTGCCTAACGGTGTGATTTTACACTGATAGGCACTTTTTTCTTGTATTTATTCTTTTGTTTCGATAATTCTTTGTACTTTTGCAAGCAGAGAGTTAAAAACTTAATAAAATGGATGAAGAAATAGGCAAATGGCTATTAGATATATCCAAGTATATAATTACTGCTTATATCTTATCGCAAATGTTTGGTAAAGATAATGATTCCTGGTGGTCATTTATTGGTGCTGTCTTATTGGCTGTTCTATTGTTTGCATTGGGATATTATTTAATTAAAAAAGGAAAAGATAAAAATAAGAAAGGGAAGTAAAATGAGTAATGGATTATTGGCAATGTATATTTTCCTTGCTGTGTTCGCAACAGGATTAGTTATTTATTCTAATATGTCTGATAGCAAAAGACAGGAGAAATAAGTATGGATTACGGATTATTGGGAATGTATATATTCCTGGCTTTAATTATTGTTGGTTCTTTAATCTATTCAAAATGGGAGGATAAGCATCAGCAACAAGAGCAATAAATGGTGATTAGATACATTCTTTCCATAATAGGCATTTTTTTCATAACCTTGAGCAGTTTTGCGCAAGGCAGCCTTCCTAGTCGCTTTAATGTAAGCTACCTCAATATGGCGGCAGGAATGCCTAATAATTTTGCGGATGATATTTTCCAGGATTCATACGGCTTCGTCTGGATCAGTACACATGGTGGTGGACTGGTACGTTATGACGGATTCAATTATATGAACTTCAATCTGGGCTCATCCGGTATCAGTCTGCGAAGCAATAGCTGCCGCAATGTCTATGAAGATCATTTCAAGCGCCTTTGGATAGCTTTCGAGGAAGGTCCGCAGGTGCTCGACCTCAAAACGATGCAGCCTGTTGTTCCACCTTGTGAGAACAGCCTGGTCGAGGCACAACTCAACAAAGTATTCAAGAACTTTTGCACCCGAACATATTGTGATGCAAAGGGCAATATATGGATGCTTTCTTTCAACCAGCTTACCTGTTTCGGCTTTAACGAAAAGGGCGAGGTGAACAGCGTCTTGTCTACATCCTATCCTTATAATGCTCCCGACCTCGGAATCTGTGATGTCTATCGCAGAGGAACGGTTGTATTATGCAACAAAGGAGTGGTGAGCGAGTTTTCTGTGAAGAACAATCAGCTCGTAACAAAGAATATCTCATCCCTGTTTCCTCCGCTCGAAGGCTGGTATGCCTGTGCCATCATCTCATATCATGGCAAGATATGGATGGGTACGAATCGCGGATTGTTTAATAGTGCAAAGCAGGAATTCCATTGCTCTGCTACCGACCATTCGCTCCAGCACGAAGTAGTGACGAGCCTTGCCGTTTCTCCAGATGACAAACTTCTGGTAGGAACGCTCTGTGGCGTAGATATCTTCAATGATAATACCGGAGAGATAGAACATTGGAACACTGCTACGGCTGTGAATCCGCTGAGCAGCAACTTTATCAACAGTCTTTTCTCTAAGAACGGACAGATATGGGTAGGTTCCGAGACAGGTGGTGTTATCAAGCTGGCTCCACGTCAGCTGAATTTGGAATTCTACCGTCACGACCCCGCCAACCCAGGCAGCATCTCTCCCAACGCAGTCAATGCCATGTATGCGGCAGCCGACGGAACCCTGTGGGTAGGAACTGTAGAGGGAGGTCTCAATGCCTTGACTCCAGGCAGCATGAACTTTGTTCATTATACGGTGGCAAATTCCGGTTTGCCGCATAATACCGTCTCGGTTCTTGCAGCCGATAACCGCAATCAGCTCTGGATTGGTACCTGGGGAAGGGGCTTTGCTGTGATGAATCTCAGTCAGCCGGGCAAGATTATTCCTCTGGTGATAGATGCTAAGCATCAGCATTTACTTAACTTTGCCGGTTCCTTGGCTTACGATCCTATCAATGATGGTATGTGGCTCGGAACCAATGATGGTCTCTTCTTCTATGATATGAAGCGCAGCCAACTCATCGAACCTTTCAGGGGATGCCAGAATGTGCGCGGCTGCATTGGTTCTCTGATAACCCGAAAGGGCAAACTCCTGATGGGTTGTGTCCGGGGAATGGTAGAGGTCGACCTCAAGTCGCGTCCTCATGGCAAGGGCGATTTCGCTGTGACGTATCATCAGTATAAACTCGACAATCCGAAGAGTGGAGTCTTCGATAAGATATTGTCTTTCTGCCAGGCTAAGGATGGAAAGATATGGATGGGCAGTAACGGCTACGGTCTGTATGGCTATACCAGCGATAAAAACGGAAAGACTCAAGTGAAGTCGTATACCACCAATAACGGACTTGCCAACAATATCGTGAAGGGTATTGTAGAGGATAACCAGGGTATGTTGTGGATAGCTACCGATAACGGACTCTCTATCTTCAATCCGAAGACCGAGGCATTCTGCAGTTTCTCCCGTGAAGATGGTCTGATCAGTTCGCAGTTCTATTTCAATGGTGCCATCCGCAATGCCAAGGGCGAAATATTCCTGGGCACCGATGCGGGTATGATGGCTGTAAAGGGCATAAACCGTTCTGTGCATCAGACGGGTAAGTTGTGCTTTACCGAACTTCTGGTAGATAACCAGCCTGTCTTTGCCGGCAGCGATTATCTGAAAGAAGACATTTCTATTGCCAGAAAGTTGCGTATCCATGAGAGTGATAAGTCGTTCACCCTCTTTTTCTCAGCACTCAATTATGGCTGCGAGACACAGGGCGTGTACCTTTATCGCATGAAGGGATACGAGAATGAGTGGGTTCAACTCAAGGCTGGTCAGCATAGTGTGCGTTATTCCACTCTGCCAGCTGGAGACTATAAGTTTGAGGTGAAATATATCCCATCTATCAATTCCGACAAGGAGCAGGTGATCTCTGTAGAAGTTCAGATTACTCCTTATTTCTGGAAGAGCTGGTGGTTTATTACCATTCTAGTAATAGGCATCATCGCTTTGGTACAGTATATCTATATACGTCGACTTAATGTGATGCGTGAACGAGAGGTAGAGGCGCTGTATCGTCCTATCGAAGCTGCGCTCAAGGACAGTGATGAACCGGAGAAGCTCCAGAGTCGCATCCAGATGATTCTGCGAAATCAGCAGCGTTATCAGGAAAGTCAGAAGAAGAGTATCGAAGCTGATAAGAAGCAGGTCGTAGAGAATACGCATCCGTTCATGGAAAGTGTCATGGAGGTGATGGAGAAGAATTATGATAATTCCGAGTTTGGAGTTCAGGAACTTTCTGATGCTATGGGCTTGAACCGAAGCGTACTGAGCAAGAAGTTGACTGCAGAAACGGGCTTGCCAACGGCTCAGTTCATTCGTAACTATCGTCTGGATATTGCCAAGAGGATGATAGTTGATAATGGTGCCAATCGCAACATTACCGAGATAGCCTATAGGGTAGGTTTCAATGATCCGAAGTATTTCACCCGCTGTTTTACCAAGCAGTATGGAGTTTCACCTACATCTTTCAGGGACGCCCGGGAAGATGAAAAAGTGGAGAAGATGGCAGACGAGAAACCGGATAGAGAGCAAAAATCAAATCAGTAAATTTGAGAATAGAACCACAGAAAATAGGAATCGCTTGATATAGGTCAAGTGATTCCTATTTTTGTATGTGTGGGTACACAGAGGGTGGATAAGTACGTAAAACTACTAAAAACAAGCCGTTTATGCGTTTTGTCCACCTATAATTTTCATTTGTCCACCCTATATATACTGATTAATTGTACTTTTGCCACCGAAAATTTGTGATGTGTATGGCTTTGCCCTGCACTACTAACTTCCATCCGCAACCCATAAAAAGAGTAAACGGACGAAAGCAACTACAAACTATAGAAAATTAGAATAAACAAAAATACAAACCTAAAAATTGATAAGCAATGAGGAAACAATTATTCTCTATGATGCTATGCCTTGGTGCTGTTGGTGGCGCTTCTTTTGTTGCCCCAATGCCCGCAATGGCTGCTGTTGCACAGGACCAGGTGATCACAGTCAAGGGACAAGTTGTAGATGATCAGGGTGAACCTCTGATTGGTGCAACAGTCAAGACTAAGGATGCCAAGACAGGTGCAGTTACCGACTTGGATGGTAATTTTGAAATCCGTGTGAAGGCGAACGCCACTCTTTTTGTAAGCTATCTTGGCTACAAGGAGCGTGAGATTGCAGTACGCGGTCGTGCCATTATTGATGCTATCCAGCTCTCTTCTGATGACCATGTACTCGACCAGGTTGTTGTCGTAGGTTATGGTACCCAGAAGAAGGCAGACCTTACCGGTTCCGTATCTATCGTCAATGCTGAGGAGATGAAGAAGGTATCTAATTCCAACATCTCTACCATGCTTGAGGGTAAGGTTGCCGGTGTACAGATTACATCAGACGGTCAGCCTGGTGCAGATCCTAGTGTGAGAATTCGTGGTATCGGTTCTTTCGGTAGCACAGCTCCTCTTTATGTCATCGACGGTGTGCCAATGGGTACCACTATCCGTGACTTCTCTCCTAATGATATCGAGACCATCCAGATTCTGAAGGATGCTTCTGCGGGTGCCATCTACGGTTCTCGTGCTGCCAATGGTGTCGTTATCATCACTACCAAGAATGGTAAGAAAGACCAGCCTCTGAAGGTGAACTACTCTGGTTACTTTGGTGTTGACCAGATTTCTGGCGATGTATATGATGTAATGAACGCTGACCAGTATAGCAACTACCTGGGTCAGGCTTGCAAGAATTCCAACACTCCTCTGCCTGGCGGTTACAAGATGGGCGAGGATGGAATGTATCATTTCCAGGACGAAACCAACACAGATTGGTTTGACGAGGTATTCAAGACCGGTATCCGCCAGAACCACAACGTAGCCCTCAGCGGTGGTAGCTCTCACAGTACTTATAATGTATCTCTCGACTACTATAACCAGAAGGGTACCTTGGAAGGTGCAGGCCCTAACTACGAGCGTTATACTGCCCGTGTCAACAACACTATGGACACCAAGTTCGTAAAGTTCCGTACCAGCATGGTTTACTCTCACTCTAACCAGGACAACATGGGTCTTTCCAATGCCTCAGAGTATGTCCAGGGTCTTTACGGTGATGTAACCAACGTGCTCCGTGGTACACTTCTGATGCAGCCTACCATCAAGGCTTACGATAACTCTACATGGGTTCTCGATGACAAGGTGGGTGCAGCCAACGGTTATCGCTACGATGCTTACGGTTATGGTGTTTACTATGATGGCGTACATGGTGATATCTCTGCTTCTAACCCGTTGTTGGTTAACAATATGTTGCAGCGCAATACATTGGTTGACCGCTTCGTAGGTACGGCTTCTGCTGATGTTGACCTGTTGGGTATGGTAGGCATCAAGAGCAAGAACCATGGTCTTCACTATAATGTAAACCTCTCTTACAGCAAGACAGAGGCTAAGGATAAGACCTGGATTCCTTCCTGGATTCAGAGCAACCGTGTATATCTCGCCAAGGAGAATGAGCGCCTCACCAAGGGTTCACGCAACTACAGCGATGCTTTGGTTGAGAATACCATTACCTACAATGGAACAATCGGCAAGCACAACATCAACCTGCTCGCCGGTATGACTTACGAGGAAGAGAATACCAACCTCCTGACTGGTTGGGGTATCAACTTCACAGAGCCATACTTCCTCCAGCTCCAGAATGCCAAGAACACTTACTCAGAGTCATACGAGTTCAAGCATAGTCTGGCTTCTTACGTAGGTCGTTTGAACTACAATTATGATGAGAAGTATCTGCTTTCTGCAGTAGTACGTCGTGATGGTAGCTCTCGCTTGAGCAAGAACATCCGTTGGGCAACCTTCCCATCTGTATCTTTGGGTTGGCGTTTCGATAAGGAGAAGTTCTTCCCTATCAGCCGCGACATCGTTAACATGTTCAAGATTCGTGCCAGCTACGGTGAGCTCGGTAACGAGAACATCGGTGAGTACCAGTACATGGCTACCATGAACCGTAACAACATGACTTACAGCTTCGGCAACAGTCCTGTAACCGGTTCTGCCGTTTCTACCTTCGTGAACAACGACATCGCCTGGGAGAAGAAGAAGACCACCAATGTGGGTATCGACCTGGCAATGTTCAACAACCGTTTGGAGTTCACTGCCGAGTGGTATAAGAACAAGTCAGAAGACCTGCTTTACTCAGTTCCTGTGCCAGCACAGACCGGTGTATCCAACACCTCTGTAACCATGAACGCTGCCTCTATGGAGAACAGTGGCTTCGAGTTCAGCGCTACCTACCGCAACCGCGATCATGCCCTCAAGTATGATATCAGCGCCAACGTAAGTACCCTGAAGAACAAGGTAACCTCTCTGGGTATCGGTAAGGATTCATACATTGCGGGTGCATACGCTACTTACGTAGGTCAGGAGATTGGTAAGTTCTATGGTTGGGTTTATAAGGGAATCGCCCGTACCCAGGAAGACTTGGACAACAATGCTGTTCAGCAGGGTGCCAATGTCGGTGACTGCCTCTATGAGGATATCTCAGGTCCTGACGGAACTCCTGATGGCGTAATCGACGCTTACGACCAGACCGTATTGGGCAGTGGTCTTCCAAAAGTAAACTTCGGTTTGAGCACTCACTTGGAGTATAAGGGTTTCGACCTCAGCATCTCTACATACGGAGTATTGAATTATCACGTATCAGATGATATCTATAACAGTTTGAACTCTTGCTACGGCTATGGCAACAAGGAAGTAGGAATGCTGGATGCCAACCGCTGGTCAGAGGATGGTTCTACCTACCTCTCTAGTGTTCCACGCACCTATGCAGCCAACAACGCTACCTTGGCATGGAACGATCTCTTCAGCTCTCGCAAGATTCAGAATGCTGCTTACTGGAAGATAGCCAACGTAGAGTTGGGCTACAACTTCCCAGACAAGTGGTTTGGTGGATATGTAAATGGTGTACGTCTCTATGTATCAGCACAGAACCTCTACACCTTCACAGGCTATCATGGATATAATGTAGACTATGCTGGCGGTACCTTTACCCCAGGTTACAACTTCTGCTCTTTCCCAAGTGCAAGAACATTCATGTGTGGTCTCCACTTCACATTCTAATAATGAGAATAGACAAGTATAAGAATCATTATTTAAAAGAACATTTGATATGAAACTATATAAATTATCATTAGCTCTCTTCCTTGGCCTCGGTGCAATGGCTACTACATCATGTGAGGACAAGTTGGAGGTAACAAATCCAAACCAGCAGACCACCGGAACCTTCGGTTTCAATGCAGATGATTTGGAGGAGTGCGTTATCGCAGCATACAACCATATCCGTATGGAAGGTTCTTCTGCTCGTGTAGGCTATACCCTTGATGTAACACGTGGCGATGAGGTTTGGAACTCATCACAGGTATGGTATATGCCATTCGACGACATGAACGACCCAGTAACAGACGAAATCTCATTCTGGCCTTGGCGTGAGGCTTACTATACTATTAATGTATGTAACTTCATCCTCTCACGTACCACAGGCGATGATGCTTCGCTCTCAGAGACCATGAAGAAGATCAAGGGACAGGCTCTCTTCCTTCGTGGTTATTCTTACTATACATTGGCAGGATACTATCAGAATCCTACTTTGATTACTGATTACGCCAACTATTCTTCTCTGGATGGTCTCTATGGCAAGAACAGTACCTACGACGAGGTACTCGATCAGGTAGAGCAGGATTTTGCTGAGGCTATGACTCTCCTCCCATCTCGCGATGCAGGTGGTCAGTGGGCTAAGGGTCGTGCAACCTGCGGTGCTGCTGCCGGTTACTATGCCCGCACTCTGATGCAGCGTCATAAGTACAGCGAAGCTCTTGCCGTACTCAAGGACATCATGAACAAGAAGTATGGCTCTTACAAGCTGGTGGCTAACTATGGCGACAACTTCCGTGAGGGTTCTGCTTATGAGAACAATGATGAGAGCCTCTTCGAGATTCAGTATCTCGACTACGGTTCACAGGGTGTGGATGATGAGTGGACTCCAGTCAATACAAGCCCTAACGCTACACAGGGACATGCCATTGAGTCTAACTTCGCTCCAGGTAGATTCGGTGGATGGGCTGACCTCTCAGCTTCTCCATGGTTGTACAACCTCTTCAAGCAGGAGCGTACCAAGGAAGGTAAGTTGGATCCACGTCTCTACTGGACCATCGGTACATACGAGACAGACTGGGTTGGTTTTGAGAATGGCAACGTAGCTTACAAGACCGAGATGACAGCTTCTGATACCATCATAACCAACAACAACTATGGTGGTCTTCCTATCGCTAAGTGGACCAATTTCCGTACCAACCTTTATGATAAGGTGACAACTGGTCTTCATTGCGGTATCAACCTCCGCATGATGCGTTACTCAGACGTTTTGCTCCGTGCAGCAGAGTGCGAGAACGAGGTGAACGGTCCTACACAGCAGGCTATCGACTGGATTAACCAGGTTCGTGAGCGTGCCAACCTGAAGGACTTGAAGCTTTCAGACTTCAATAGCAAGGATAAGCTCTTCGAGCAGATTGCCAATGTAGAGCGTCCTAAGGAGTTCGGTTGCGAGTACGGTCGTGGTTACGACCTGATCCGTTGGGGATTCTTCTATGATCAGGGTCGTTTGGCTCAGTTGAAGGAGCACGGAACCTTCCGTCGCTCTCCATACAAGGCAAAGGAGCCGGTAAGCTACTCTTTGGTAGGTGTTGATTCAGAGGTGAAGAGCTCTTACGATACATACGTACCAGGTCATGAGTTCCTGCCTATCTATCAGGGCTTGTTGAATGATAACCCTAACCTGACAGGTAACTCAGCTAATACGAATACGGATAACTCATCTGATTTCTTCGGCAGAGGTTGGAAAGTTCATCCTGTAGTAGACTTGAGCAAGTAACAATATTCATTATCTCAAGGGGCAGGATTACCTGCCTCATGAGATAAAACTAAACAATTCACATATTTATAATATAGAATATAATATGAAACACCTAAATAAATTAGCATCTGTCTTCTGCGTAGCTGCAATGGCATTGACAGCGATGACTGGATGCGAGGGAAGTGACATGTTCAGTGTTAACTCTCCTGATTGGATTTCAGAAAAGATAGACTCCATCAATGCCGCTAAGGGCAATGACAATGCATTGCCAGAAGGTGAAGAGGATGTTTACACAGTCGGTGCTACTGACTATTCTACAGGTTGGTGGACAGCCTTCTCCAAGTACTATGTCATTCCTGATGGCAAGACCTGGAATGCCGTGTTCAATCTGAACATCAACCCATCGGCTCCTAATACCTACAAGAACTTCGCCCTCATCCTTGCTAGTGATGATGATCGTGGTGGCGCTAACTATAAGGAGTATGGAGCTATCCGTTTCGATAATCAGCCAAGCGGTAACTCTGAGTGGGGTGATTATATCGACAGAAGTGGTGTAGTAAGTACTCTTACTTTTGATACTGATACCGATGAAGGCGTACAGAAGCTTGGTGGTACTGTGATTCTTACTGTAGACCGTTCTGATCCTAATGCCTTCAGCGTAAAGATTACCAACGGAACTGTAACCAAGACATACAAGCAGGCTACTCCTCTCCCAAATCTCAATCCGGATGCAAGCGATACCAACATCCGTGCATTCCTTGTACCGGAAGGTTCTTACATCAACTTCCTCCAGTCTAACCTCGAGCCAATCGGTGGTTTCACTTCTGCAGAGGATAAGCAGCCTCTTTCTATGGAGTTGCACTCTGTTCCTAAGAAGGTTTTGGTAGGTACATCTCTTGAGGATGCAATGGCCAACGTTTCTGCTACCATCACATTCGAGACTGGTATCACCAAGGAGGTTCCTGCTGCTGAACTCGGATTTGTGGCTGTTCCTAACATGGATCAGGTAGGTGTGAAGACACTCGTTGCTATCTACAACAAGACATTCAAGAACGAGAACTGCAGTTCTCCTATCACAGGTCAGGCTCAGTTCAGCGTTGTTGACAAGATGTTCAACAGTCTGGGTGCTACCGACAACTCAACTCCATTCTTCGGTGTTCTGTCAGATCCAGTAAAGGTAGCTCCTCATGAGACTCAGGTGATGCAGTTTACCAACTATACCAATGGTGGTAATAACTGGGAAAACTTCCTCGTTGTAATGGTAAACGGTGCTGGAACAGAATACGGTGTTACCCGTGCCGACTGCTTCGGTTGGGGTGCTGCTTATGACGGCAAGGCAACTCCATTCGGTGCTCCTGAAAATTGGGCAACATGGCTCGCTGACATGGATGGTGCAAAGGTTACCCTCTATACAACCAACAATGGTGATGGCACTGTTGATATCAAGTACGATATCCTGGCAGCTAATGGACATAAGTATCACATGGGCTACACTGGAATCTCTGGCGTAGATCCTAACGACTTCTTCGTCAAGCTCTCTCTTGAGAAGGCTCACCTGGAGTTTGATACCGTCATCGGTAATGAGGACAATACTTCTGCTTTCTTCGGAGCACTCTCTAATCTGTTTGATGTTCCTGCAGGCAAGACAGTTTCTACTCAGTTCGTCAACTACACAGCTGGTGGTTCTAACTGGCATAACTTCGTAGCAGTTCTTGTCAACAAGGCAAACGATAAGGAGTATGCTGCAGTTCGTGCCGACAACTACGGTTGGGGTACAGGATATGATGCATGTACTCATGACTGCTCATGGGAAGACTGGGGTGCTTGGCTTACAGCCATGGATGGTGCCAAGGTTCAGCTCTCTGTAACCAATGTAGGTGATGGTACAGCCAATATCAAGGCTAGCATGATAGGCAACAATGGTGTAACCTACACCCAGACCTATAATGGCATCAACAACATCGATGCTAATGATCTGGCATTCAAGCTCACTATAGAGAAGGCTCATCTCGTATTCGACCTTCCTTTCGCAAATTCATCATTTGCTGCCCGCAAGCACTATACACGTGCTCATCGCAGATAAGAGATTTTTGAAATAATATGATAAGGCATGGCCTATGTGAAAACACATTTCCACATAGGTCTGCCTTTTTGCATCATATCAGAAGTCTTGGTTTTCTTTTTACAAATCAATAATTTAACTCTATCAAGTTATGAAGAAATTATTACTCTCTATGTTGGGGCTTGCTGCCATCGGTGCTACTGCCCAGACACAGGTCAGCGACAACGACCTGACGAATGCTTATACGTCGAGAGCATATAATAAGCGTGTGGTTTGCCACGACCCGTCTATCGTGGTAGATGACATCACCAACCCTAACTCGCCTACCTATTATATATATGGTTCTCATCTGGGTAGGGGCAAGACCACTGCGGCAAGCAACTACCAGGAATGGACTCCGTTCAAGGCGGGCGAGGAAGCTGCCGGCAATGTGAACAGTCTCTTTGCCAACAAGCAGGGCACATTGGTTAATTATTCCATTGCCTATCAGTCGCATGTTGTCACCGAAGTGAAGAACAGCAAGGGTGAGAAGGTGAAGTTCGGCAACTTCAATGCCCACAGCTGGCAGTATAAAGGCTATAATGTGCAGGGCAATCAGTGGGCACCAGACATCGTATACAACAAGACCATGAAGAAATGGTGTATGTATATGAGTCTGAATGGAGACCACTGGTGCTCTTCCATCGTATGCTTTGTTTCAGATAATATCGAAGGACCTTGGACTTATCAGGGACCAGTAGTTTTCTCCGGTTTCCAGGGCACATACGCTCACAATTCATACGCTGCTGCGGATGACTGGAAACATACCGACTTTGCCATTGCCACAGGCGAAACCGCTCTTCCTTCCCGTTATAAGGTGGGCGATAAATGGGGAACCTATTGGCCAAACTGTATCGACCCATGCGTCTTCTATGATGATAACGACAACCTCTGGATGAGCTACGGCTCCTGGTCGGGTGGTATCTTTATGATTAAGTTGGATAAGACCAACGGTCTCCGCGACTATACCTATACCTTCCCTTACGAGGTGAATGGCAAGGTCACCACTCCGGGTGCTGCCAGTGCCAACTGTACCAGCGATCCTTACTTCGGCAAGAAGATTGCTGGTGGATATTACGTATCGGGTGAGGCAAGCTATATTCAGAAGATAGGCAAGTACTACTTCCTCTTCATGAGCTATGGTGGCTTGACCAGCGATGGCGGTTACCAGATGCGCATCTTCCGTTCTGAGAATCCAGATGGACCTTACAAGGATTGCTATGGCACATCGGCACTCTTCAAGAGTTATAAGATGAACTATAGTTCTGCCACAGAAGACAACCGTGGCGTATTGCTCTTTGGCGGTTACCAGTGGGATGCAATGAGCGGTGCTGAAATAGCACAGGGTCACAACTCTGCGTTTGTAGACAAGCAGAACCGTTCTTTCGTGGTTTACCACACCCGTTTCAGCAATGGTGGCGAGGGTCATCAGGTTCGTGTTCATCAGCTCTTCCTCAATGACGAGGGGTGGTTGATGGCAGCTCCATTCGAGTTTGACGGCGAGACCATCACCGATGCAGCTATCGCTTCCAAGGCATCTATCGCAGATGCTGACATTGCAGGCGACTATCAGTTCATGCGTCATCAGTATGGTCAGAACACCAAGGCAAAGGCTTTCGAGACTCCTGTGAACATTACTCTCAATGCCGATGGAACCATCACTGGTGCCGAGAAGGGAACCTGGAAGCGTACGGCTGGTACTGATTACATCCACCTGACTATCAATGATGTCGTATATCGTGGCGTACTGGTTAAGCAGACCATCGACTATACCAATATCCCAGCCATCGCCATCTCTGCTCTCTCTTCATCAAGCGGTAGCGTGGCACTGGGACAGAACAACTTCACCTATCAGCAGGAGGTTTGGGCTGTAAAGGCAGATGCCAAGGCAGCCATCAAGTATACCGTCAATAATCTGACTCTGCCATTTGCAGATGGTGCCACACTGAATGCGGCTCCTTCTCTGCCTACTCAGGGCAAGATGGGTGCGAATATTTCATGGAAGTCAAGCGATACCTCTATCCTGACCGATGAAGGCAAGGTGAAGGGAAAGGGCAAGGTAACCATGACCATGACCATCAGCAAGGATGAGTATGAGTATGTGAAGGATTATTCCCTGAATATCGATGCTGAGGCTGAGGAAACAACTCCGGTTTATTATCCGGTGTCTGCACTGAAGAATACAACTTCTGCTTGGTGGACCAACTTCTCGGCAGATTATAAGTTGCAGGCTGGTAAGAAGGCTCAGTTTAAGTTCTATAACTATAGTAATGCTGCTAACAACTGGTGCAACTGGGCTTTGTATGGTGCCAACGTGACACATGGTGCTACTGGCTATGCCGAGTATTTCGGTATCCGTTGCGATAATTGGAACAACACTACTGCTTCTAACACTGGCTGTGTAAGCAATTACGTTTGGGATACCTTCAAGAATGATATGAACGGGTCTTTGGTTGACATGAACGTGGAGTATGCCGCTAATGGAGCCTTCAAGATGACTGCTACAATCACAACTACCAGCAAGAAGGTATACAACTATTCGTTCTCTACCACCATTGCCAGCAAACCTAGCCAGATTACCTTGTTCTTCGTAAACGAGGGTTCCTATATCGATGGCTCTAGCCTCGTAGATACCGGAATCGCTCCTATCATTATCCAGAAGAAGCAGAATGACGGCAAGTGGTACAATCTTGCAGGTCAGCTGGTGGACAAGAGCTACAAGGGTGTAGTGATTGTAAATGGAAGAAAGTTTGTGAACAAGTAATTCTCTTATATATTATAATAAGGTATAATACAAAGAAGATGAATTTATCTAAAATACTATTGGGAGCAGCAATGATGATTGCTGCTCCTGCTGTAAAAGGCGGTTGCCAGATGATGGCACAGAATGCTCCTCTGGAGCCTGTCGTGGTAGACACTCCTATGGTTCACGACCCCGTGATGGCTTATGAAAACGGCAAGTACTATCTCTACTGCACGGGTCATGGCATTGCGCAGATGACTTCTACCGACCACAAGCATTGGACCTTGAATCCGCAGGGTGTATTGAAAGACGAGGCGCGTGGTGCTTTCCCTGCCTGGACCCATGATAGTGTGCCGGGTTATGAGAGTCATACCTGGGCACCTGATGTCATCAAGTATAAGAACAAGTGGTATATGGCTTATTCCTGTTCTACCTTCGGCAAGAACACCTCTGCCATCGGATTGCTCAGCAATGTTTCTTTAGCCGATACCGATGGTTGGAAAGACGAGGGTTGTCTCATTGTCTCAAAGGGTGGAAAAGTGAATTGGAATGCCATCGATCCTAATTTCGTGATAGATGAGAAGGGCAAGCCTTGGCTTACTTGGGGTTCTTTCTGGGATGGCATCCAGCTCATTCCGCTGGACAAGAAGACGATGCATGTGAAGAAGGGCGCCAAGCCTCAGACCATTGCCCGCCGTTATGCACTCAATCAGATTGATGTGCCTACCAATCCTACTTCCAAGGATGCCGGCACCAATGCCATCGAGGCTCCATTCATCATGAAGCATGGTGGTTATTACTATCTCTTCGTCAGTTGGGATTACTGCTGCCAAGGGATGAAGAGTACCTATCGTGTTGCCGTAGGCAGAAGCAAGAAGGTTTCCGGTCCTTATCTGGACAAGACGGGTAAGGATATGCGAGAGGGTGGTGGCACCCTGCTGCTGGAAGGTGACAAGAAGGAATATGAGGCGATGGGCCATTGTTCAGCCTACTCCTTCCCTGATGGCGATTTCTTCTTCTGCCATGGTTACAGTATCGCCAAGAATGGCGCCAGCATCCTGGTCCAGAAGCGAATCAACTGGACGGAAGATGGGTGGCTGACGCTGGAATAAGATATATTAGCTTATTGTTAAAATAGAGTTAAAATAGCGTTTATTCCGCTACGAACGGTAAAAAATCGGTTTCGTAGCGAAATAAGCGCTATTTTCTTTCGCTATTTTCGAAATTTGTCGTATATTTGCAGCATCTAATTGAGTATGATTATGTGTGAAATAATAGGTAGAAAAAAGGAAATAGCAGAATTGAAGCGTTACTACGCAAGTAGTAGGGCAGAGTTTGTGGCTGTGTATGGTCGTCGCCGTGTCGGTAAAACATTCTTGATTGATGAGGTGTTTCATGATGATATGGTGTTTCATCATACAGGATTGTCGCCTTACGACCGTCGTCGTAAGATAACTTTGAAAGACCAGTTGCAGAATTTCTATTTCTCGCTTCTTCGCCATGGCATGGAGGATATTGCGCAACCTAAGTCGTGGATGGAGGCTTTCTTTTTGCTGGAACGTTTTTTGGAAACTTGCGATAATGGTTCCCGACAGGTGGTATTTATCGACGAGTTGCCTTGGATGGATACGGCACGTTCCGGTTTTCTTACCGCATTAGAGGCTTTCTGGAATGGTTGGGGCAATATGCGCCATAATCTTTTGCTCGTAGTCTGTGGTTCTGCCACCTCCTGGATGCTTGATAATCTAATCAGTAATAAAGGTGGATTATATGGTCGTTTGACAGGAGAAATCAAACTGTCACCGTTTACTTTGAAAGAATGTGAGGAATTCTATCAGAGTCGTGGCATCAAGATGTCCCGTTATAATATTACGCAGGCTTATATGATTATGGGGGGAATTCCTTTCTATATGAATTTCTTTAATCCAACCTATAGTCTGGCTCAGAACATAGATGCCTTGTTCTTTGACCGTCAGGCGAAGCTGGGGGATGAGTTTGACAGGCTCTTCAATTCTGTGTTTGATCATGCAGAAGACTGTATGAAGATTGTGCGCTTTTTGGGAACCCGGCATGCAGGTTTCACCCGTAAGGAAATAGCGGAGCATACCGGTTTGAATCCGAATGGTGATTTTACCAAGATGCTGAAAGCCTTGTTGGGCAGTGATTTTGTGGTGAAATATACTCCATTTGGTTTCAGTCAGCGAGAGGAGTATTACAAGCTTATCGATTCCTTTTGCTGGTTCTGGCTTCATTTTAAGGAGAAGAAGGCAGTAAAGCAAACTGACTACTGGCAGCAGCATTTGAAGGAGAGCGACATTGCCTCATGGCGTGGCATTGCTTTCGAGGAGGTTTGTTTGCAGCATATTTCGCAGATAAAATATGCTCTTCATATTGGTGCTGTGTCTTCGCAGGAGTCTTCTTTAGTGTTGAAGGGTGATACTGAAAATGATGGTATGCAAATTGATCTTTTGATAGAACGTGCTGATGATGTAGTGAATGTTTGTGAGATGAAGTTCTATAAGTCTCCATTTACTATCACGAAGTCGTATGCACAAGTTTTGGGTACTCGTTTACAAACTTTGGAGAAGATGTTTCCGGCATTGACTTTCCATCTGACTTATATTGGAGCTACAGATTTAGTTAGCAATGAGTATTCCGACTTGTTTGCTTCTTCTCTTACATTGGATGATTTGTTTAGCTGATAGGAGGTTCAATAACAAAGCTTTGTTTGTATAACTCTCAAAACACGTTAAAGAAAAGATTGCTGATTTCATGAAATATTATGTGACAGCACTGCTGTCCCGTTTAGAAATCGTCGGGGCTGAAAAGGCTAGGATATAGCCAATCCGCCGTCACTTCTGTTGGAACAGCTTTGTTAAACAATTCATTTAAAGGAGTCTTGTCCGTAAGGAATAGACCCACGTTCTTTGAAATAGTGTGTAGCGATTGATCTATGTGCATCACTTTCTTTGCATAAGCTAAAAGCAAGTATGTGCATATGGCAATCCAGATTTGCAGATATATGGCATTCTCGGAAGTTCCGTAAAAAGATTTGATGTGAAGGTGTTGCTTAATTCATTTAAAGTAAAGTTCCACGTTCCATCTTTCCCTATATAATTCAGATATGGTAAGCGGTTCATATTCCATGTTGTTTGTGAGAAACCTATACACCTTATTGGTTGCATAGTCCTCATAGGTTACCATTCTAAGTTCTTCAGGATACCATTTGGCAGTATGTAGTCCTGTTAATTTGATACGTTCATCAGAAATGATACCAGTGCTCTTGTCAACTTCGGCTTCTGATACAACTTCAAAAAGCATGTTATCTTTTGCCCTAGTAACAAAGAATGCATTCTTCTTAGTTATCAACTTGAAGAGTCTGTTAAAATCTACATATCCTCTGTCCATCAAATAGATAGCAGAAGGTTCTATGTAGAGATTATCAAGAGCTTTTACATCATTAACCGATGCTGATGTCAAATAAACTGAGACTGGAAGATTTCCTCGCAAATCGACTAATGTGTGCATCTTGATGCCACCTTTGTTTTTGCGAAACTTTGCCCAAGGACATAATTTGAGACACAGACTTATAGTACTGCTATCAAAAGCATATACCATGTTGTCAAGGTCTAATCTGAACTTGTCTTTGGCATAAAGAGGACGTACTTTTTTCAAAAGAACGTCTGCAAAATCTTTATAGATATGCCAATCTCGCTTCTCGTTAGCTTTTGCTAGAGTATTACGTGGTACAGCATAACTAATACCACAATGGTAAAGTTTGCTGGAGAGTGCCGTAAGGCAGTTTTCTATATCTCGAAGACTATCACGACCTGTTAATTGAGCATAGCTCATTACTGGAAATTGGTCTTTACAAGAGAAGTTTCTTGCTCTGTAGTTTCCCTTATCACGGTCTACACAACTTTTGAAATCACGTTCTGGTATAAGTGACATAATCTGAGAAAATATAGTTTTGCCTTTGTTCATCGCACACGTATTTTAAATATGCGTGCAAAGATACAAAATCAAATCGAGTACACTAAAAAGTCCGTAAACTTTTGAGTATTAACAACTTATTTAATGATCGTCTCGTTTTAACGGGACACTAGTGTCTTGTAATGTTAATATATAATCCGATAGCTCATTTGTCATAATGGCGTCTAAAGAACGATAACGCTAGCAAAAGTACGAAAAAATGGCTACGGGTGTAGCCATTCTCCGTATCTTTTATGGTATTTTGAACGTTTTTATTTCCTTAGAAACACTTTTTCAAAGTATTTGAGGATATAAATGATACATACAGCTATAATAGCTTTGAATAACGATGTCTTCCATTCAATACTATCAGACAATCATAAAAAACGAGGCGGCAAACTGCATCACGCAGGTTGCCGCCTTCTCTTTTTAACTAACTATCTTATCAACTATTCAAAATGGATCATATGATGGAGTTGTCTAGGGCTTGACGCCCCAGACGTAGCTTGTTTACTTCAAACGGATGATATTCAGCGAGCTGGCTGGAATCTCTACCGTAGCACCATTCTTCTCTGTAGTTACATAGTTTTCTACAGGATAGATGTTGGTAGGATTGTCGATGGTGTTCTCCTCCAGACCGTTCTTGGCAGAAAGGCGGATGAGCTTGCCATTCTTGATCTCCTTGCCCTGAAGATTAATCTTCGCTGTGGTGTGCTCGGTGCTGGTGTTGGCAATCTTCAGGATTACCTCGCCAGTCTTCTCATCAAGCGTTGCTGTTGAGAAGATGCCAGGAAGGGTGTTTGCCTTCAACTTGGTAGCGAATACCTCCTTGCCATCCAACTTGGCGAAGATGCTGTCGCCCACTACCTTCAGCTCGATATCGTACCACTTGCCGGTTTCAATCTTGCCTGGGCAGGTAGCCACCTGACTCTTGGCACCATTCACGATAGACTCCACACCGTGCTGGGTGTTGTTCCAGCCACCAAGGTTCAACCAGCAGTAGTTGTTCTTATCCACGTAGTTGAAGATGATGAGGAAACCTTCGTTTCCGGCATCCTTCTTCGCGCGTACCTTATATATATAGCCGTTGCTGGTAATCTCACCTGGGTTCAAGTGGATGCAGCTCTCTTCGTTGCTGGTCTGCTTGATGATGCTGCCTTCTGTCTTCCACTGACCGCGGATGTCGGTAGGCAACTCCTGCAAGGTCATCGGCAGCGCCTTGCCGTTCTCATCGCTGTAGCCCTTGTCCTCGAAAGAAACCTGGGTGCCCCAAGTTCCCATTCCCACACGGCAGATGGCTGGCTTCACCTGAGTCTGCTCATATTTGTATGGATTCTCCTGGTTCACCTTCAGTACACGGGTACCGATGTTGTTCGCCATCACGTTCTGGACATAGTAGGATGGAGTTCCGAATACCTTATCTGATGTATACTGAATCATATCCGGTGCCCACATGCGGTTGTTGAGGTTGGCGAAGATAGGAGCATAGGATGCCATGGTCACAATATCAGAATTGTTTTCGATGCCCATCATATAGACTGCCTCACCGAGTGCTGCATCGAGCGAACCCATATTGCCGAAGCCCTGGGTTACGGCATATTCACCTACATAAATCTCGCTGCCCTTGCGGTCGTAGTTATCATACTTGTTGAAGTTCTCAGCAAACCAGGCTGGGTTTCTGTAGTAGTGCTCATCGAGTAATTCCACGCTCTCGTTGCTTTCCCACTTAGGGTTATCATCGCCCCAGGCTACCACGTTACCGATGAGGTGCATCTTAGGATATTTCGCCAATACGGCATCCTTGAACTTCTTGAAGCGCTCGTAGTAGTGGTCGCTCTGAGCCGCAGGATCCGGCTGGTTGTTCTCATTACCAATCTCCAGATATTCGATGTTGTATGGTTCCGGATGACCGTTCTTGGCACGCAGCGCACCATACTTGGAGGTAACAGGACCATTGGCATACTCCAGGGCATTCATGCACTCATCAATCCAAGGCTGGATGCTATCAACAGGAGTCATACCGCCGTGCCACAAACCAACATTCACAACATAGAGAGGTTTGGCGTTCAAATCTTCGGCAAGCTGCAGATATTCATCGAATCCCATACCGTCGCTGGTGCGATAGCGCCAGTTTACGTTCTTATGTCCCGGACGCTCCTCTATAGGACCGATGGTCTTCTCCCAGTGGAATGCATTCTCAGGAGACTCCTGTCCCTCTACGTAGCAACCGCCAGGGAAACGGACGAACTTAGGATGGATGTTATAAAGAAGCTGAGCCAGGTCAGGGCGCAAGCCATTCTCGCGATTCTTGAAAGTAGGAGGGAAGAGGCTTACCACATCCAGAACGATGGTACCCTTTCCGTCGGCTACGAGTTCAAACTGTGCTTTCGCATCGTTGGCATTGGCTGTAAGTTCAGCTGTATATTTGGTCCACTTCTTGCCTACCTTGGCATTGAGGGATGTTTCTGCATACACCTTATCGCCCTTGGTGTTGGTGAGGCGAGCCTTCAATCCGCCCTTGTAGCTGCCTTTCGCCCAGAAAGAGAGTTTGTAGGTTCTGCCTTGGAAGGCGTTGATGCCCCAGAAGCCCTCATTGATGAGAGAGGCTGTAGCTGCAGGCTTGGCAGCGATGGTAAGCTGTAGTGCCTTGCCCTGTGCATTGTTGAGCAAACCCTTGTTGATGAGTTGTGCATTGATCTTAGCACCTTCCTGAGCGGCAGTCTTCCAGGTTGGAATATTCTTGTCATCATCCTCGAAGGAGCGATTGCTGATGAGTTCGGCATAGAGACCGCCGTCGGCAGCATGGTTGATATCCTCGAAGAAGATACCATAGAGGTTAGGAGATACCTTGATGCCTGGGTTTGAGGCATCTACATTGATGGTAACCTGTGCGTTGGCAGCCAAAGCTGAGGCGAGCACAGCCGAAAGTAAAATCTGTCTTTTCTTATTCATTTGTTTATTCTTTATTCTTAGGTTTGTTTATTTTATTTCTTGTTGATGGCATGAAATCAAGCTTAGCCTGAATCCATGCGGCTATTAATACACAGTTGCAAAAGTACACAAAATGCACAAGAAACAGGTGGACAAAATGCGAAATATAGTGTAAAAGGTGGATTTTCATCAGAAAATCCACCTTTTGTTTATTGTTGGTCAATAAAATCGGTTTTAATATAGTAATACCAGTCCGGCAAAAGCCGAGTAGAGTATCATGCGGATAGGATTGATCTTCATCACCTTCACGCCGATAAAGGTGGCAAAGAAGAGGGCGATGGAGATGTAGAAATGCCAGGGATTGGCTGGCGTAGAGAAGTTCTCGCCATTCATCAGAAGCAGGGCTGCGGCTCCTACCAGACCGACGATGGCTGGGCGAAGACCGATGAAGATGCTCTGGACGGCTGAGGTGTTCATATACTTGTACAGCATCTTGCTGATAAGAATCATCAAAACCAAGGATGGGAGAACCAACGCAAAGGTTGCCATGGCACTTCCGAGTACAGCCATCATGCCACTCATGCCGGCATTATGGACTGCTGTATAGCCACAATAGGTGGCGGCGTTGATACCGATAGGACCCGGTGTCATCTGAGAGATGGCAACCACATCGGTAAACTCTTGCATCGTCATCCAATGATACTGCGTAACTACCTGTCCCTGGATCAGGGAAATCATGGAATAGCCACCTCCGAATCCGAAGATGCCTATCTGAAGGAATACGATGAAAAGCTGAAGAAATATCATTTCAATTAATAATTAATAATTGATAATTAACAATGAGGCTTACGCCTTTGCCTCGGAGGCTTCTATACATTATTAATTATACATTGTACATTAAACTTTACTCCGTTGGCTGGATAAACTGTCCATAGATGTATCCACCTACGGCAGCAGCGATAATAATCCAGATTGGGTTGACGCCCAGAAGCCATATCAGGAGGGCTGACAGGATAGGAATCCAGCAGTTGACAAGCGAAATTCCGGCACTCTTGGCAAGCGAGAATGTAGGTACGGCGATCAATGCCACGACGGCAGGACGGATGCCTGCAAACATGGCAGCAATCACCTTGTTGTCTTCAAACTGATGGAAAAACATGGCTATCGCCAGGATAATAAGGAAGGATGGCAACGAAGCGCCGAGGGTGCAGACGATGGCTCCCGGTGTCTTTGCCAACTTATATCCGAGCAGGGAACTCATGTTGATGGCCAAGGCCCCCGGACAAACCTGGGTAGTAGCGATGGCATCCAGAAATTCCTCCTTCGTCATCCAATGATGCTTGTCGACGACTTCGGATTCTATAATAGGAATCATGGCATAGCCACCACCAAAGGTGACTATGCCAATCTTCATGAATGTCTTAAATAAATCTGTATATTTCATTTATTTACTTTACTCTTTCTTCAATCCACTGACGTGCATTGACAAATGCCTCAATCCAAGGAGTTACCTCGTCGTTGCGGCGACCAGCTGGATACCAAGCGTTCTGCCATGGGAAGATGGCACGCTCCAAGTGTGGCATCATTGCCAAGTGGCGACCATCTGCAGAGCAGATACCTGCTACATTGTAGTCACTGCCGTTAGGATTACCTGGATACTCAGCGTAGTTGTACTTCGCTATGATGTTGTAGTGATCCTCTGGCTCAGGCAGGTAGAAACGGCCCTCGCCGTGAGCTACCCAGATACCGAGCTTATCACCGCTCAAGCTACCGAACATCACACTGTCGTTCTGAGGAATAGTCAAACCGAGGAATGTACTCTCGAACTTCTTGGATGTGTTGTGGCAGAGGTGTGAACGATGCTTGTGCTCAGGATTGATGAGGTTCAACTCAACCATCAGCTGACAACCGTTACAGATACCGAGTGAAAGGGTGTCCTCGCGGGCATAGAACTTATCAAGTGCCTCCTTAGCCTTAGGATTGTAGAGGAATGCACCAGCCCAACCCTTGGCAGAACCGAGAACGTCGGAGTTAGAGAAACCACCGCAGAATACGATGAAGTTTACATCCTCCAAGGTCTCACGACCGGAAATCAAGTCGGTCATCATCACATCCTTTACATCGAAGCCGGCGAGATACATAGAGTATGCCATTTCACGCTCACCATTGGTACCCTTCTCACGGATGATAGCTGCCTTGATGCCTGATGGCTTGCGACGGTTAGCGTCTAGGCTGTAGCTAGCGAGAGTTCCCTTGAAGCCATAACCGAAGTTCATCTCGATAGGCTGCTTCTTATAATTGGTGTAACGCTTCTTAGCCATACCGTTCATGCTCTGCTTGCGGTCGAGGAGGTAAGATGTCTTATACCAGTCATCACGCAATGCATCGATATCGAACTCGTGCTCGAAGCCTTCCTTCTTGATGATGATCTTGCGGAGCTCAGGAGCAGGATAACCAATCTTGGCATAACCGATACCGTTCTCATCGAAGAATGCCTTCAACTCGTCCTTGTGAGCATCGCTTACCTGGATGACAACACCTGGGTTCTCTGCGAAGAGAGTCTTGATGATGTCGGCATCTGCGATGTCGTGGAGGTTGATCTTCATACCGCCCTCTACGTTGGCGAATGTCATTTCGAGGAGAGTTGTAATCAAACCACCGGCACTGATATCGTGACCAGCCATTACCCAACCACGGTTGATGAGTTCCTGTACGGCATTGAAACAGTCAACGAAGTAGTCTGGGTTCTTGACGGTAGGAACATCGCTGCCCACCTTGCCCAGGCTCTGTGCGAAGGCTGAACCACCGAGGCGCTGCTCGTCGAAGCTGAAGTCGATATGATAGAGGCTAGAGTTCTTGTCGTTAACGAGAACTGGGCTAACCACCTTCTTGACATCTGAAACCTCACCACCAGCACTTACGATAACGGTACCTGGAGCGATAATCTTCTCGCCGTTAGGATACTGCTGGGTCAATGAGAGAGAGTCCTTACCTGTTGGTACGTTCACGTGGATGGCGCAGCAGAAGTCTGACAATGCCTTCACACCCTCGTACAGACGGGCATCCTCACCCTTCTGGCTACGGCAAGGCCACATCCAGTTAGCAGAGAGGCTGATGCTGTCCATGCCATCTGCCAATGGAGCCCATACGATATTAGTCAATGACTCTGCTACAGAGAGTACTGAACCTGCCTTAGGATCGGCAAGACCAGCCTGAGGAGCATGACCCATTGCAGTTACGATACCCTTCTCGCCACGGTAGTCGAGTGCTACGACACCACAGTCTGAGAGTGGCAACTGAATCTGACCCTGACCCTGCTGACGGGCAATCTTACCTGTTACGGAACGGTCCACCTTATTGGTCAACCAATCCTTACAAGCCACAGCTTCCATCTGGAGAACACGCTTCAAGTACTCGTCGAGGTTATCTGCAGAATAAGTTACATCTTCATATTTACGCTCTACGGTCTCATCCACCATCACAGTCTTAGGAGTATGACCGAACATCTGAGCTACATCGAGGTCGAATGGCTTCACGCCGTCTGCCTGCTTGAAGCTGAAGTGAGCATCGCCAGTAGTCTCACCAACCACGTACATTGGAGCACGCTCACGGTCGGCAATCTTCTGAACCTCGCTGATATACTTCTCGTCGATGAGCAAGCCCATGCGCTCCTGGCTCTCGTTGGCGATGATTTCCTTAGCGCTCAAAGTCTTGTCGCCGATAGGCAACTTAGACATATCGATTTCGCCACCGCACTCTTCTACCAACTCAGAGAGACAGTTCAAGTGACCGGCTGAACCGTGGTCGTGGATGCTGACTACTGGGTTCTCATCGTTCTCAACGAGTGCACGAACCAGGTTGTAGGCACGTTTCTGCATCTCAGGGTTGGCACGCTGAACAGCGTTCAACTCGATACCGTTGCTGTAACGGCCTGTATCTACAGAAGAAACAGAACCACCACCAAGACCGATGCGATAGTTGTCACCACCTACTACGACAACCTTGTTGCCCTTCTGTGGCTCACCCTTCTTATAGTCACGCTTCTTGCCGTAGCCTACACCACCAGCAAGCATGATTACCTTATCGTATGCATACTTCTCACCATTCTCCTCGTGCTCGAATGTAAGCACAGAACCGGTGATGAGAGGCTGACCGAACTTGTTACCGAAGTCTGATGCACCGTTGGAGGCCTTGATCAGAATCTGTTCAGGAGTCTGATAGAGCCACTTACGAACAGGCATGATGTCTTCCCAGTCGCGCTCAGCATCGCTCTTGCCGTTGTCATCCTTCAAGCGAGGATAAGCAGTCATGTAGCAGGCAGTACCTGCGATAGGCCATGAACCTACACCACCACCCATACGGTCGCGGATCTCACCACCTGTACCGGTAGCAGCACCATTGAAAGGCTCTACGGTAGTAGGGAAGTTGTGAGTCTCAGCCTTCAGAGAGATAACACTCTCGATATTCTTCACCTGGAAGAAACCGCTGGTAGTCTGATCGGCTGGAGCAAACTGCTCGATGACAGGCCCCTGTGAGAAAGCCACATTATCCTTATAGGCAGAGAGAATCTTGTTAGGGTTCTCCTGAGTGGTCTTCTTGATCATGCTGAAGAGAGAAGACTCCATCTCCTTACCGTCGATGATAAACTGGCCGCCGAAGATCTTGTGGCGGCAGTGCTCTGAGTTGATCTGTGCGAAACCGAAGATTTCGCTGTCGGTGAGAGGGCGTCCGTTCTCTTTCTCCAGCTTGTGGAGATAAGCCATTTCGTCCTCGCTGAGGGCAAGACCCTCTTCCTCGTTATACTTCTCGAGGTCATCGACGTACTTGATAGGTTCTGGCTGGTGGTTCACGGTGAACACATCCTGACCGATACCGTTGTACATACGCTGGAGCATAGGGTCGTGCTCAGCGTCTTCGCTATCCACAGGGAAGTACTCCTCGATACGCGAAATGCCGTTAAGACTCATGTTCTGAGTAATCTCAACGGCATTCGTACTCCAAGGAGTAATCATTTCACGGCGTGGACCGACATAGAAGCCCTGCAACTGCTGGGCGTCCTCTAAAGTCGCGTCACCATAAAGCCAACAAAGTTCATTGATTTCGTCCTGAGATGGTTTGTGATCAATCTCGGTCGCAATCACACTCTTAGATGGAGTTCTGAAAAAAAGAATCATACTATTTCTCTTTTTATTATGTTAATGTATTTATTTTTCTTTCGGTTGCAAAGATAGCGCTAAATTTTGGAAATACAAAGCCTTTGCTCGTATTTTTATAGTTAGTTAATGCTTTCCCCTTGTAAAAAACTACAAAATATTGATTTTGTGGTTAAAAATGTCTAAAACGCTTTGACAAATGATGGTTATTCGGGTCTAATAAGTAACTTTGCACCGTGAAAGCGTGTGTAACATTTAAATGTGTTTTTAATAACTGAAAATAAAAATAAAGGAATATGAAACAGACTAAGATTTTTGCAATGGTTTTGATGGCAGCAGCTTTGTTGACAACAAGTTGCGCTAGTAAGAAGGATCTTCAGAATTGCCAGACAGAAAACAGAGAGTTGACTGCCAATTACCAAGATACAAAGGAGAAGTTGGCTGCTACAGAGGCTAGTCTCGCTGCAGCTCAGCAGCAGCTTGCTACTGCAAAGAGCGACTACGCTAAGTTGCAGAGTGCTCTTGACAAGAGTTTGACAAATGCTAATCAGAACAACATTAGCATCGAGAAGCTCGTTGACCAGATCAATGAGAGCAACCAGTACATCCGTCATTTGGTTGAGGTGAAGAGCAAGAGCGATTCTCTGAACATGGTATTGACCAATAACCTGACCCGCTCACTCAGCCGTGAGGAGATGAAGGAAGTTGACGTTCAGGTATTGAAGGGTGTGGTTTACATCTCTTTGGCTGACAACATGCTCTATCAGAGCGGTAGCTATGAGGTGAACAGCCGTGCTAAGGAGACTTTGAGCAAGATTGCCAAGATTATCCAGGACTACAAGGATTACGATGTACTCATTGAGGGTAACACTGATAACGTGCCTGTAAGCACAACAAGTGCCAAGATGAAGAACATCCGTAACAACTGGGACCTCTCTGCTCTCCGTGCAGCTTCTGTTGTTCAATATCTCCAGGACAACTTCGGTGTTAATCCTAAGCGTATGACTGCTGGTGGTCGTGGTGAGTACAACCCTGTTACAACCAACAATACAGAGGTTGGCAAGCAGCGTAACCGTCGTACCCAGATTATCATCACTCCTAAGCTCGACCAGTTCATGGACTTGATCGACAAGGCTCCAGAGGATTCTCAGAAGTAATCTTGGTAGATTATGAAGAATGAATAATCAGGGCTTGCACATCATTGCGTCCTGATGTATATGATAGAAGGCACCAATGGGTTTATGCTCATTGGTGCCTTTTTTGTATAAATATGCATGAATTATAGAAGATGGCTTAGAAAAAGCGTGTTTTATTGTCATTTTGATAGAAAATATCTTAATTCCCTTTCTTTTATCAAATCTTTTTTGTAATTTTGCAGGCAAATTATTAATTAGACATGAATTGTTATGGAAAAGATTAAGATGACGACTCCATTGGTAGAGATGGACGGTGATGAGATGACAAGAATCCTTTGGAAGATGATCAAGGACGAACTGATTCTTCCTTTCGTTGACTTGAAGTCTGAGTATTATGACTTGGGTTTGCCTTATCGCGATCAGACCAATGACCAGGTAACCATTGACTCTGCTGAGGCTGCCAAGAAATATGGTGTAGCCGTGAAGTGTGCTACCATTACCCCTAATGCCCAGCGTATGGACGAGTATAAGCTCCACAAAATGTGGAAAAGTCCTAACGGAACAATCCGTAGCATCATGGACGGTACCGTGTTCCGTGCTCCTATTACCATTCCTAGCATTCACCCATGTGTGAAGAACTGGGAGAAGCCTATCACTATCGCCCGTCATGCTTATGGAGATGTATACAAGAGCGTGGAGATTCGTGCCGATGAACCGGGAGTAGCTAAACTCGTGTTCGAGGGTAAGAGTGGCAAGAAGCAGGAGGTTGAAATCCATAACTTCGATGGCGCTGGCGTTATTCAGGGTATGCACAATACCGACAAGAGTATCCGCAGCTTTGCTCACAGCTGCTTCAAGTTTGCCATCGATACCAAGCAGGACCTCTGGTTCGCTACCAAGGATACCATCTCCAAGACTTACGATGCTCAGTTCCGTAAGATTTTTGAGGAAGTATACGAGAGCGACTACAAGGAGAAGTTTGCAGAGCTTGGCATCGAGTACTTCTATACATTGATTGATGATGCCGTGGCTCGTGTGATTCGTAGCAAGGGTGGTTTCATCTGGGCTTGCAAGAACTATGATGGTGATGTGATGAGCGATATGCTCAGTACCGCATTCGGTTCTCTGGCAATGATGACTTCTGTCTTGGTTTCTCCTGATGGAAAATATGAATATGAGGCAGCACATGGTACAGTAACACGTCACTACTATCGCTACTTGAAAGGTGAGGATACATCTACCAACCCAATGGCAACCATCTTTGCATGGAGCGGTGCATTGAGAAAGCGTGGTGAGCTGGATGGCATCAAGGAGTTGCAGGACTTTGGCGACCAGTTGGAGGCTGCTTGCTTCGATACCTTGAATGACGGTATCGCTACCAAAGACCTCGTCAACCTGATGGAGGGAGTTGAGGCTAAGGCCGTGAACTCTGCAGGTTTCATCGCTGCTATTCGTGAGCGTTTGGAGAAGAGATTGGGATAAGCCAAAAATCAGATAAACAAAGGAAAAGCCTTACCGGAGCCAATAGATGACACTGGGTAAGGCTTTTTTGATATAAAGAGCGGAAACTTTTACTTCTTACGCTTGGAAGAAAGAGCATCTGAGTAGTACTTGAAAAAGTCAACTTTCAAGATTTTACTGATGTGGAACAGCATGCCCGTATCTATGGTAGTGCGATCGTATACCTTATATATATTGGTGCGATGGCAACCAAGCTCGTTTGCCAACCATACAGATGTTTTACCCTGCCGTTGAAGTTCTTCCTTGATGAGTTTGCCTATGACCACAGTATTAACTTTATCGTTCATAATTCTTTGCTTATTAAAGATTTTATATTTTCTTGTCTAAATCCGGTTGCAAAATTACCAATATAGTATTAAAATAGCGAACAAACTTGTAGCGGATTTGGTTACATTGCGTTAAAGTGTGTCATAAAATTCTTTAAAATTGTAATAAAACTAGTCTTTTTTAAGCTGATTTGGTGAATGTAATTGAATTGTAATCGAATGTAATGCGTATTACAAAAGAAAAAGTGTAATTTTGCAGGCAGAATTTAAATGATAGGAATATGGAAGCAAATAAGAAGAAAATCCTGGTTGTTGATGATGAGCAGGACTTGTGTGAAATCTTGAAGTTCAATTTAGAGACAGAGGGGTATCAGGCAGATACTGCCAATTCGGGTGAGGAAGCTATATCGATGGATATTGCCTCTTATGATCTTTTATTGCTTGATGTGATGATGGGAGGAATGAGCGGATTTCAGCTGGCAAGACAGTTGAAGGAGAATCCGATGACAGCTCATGTGCCTATCATCTTCCTGACAGCCCGTGATACGGAGAATGATACTGTGACCGGATTCAATCTGGGTGCAGATGATTATATCTCCAAGCCTTTCTCTATCCGGGAGGTGATGGTGCGAGTGCGTGCTGTGCTGCGCCGTACAATGGAGCAGAGAGGTAACAGCAGCGAGCCTTCTCTGATTAACTATCAGGGTTTGCAGCTCAATCTGGACAAGAAGTCGGTGACTGTGGATGGAGAGTGTGTGCCATTTACCAAGACAGAGTTTGAACTCTTGCGCCTTCTGCTGGAAGAGCGTGGGAAGGTGTTCTCTCGTCAGGAACTCATCGACCGTGTATGGCCAAAGGATGTGATGGTGCTCGACCGTACTGTGGATGTGAATATTACCCGTATGCGAAAGAAAATTGGTAAATTTTCCAAGTGTATTGTTACCCGTTTGGGATTTGGTTATTATTTTGATGCATAAACAGATATCATCATGTTTAAACTGAATAATGTAGGTAAGAAGTTGTATTTTAGCGTACTGGCGGTGTTCCTTGTGTTCGCTGTCAGTTTTATTGTATTTCAGCAAACACGCGAGAAACAGTATAAGATTAGTACGTTGACTCTGAAACTTGCCAACTATAATGAACTGCTGGCAGAGGATTTGGAATTGTCCAAGACTTGTGGCATTCTCCTTTCTGACAGTGTGGAAGTGGTGGATAGCGTGCGTGTGGCAGAGGCAAAGTTGGAAGATTTTGTGCAGACGCATGAGAGTAAGGACCTTCGTGTAACTTTGGTCAAGAAGGATGGAACCGTAATCTTTGACAATATGAGTAAGGATTATCGCCACTTTGCCAATCATGCCCAGCGTGCGGAGATAGTACAGGCATTGAAAGAGGGAATGGGTACGAGCGTAGAGCGACAGTCGAAAACGCTGAAGCAGGATTATTTCTATGTAGCGTCCTATTTCCCGAAGAGTCATCTTATCGTTCGTACAGCATTGCCATATAATGATGATTTGACCAAGTCGCTTCAGGCTGATCTGCATTATATCTGGTTTGCCTTGGCAGCCATCATCCTACTTACCCTGGTGCTATACCGTTTTACAAACAGATTGGCGAAGAATGTATCCAAACTCCGTATCTTTGCTTATAAGGCGGATCATAATGAGAGCCTGGAGGTGGAAGATCTGGCTAAATTCCCTAATGATGAGTTGGGTGAGATTGCCGAGCGAATTATCAAGATGTATAAGCGCATACAGACCACCCGACGTGAACAGGATGTACTGAAGCGCCAGCTTACCCAGAATATCGCCCACGAGCTGAAGACTCCTGTAGCAAGTATCCAGGGTTATCTGGAAACGATACTCGACAATCCGCATATCAACGAAGAGATGAAGTCGCAGTTTCTGCTGCGCTGTTATGCCCAGAGCGAGCGTCTCACCTCTCTGCTTCGCGACATCTCTACCCTGAACCGGTTGGATGACGGTTCGGATATGATAGATTTCGAGGCGGTAGACATTACGCAGATGGTGAGTGAAATAGCCCGTGAGACGGCGCTGGAAAGAGAATCGCACCAGATGACTTTCGAGAATCTTCTTCCCGACCAGCATATTATCGTGAAGGGTAACCGCAGTCTGCTCTATAGTGTGTTCCGCAATCTAACCGACAATGCCATAGCTTATGCCGGCGAAGGGCGTAAGATAACGTTGAGTGCCAAGGAGCAGGGCAATAAGTGGCATTTCATCTTCTGTGATAATGGTCAGGGAGTTCCTGCCGATCATCTCTCCCGTCTTTTCGAGCGTTTCTATCGGGTAGATAAGGGACGCAGCCGCAAGATGGGTGGCACCGGTTTGGGTCTTGCCATCGTCAAGAATGCCGTTCTCCTGCATGGCGGAACCATCCGTGTAAGTAATCAGCAGGAAGGCGGCTTGAAGTTTGAATTTACGCTTAAAAAGTAGAAATATGGCTATCTGTTAATCGGAAACAGTGTACTGGTGAACGATAGACAGCTGACTAGCCGTACGCTCGCCAGCTGGCTGTTCTACTGCAACAGTCAGCGTAAATGCCTGTAAAAGTGTTGTAAGTAAGGGATAAGGAAATACTCTTCACTCTTCACCTTTCCTTCGGAATCCCCAGTGTTTATGGGCGTTTCGAGGGGTGAAGAGTTTGCAGCGACTCTTCACCCACTCTTCACCACTCTTCACCCTGGCTGGTTCGGTGGAGGGTGTGTCATAAGTTTATGATTCACCCTCTTCTTGTTGTTGGAAGAGTTAGGATATGTTGTTGAAACAGCCAGTATCTTCGGTCGCACAACAGCTGTTGTGCGCTTGCATAACAGCTGATATGCGCATGCACAACAGGTGATGTGCATGCGATGGTCAACTGTTATGCGCCAACTATTATTCAGACTTATGGCACACCCTCCTTAGAGACGCCTGGCGGTCTTGCTTCTCTCCTTGACATCTAGCGGTCTTGCGCTGCAATTTACGCCTGTTGGTCTTTGGAATCGGTGAAGAGTGGTGAAGAGTGGGTGAAGAGTCGCTGCAAACTCTTCACCCCCTCAGAATGCCGATAAACACTGGGGGTTCCGAAGGAAAGGTGAAGAGTGAAGAGTAAAAGTGTGTTCGCTTGCAGATAAAAAATGGGGCGCAAGCTGTTTCCAGGAAAGGAATCGCTTGCGCCCCCTGATATTATTGCTTATGAGTAAATGAGCACCCTAAGATTAGAACTTGTAGATAGCACCAAATGAAATGTTGCTCGCATCTACGTTAAGTCCGAATGTTGATGAGTTGTCACCATGGTCAGGAGAATAGCCTCTGTAACCGAGGAAACCTACCTTTGTGATGAAGTTTACGTGGTTGTTGATGTAAATCAAGAAAATCGGGCGTGCTGGATGTATCTAAAGCTATTTCTGCTGCAAAGCTACGATTTTTTAGTGAAACCGCCAAATAATATGAGGGAATATTTGGGCAAACCAACTTTTTTCTCTATCTTTGCATGAACAAACAGTTTGAATTTTATTGTATAAATATCATAAATGAATCAATTTACAAAGCTGATAGCAGCCCAGCTCAATCTGAAGGAGCAGGCTGTAGAAAATACTCTGGCGCTGCTCGAAGAGGGCTGCACCATTCCGTTTATCTCGCGATACCGCAAGGAGAAAACCGGTAATATGGACGAGGTAAACATTGAAGCCATCGCCCAGGCTAATGAAAAGTTGAAGGAGATGGCGAAGCGCAAGGAAACCATTCTCAAGACGATAGAAGAACAGGGAAAGCTGACCGATGCACTCAAGGAGCGTATCGCAAACTGCTGGGATGCCACCGAACTGGAAGACATCTATCTTCCTTATAAGCCTAAGCGCCGCACCCGTGCACAGATAGCACGTGAGGCAGGCTTGGAGCCTCTGGCACAACTGCTCCTCTTCCAGCGTGAGCGCAATCCGGAACAGGCTGCCAGGAAGTTTGTGGGTGATAAGGTGAAGGATGTGGAGGCTGCACTTCAGGGAGCCAAGGATATCATCGCCGAAACCGTAAGCGAAAATGAGCAGAGTCGCAATCAGATTCGCGGCGAGTTCCGTCGAGGTGCCATCATCACCTCAAAGGTAGTGGCTAAGAAAAAGGATGAAGAGGAGGCTCAGCGCTTCTCTGATTACTTTGATTTCTCTGAACCTTTAAAGAAATGTTCTTCTCATCGCTTGCTGGCGATGCGTCGTGGTGAAGCGGCTGGTTTCCTCCGTATCAGCATTTCAGCTGATGATGAGCAGTGTCAGGATAAACTGAAGCGTCATTATGTACATGGTTTCGGTGAATGCCAGACTTTGGTGGGTGAGGCTGTGGATGATGCTTTCAGGCGTCTGCTGAAGCCTAGTATTGAAACTGAGTTTGCTGCTCTCAGCAAGCAGAAGGCTGATGAGGAGGCTATTGTAGTATTCGCAGAAAACCTGCGACAGCTTTTGCTCGCTGCTCCTTTAGGACAGAAGCGTGTGATGGCTGTGGATCCGGGGTTCGCCAATGGCTGTAAAACCTGTTGTCTCGATGCGCAGGGTAATCTGATTCATCACGAAATAGTATTTCCTCATCCTCCACGTAACAAGAAGAATGAGGCTACCGCTGCCATCCAGCGCATGGTGAAGATGTATCAGGTTGAGGCAATGGCTGTGGGTAATGGTACGGCAAGTCGTGAAACCAGCGATTGGCTGCACGAAATAAGTTATCCACACCCTGTGGATATCTATGTGGTGAGCGAGGATGGTGCTTCTATCTATTCGGCTTCGAAGATTGCGAGAGATGAGTTCCCTGATGAGGATGTTACCGTTCGTGGTGCCGTGAGCATCGGTCGACGACTGATGGACCCGCTTGCCGAATTGGTAAAGATTGACCCAAAGAGCATCGGTGTAGGTCAGTATCAGCATGATGTGGATCAGACACAGCTTAAGAAGAGTCTTGATGCCGTGGTGATGAGTTGTGTGAATTCGGTAGGTGTAAATCTGAATACAGCATCCCAGCATCTCCTTACCTATGTGAGTGGATTGGGACCTACTCTTGCCAAGAATATCGTTGAATATCGTCGCGAGAATGGTGCTTTTGCTTCCCGTGCTCAGTTGAAGAAGGTGCCTCGTCTGGGGCCATCTGCCTTCGAGCAGTGTGCTGGTTTCCTCCGTATTCCTGGTGCCAGGAATCCGTTGGATAATAGTGCCGTGCATCCTGAGCGTTATGCGCTGGTAGAGCAGATGGCAAAGGATCAAGGTGTTACAGTGAAGCAATTGGTTGAGGATAAATCTCTACAGAAGAAGATTGATATCAAGAAATATGTAACTGCTGAGGTAGGTATGCCTACTTTGATGGATATCATGACCGAGCTTGACAAACCGGGCTTGGATCCTCGTGGTGAGGTGGAGAAGTTTGAGTTTGATGCCAGCATCAAGGAGATAGAGGATTTGCAGGTGGGCATGGTTGTGCCGGGCATCGTCACCAATATCACCAAGTTTGGTGCCTTTGTTGATATAGGTGTCCACAACGACGGTCTGGTTCATGTTTCCCAAATGTCTAATCGCTACATCAATGATCCAAGTGAGGTGGTAAAGCTTCATGAGCATGTGATGGTGCGTGTGGCAGAAGTAGATTTGAAGCGCAAGCGCATCGCCCTTTCCATGAAGGGAGTAAAGTAAAAAGAATATTCAGAATGAATCAGAAACAAGATTATAATGGTGATGCTCTCCTATTGGGGAGCATCACCAGAGATTGCATAGAGTCGGCATATTGCTTTATTCATCAGAAGCTTAGAGTCTTTGAGTTTTCAACCAATCCTACCCAGAGGGATGATATAGAGTATGCCATCGCCCAATATGTGGAGGGCATGAATCCTCAGCTCTATCTTCTTCTTTCTCAAGGCAGAACGGAATTCCTTCTAGACCATGTGAATTTTGAAAAAGATATGCGCGAGGCGCAGGAAAAACTGGAAGGGATGATGTAGGTATCTCTCTGCTTGAGGAGAAGGATAAACAGAGTCTCGTTAATTTAAGTTGATGAGGGTGCGTCATGGACTTATGACACACTCTCTTTTTTTTATCCAGTTACTGAGTCCACTTGAAAAAGTCATTTTTACGAAAACGTGCCATTGATTGTCAATAAGTTACAAAGACAAAATATATGATTCGGGACTTTTTCAAATGGACTCAGTATAATAATTAAAACAGAATAGAATGAAAAAAACGACACTGATGAACTTCGGGCGCAATTGGATACCTTTTCGCCCGAACAACAGAGAGATATGGATCGTGATTTGCTCAATCAATACATCAATGCGTTTCGTGCATTATCAGGTATAGTTGAGCAAAGTGTCCGTAATTACAAGATTATTTCAGAGCAAGTAGATGCCTCTACAGCCAAGATTGGCAAACTCCTTCCTATGTTGAAGGAGGCTAATACTGTTCGAGTGGATGAAAGAATTAAGTCAAGTATAGAGAAGGTTGCAGTAAAAATGGGTGATGATGTTGCTGATACCTTTGGCAAGAAAGTGCGAGCGGTGCTTGATGATGTAAATGAGGCATCAGGTAGAATCTCGCTTCCTCTTGATGTTGCTGCGGCATGTATGTTGACTTTGATTTTTACATTTTCGATTTTGGTACTAGTGGTCATTGTGAACATTACAGAAATCCATTCTGGGGTGTTATGGATAGTCCTTGGAGGTGGATTCGGAGCAGAGATACTAATTTATTGGCTTGTTTGGTATTTGCATCGTAAAGGATGGGTATAAAAAAGTCTGCATGTTCTCTTGACAGGGAATGTGCAGACTTAAATTCAGTGTATAAATTAAGATTGGACTTTGAAAGGAAATAGTTTTATTGCTGTATGGTGAGCGATATTTAAGCCAAAAGAACTTTAATTTGCTCTGTTCTCGAAAAAAAACTTCAAAAAAAGTGTGTTTCTCAGCTTTTATTTGTAATTTTGCCATGCCGTTTATAGTTATCAAAACAGAGCCAAATATAATCTCTGATATGGCAAAAAATAGGGCAGCGTTTTGTTGTTCTTGAACATATAAAAATATAGTGCTTAATATGCAGTATCCATTGATATCGGAATATGTAAAGGCCATTCAAGATGCTGACGATAATCTTGATAAATTGGCTTACTTGACTCCCGTACTAGATAATCACGGAGAGCCGTATCGTAGTAGTGGTGCTTTTGCCGTGGTGTTTAAGATGCTGGACAAGAGTACCGGGAAATATTATGCTCTCAAATGTTTTACTGAAGAACAGGAGGGGCGAGCTGATGCCTATCGTCAGATTGCAGATGAATTGGATATGGTTGATTCTCCATATATTACTTCTGTAAAGTATATGGAGAAGGAACTCTTCGTGGACAGTCAATGCGAGGAGGATGAATTTCCTGTATTGTTGATGGATTGGGTAGATGGAGAAACGATGGAAGCTTACATTGCGGCAAACTATCACAATCAATCTGTCATGTCAATGCTTTGTTATCGCTTTGGCAAAATGGCTGCTTGGCTCCGTACTCAATCTTTTGCTCATGGCGATATCAAGCCAGACAATATCATTGTCCGTCCCGATGGTTCTCTTGCATTGGTTGATTATGATGGAATGTTTGTGTCTTCTATGAAAGGGTGCAAATCTCCAACTATCGGTACCAAGGATTTCAGTCACCCATTGCGTACTATGGATGATTTCGATGAAACGATAGATGATTTTTCTTTGGCAAGCATCGCCTTGTCATTGAAGGCTATCTCGATGAAATCTACTTTGTTAGATATCTATGGTGCCTCAGACAGACTTCTCTTCTCAAAAAATGATTATCACAATCCTTCAAATAGCAAGGTTATATCTGCCCTGCAGGAATTGATGTGTGATAAGGATTTCTGTACACTTTACTCTCTTTTCATGCTAGCATTGGCGAGAAAGGAGCTTTCTGCATGTTCTTTTAGATTGTTTGTTGGCGAAAAGCTTATCCTGCCTCAAACTATTGAAGACTTATCAACAGAAGTAACTGAAGATGAGTTGAATGAAGCCTTTATAGATGAATGGGGAGTGAAATATAGCAAAGATGGAAGAAAATTGTTGAAAGCACCACAAGAACTAAAAGAATGTTATTCTATCAAAGAGGGTACACGGATAATATGTGATGAAGCATTTTCAATGTGCAGTTCTTTGGCAGAAGTTGTCATTCCGAATAGTGTGGCAAGTATTGGGGGTGGTGCTTTTTTTAAATGCACATCTTTGATTAGTATTTTTATCCCTGATAGTGTGACTAGCATTGGAAATGGGGCATTCTCGTATTGCGAAACATTAATTAATATCGTGATTCCCACAAATGTAACGAACTTAAATGGAAATCCATTTTATGGTTGGAACGGTAAGCTAGAGTGTTTGTCATCCAACTTTATTTACGAGCATGGTGTATTATTCAATAAGGATAAAAGCGAAATCATATCGTTTAGAAATCAAAACCAGAAATCTTATGCCATTCCTAATGGTGTGATGAATGTTAGATTTGGTGCATTCCTTTGTTGTAACTCTTTGGCTGATATTATTATCCCAAATAGTATGAAAAGTATAGGTATTGGTGCTTTTGCTGGTTGTATTTCCTTGAATAACATAGACATTCCTAATGGCGTAATTCGCATTGGAATTAATGCATTCAATCGTTGTTTTTCTCTGTCCAATATAGTCATTCCTGATAGTGTGTCCAGTATTGGAGAAGGTGCTTTTGAAGATTGCGATTTCCCATGCGATCTTAGACAAAAATTAATCTCTCGATTTGGAGATAAAATATTTAAGCAATTATGATACTAATAGACTCAAAACGTAAAAAGCTAGAGAATATTCTCAAGAAACATCCCGATGCAATCATTGCGGATGTAACTAGCCATGCTAAAGATAGCTTAATCAAATTAAGTCCATTCTACCCACATGGTGGAATACCAGTTCCATTCAGCGATGGAGTGACAGCTACTTGTGTAGAAGCTATTTGGCAGGGGTTGAAGGTGTTTGAAGGAGCAGATGTAGATGTACAGATGCTACAGAATGATACGATGAAGAATATCAAGCGAACTGTACGCAAGTATGGTAAGCCTTTGGGACATCGCAAAGGAATATATGGCAAGGAACTTCTTGGATACATAGAAGCTAGAAAGCAGATATATATTCCAACTTACCAATGGGTATTGGAGAATAAAGTGCCAACAATCATTGAACGATTGAAGGAGGCAAGTAAAACGAAAACCATTATCTTGTTGGATTATGAAATCAACTGTGATGTAGATGACCCAAGTAAACCTTTGTCTCATGCCTTTTTGATCAAGGCATACGTAGAAGGTATATATCCTTATGGGGATAAACAGAATACGGAGGCAAAATCAAAGGTTGACAAGCCACAGAAGTTAGAACTTTTTTGATTTAAAAAATAAAAAATTATGAGTAAACGAAATAATTGGGAGGATTTTAAGAATATCCTTGAACAGCATCATATCACAAAGTTATATCACTTTACAGATCGTGATAACTTAGAGAACATCATCAAGAATGGTGGCCTCTTTTCTTGGAAGGATTGTGAGGAACGAGGAATTACTATTCCTAAGCCGGGAGGTGGTGGACCAGGTTCTACTTCCTGGTCGCTCGACAAACGAGATGGATTGGAGCATTATGTGCGAGTGAGTTTTACCAAACAGCATCCAATGATGTACGTAGCTATGAATGAGCAACGTATATCTAATCCTATCATTCTGGAAATAGACACAGAGGTAATATTTGATGAACAGACAAAGTTCTCAGACAGAAATGCTACAAGAAGTGGCGCAAACGTTGGTGGAAACTTGGAAGATTTCAAGAAAATCCATTTTCAAACAGTCAAGGCAAACAAACATTTTGACCTGGATATAGATGAACAGCCTTTCTATCAGGCAGAGATTTTGGTAAAGAATAGTATTCCTCTGAAGTATATTAAGAACATCGGCAACTTTGGTATTCCAATTCCAAGTCAGCCACAGATATTGCAGAGCAAGAATGCATATACCGCTTGTGTTGACCGTAAGCATCCTACAGCATTCATCTTCCTGGTGGACCAAAGTGTTTCTATGCGTAGAATTACCACCTTTAATGGTGAGGATATGACTTTATCTGAGGCTGTTGCCCGTATTGTAAATGCCCAAATCAACGAGTTGGTGGAGCGATGTGTGAAGATTAATGAAACTCGCCATTACTTTGATATTGCCATGATAGGTTATGGCACAGAGGCTTATAGTGCCTGGAATGGCAATCTGGAAGGACGAGACTTTGTTACTCCGGAAGAGATTCGTAATAATCCTTATCAAAAGAAAATGGTGAAGGAAGAGAAGCGTACTCGTAAAGGAATAGTCTTCAAGGAAGTTGAGAACAAGCAATGGATGGTAGCTCGTCATGATGGTAGTTGGACACGCATGGATAAGGCTTTCAAACGTGCGGAAGGTTTGCTTGAAAATTGGATGAAAGAGCATCATGACAAGGATTGTTATCCACCAACGATTATCAATATCACTGATGGTGAGTATAATGGAACTTCGTATGATGAGATGCAACAAATAGCCAATCAATTGAAATCAATGTTTACCAATGATGGTAATGTCTTGTTATTCAACATTCATGTTGTACCAGAACATGCAGAATCAGTAGTGTTCCCTGCAACTGTTGATGAATTGAACGGCAATGGATATGGTAAAAAACTCTATGAAATGTCAAGTCTCTTACCTCTCAACTACAATGAGCAGATTCGCAATATTTTTGGAGACAAGCAGGCAGATATTCGTTATCGTGCCATGGGAGTAAATACTGGTATGGAGAGATTGGTTAAAATGATGAAGATTGGTACGCTATCAAGAATGCTGGCCAATCAGAATCCATAATATTTTTAGGGTATGAATAGAGGTGTAAGTATAGCAAAGTTCAATGACCATGTTGCAAACGAAGATGCTTTCTACTCATCGGATACCTGTATAGCTGTATCCGATGGGGCAGGAGGCTGTGGCTTGTTTGCCAATGAGTGGTCGGAGTATCTTGTAAAACATCTTCCGAAAGATAAACCCGTCGTCTCCTTCAAAGAACTTGACGAATGGGTAGATGGCATTTGGGAGCCCTTTTATAATGAGCACGAGGAAAGAGCAAAGGAAGGCGACGGCATTCTTTTGAATAAATATTATAATGAGGGGTCTTGTGCTACAATTGCTGCGACATGGATAACAGGGGAAAAGAAATGTAAATGGATGGCATACGGTGATAGCGTAGTCTTCCATTATTGCATAGAAACTGGTGTCTTGGAACACAGTTTTACGAAATTGTCTGATTTTAGCAATCCTCCCAGGTTGGTTAGCTGTAAAGATCCCCTGGAAGAGGAAGGTTTCAGATGTGGTGACTTTGATTTGGATGAATCTTCGGTAGTCTTTGCTGCCAGTGATGCCTTATCGCATTATATCATGATGATGTATGAATTGTCTAAAAGTAAGGAGTATGGTGCGGAACTTGCTGAAGAATATCTGAAAGCATCTGGCAATTCACAACTTTTGAAAACAGCAGAGACCATGAAGTTTGATTTTTGGAAGGATGTGCTCCAATCTTTGTTAGATGCAACATCATCTAACAGTCGGTTTGAACTATATTTGAAAGAACTGAATTCGAAAGGAATCTTAGATATGGATGATTTTACGCTGGTTTATTTCAAAGGCTAACGTCAATCTTCTTTATGCCCCTATTTGTTGTCATTAAAATTTGTAGAAGCAGATAAAATAACAGTACACAATATGCAGTACCCATTGATATCAGAATATGTAAAAGCCATTCAAGATGCTGGCGATAATCTTGATAAATTGTCTTACCTGACTCCCGTATTAGATGATCACGGAGAGCCATATCGCAGTAGTGGTGCTTTTGCCGTGGTGTTTAAGATGCTGGACAAGAGTACCGGGAAATATTATGCCCTCAAGTGTTTTACGGAAGAACAGGAAGGGCGAGCCGAAGCCTATCGTCAGATTGCAGACGAACTGGATTTGTTAGATTCTCCATACATTACATCAGTTAAGTATATGGAGAAGGAACTCTTCGTGGACAGTCAATGCGAGGAGGATGAATTCCCTGTATTGTTGATGGATTGGGTGGATGGAGAAACGATGGAAGCTTACATTGCGGCAAATTACCGGAATCAGTCAGCCATGTTGATGCTGAGTTATCGTTTTGGAAAGATGGCTGCTTGGCTCCGTACTCAATCTTTTGCTCATGGAGACGTCAAGCCAGACAATATCATAGTCCGTCCCGATGGTTCTCTTACATTGGTGGATTATGACGGGATGTTTGTGCCATCCATGAAGGGCAGCCAATCTCCAACTATCGGTACCAGGGATTTCTGTCATCCATTGCGTACTGTGGATGATTTCGATGAAACGATAGATGATTTTTCATTGGCAAGCATCGCCTTGTCTTTAAAGGCTATCTCGATGAAATCTACTTTGTTAGATATCTATGGTGCCTCAGACAGACTTCTCTTCTCAGACAATGATTATCGCAATCCTTCAAATAGTAAGGTAATATCTGCTCTGCAGGAATTGATGTGTGATAAGGATTTCTGTACACTTTACTCTCTTTTCATGCTTGCATTGGCGAGAAAGGAGCTTTCAGCATGTTCTTTTAGATTGTTTGTTGGCGAAAAGCCTCTTCTGCCTCAAATTATTGAAGACTTATCAACCAAAGCTACAGAGGAAGAGTTGAAGGAGGCTTTTACTGATGAATGGGGTGTGAAATATAGCAAGGATGGAAGAAAATTATTGAAAGCCCCACAAGAACTAAAAGGATGTTATTCCGTCAAGGAGGGGACAAGAATGATCTGTGATGAGGTGTTTTGGTATTCTTGTTCTTTGTCCAATATCGTCATTCCTGGTAGTGTGACTAGTATTGGGAATTGGGCATTTAAAGGTTGCACTTCTTTGTCCAATATCGTCATTCCTAATAGTGTGACTAGTATTGGTGATTGGGCATTTTCTGATTGTACTTCTCTGTCCAACATAGTTATTCCAGATAGTGTTACTGGCATTGGAAAAGGTGCATTTAATGGTTGTAGCTTTTTGGAATGTATATCCATTCCAAAAAGCGTAATTTGCTTAAACGGAAACCCGTTTAGCGGCTGGAAAGGTAAGTTAGAATGTTTGTCACCCAACTTCATTTATGAGGATGATGTTTTATTCAATATAAATAAAAGTGAAATTATTTCTTTTAGAAATCAAAAAATAGAATCATATATCATTCCAGATAGTGTGACTAGCATTGGAGATGGTGTATTTTCTAGTTGTACTTCTCTGTCCAGCATAGTCATTCCAGATAGTGTTACTAGCATTGGTGAAGGTGCATTTTCTAGTTGTACTTCTCTGTCCAGCATAGTTATTCCAGATAGTGTGACTAGTATTGGTGATTGGGCATTTTCTGATTGTACTTCTCTGTCCAACATAGTTATTCCAAATAGTGTTACTAGCATTGGTGAAGGTGCTTTTTCTAGTTGTACTTCTCTGTCTAATATAGTTATTCCAGACAGTGTGACTAACATTGGGGATGACGTATTTTACCAATGTAGCTCTTTAACTAGTGTTGTCATCCCAAATAGTGTAACTTGCGTTGGTGATGAAGCATTTTGCAAATGTCGTTCCTTATCCAATATAGTCATCCCTAATAGTGTGACTAGCATTGGTGTTAGTGTATTTTGGGGGTGTAGTTCCTTGGTTAACATGGACATCCCTGATAGTGTGACTCGTATTGGTGATTGGGCATTTGTAAATTGTAGTAATTTGTCATACGATCTTAAACAAGAATTAATTTCTCGTTTTGGTGATGAGCTGTTTAAGTTACCATTACACTTTCCTGCCTTTTTAAAGAGTTAGTACAATTAATCAGAGAAAAATAAGTATGGAGATAACTAATGAAGAAGAGGAGGTTACTATTCGTGCCAATAGAGGTGCTGGGTAGATACCAATCATTATTGATTTATTAACGAACTGTTAAAGTATTAGGAGCAAATATAGCTAAAATGTTTTTAAGTTTGGGCATCTTCGGTTGAAATGATTATTTTTGCAATATAGTCTGAAATACAGTTGTAGATAAAGAATTAAACAATAGTATACAATATGCAGTATCCATTGATATCAGAATATGTAAAGGCCATTCAAGATGCAGGTGATAATCTTGAAGAGTTGGCTCACTTGACTCCTGTACTGGATGATCACGGAGAGCCATATCGCAGTAGTGGTGCTTTGGCCGTGGTGTTTAAGATGCAGGACAAGAGTACCGGGAAATATTATGCCCTCAAATGTTTTACGGCAGAACAGGAAGGGCGAGTTGAAGCCTATCGCCAGATTGCAGATGAATTGGATATGGTTGATTCTCCATACATTACATCAGGAAAGTATATGGAGAAGGAACTCTTCGTGGACAGTCAATGCGAGGAGGATGAATTTCCTGTATTGTTGATGGATTGGGTAGATGGTGAAACGATGGAAGCTTACATCGCAGCAAACTATCACAATCAATCTGCTATGTCAATGCTTTGTTATCGCTTTGGTAAAATGGCAGCTTGGCTCCGTACTCAATCTTTTGCTCATGGTGACGTCAAGCCAGACAATATCATTGTTCGTCCCGATGGTTCTCTTACATTGGTGGATTATGATGGAATGTTTGTGCCTGCGATGAAAGGCTGCAAATCTCCAACTATCGGTACCAAGGATTTCTGTCATCCATTGCGTACTGTGGATGATTTCGATGAAACAATAGATGATTTTTCTTTGGCAAGCATCGCCTTGTCATTGAAAGCAATATCTATGAATTCTACTTTGTTAGATACCTATGGTGCATCAGACAGGCTTCTCTTCTCGGAAAATGATTATCGCAATCCATCAAATAGCAAGGTCATATCTGCCTTGCAGGAATTGATGTGTGATAAGGATTTCTGTACACTTTACTCTCTTTTCGTGCTTGCATTGGCAAGAAAGGAGCTTTCTGCATGTTCTTTCAGGTTGTTTATTGGCGAAAAGCCTCTCCTACCTCAAACTATTGAAGACTTATCAACAGAAGTAACTGAAGATGAGTTGAATGAAGCCTTTATAGATGAATGGGGAGTGAAATATAGCAAAGATGGAAGAAAATTGTTGAAAGCTCCACAAGGATTAAAAGGGAACTATTCTGTTAAAGTGGGTACAAGAATAATATGTGATGATGCATTTTCAAAGTGTAGCTCTTTGACTAGCATTGTAATTTCGAATAGTGTGGTTAGTATTGGGGATGGTGCTTTTAAGTTTAGTTCTCTGTCCAATATAGTCATTCCAGATAGTATGACTAGCATTGGAAGTGGTGCATTTTGGGGTTGTTGTTCTCTGTCCAACGTAGTTGTTCCTGATAGTGTGACTAGCATTGGAAATGGTGCATTTAGGAGTTGTAGTTCTCTGTCCAACGTCATCATCCCAAATAGTGTGACCAGCATAGGAAATGGTACATTTTATGGTTGTCGTTCTCTGTCCAATATAGGCATCCCTAGTTGTGTGACTAACATTGCAAATTTTTTATTTTGTGGTTGTCGTTCTCTGTCTGATATTGTCATCCCTGATAGTGTGACTAGTATTGGAATTGGTGCATTCTCAAATTGTCGTTTTCTGTCCAATATAGTCATTCCTGATAGTGTGACTAACATTAGAAGAGGTGCATTTTATAAATGTAATTTGCCATACAGACTTGAACAAAATTTAATATCTCACTTTGGTAATGAGCTTTTTAAGTTTCCGTTACAAATTCCCGGCTATAAGAGTTAGTACAACTAATCAGAGAAAAGAAAGTGTGGAGGTAACCGATGAAGAAGAGGGAGCAAAATAATCTTTCCCACATCGATTACAATCGTTTGTCTGTTAATATGTATTCATTATATTATCATCTGTTTAAAAGTTATGGAAAAGAAAACAATATTATCTGTGAATCAGTACACTAAGGTACTTGTACCGGCATCTTCCTATAAATTGGAAGAAGACCCAAGATTACTCATACCATTTACAAGTGGTAATAAAATTGGCTTTGTTGATAAAAATGGTGTCATCATCGTTGAGCCACAATATGATATGTATTATGGTGACTGTTATAGCAAAGAAGACAAAATCAGAGTCGCTGTTGAAGATGTTTATGGCTTTGTCAGAAGTGGTGGTAATGTAGCATGTTATAGGCGTCTCTTGTATGGACTTATAAATTCTAAAGGAGAGGTCGTTTTAGAACCATCCTTTCGTTATCTGATACCTGCAATAGGAAATAAGGAGCTATATACGGTACAGAATAAAGAATCCCAATACGGGGTGTTACGTGTGGATGGTTCTGTTGTTGTTCCATTTGGTAAATACAATTGGATTGATGGATTTGACAAGGGACTTGCAAGAGTAAAAACAGGAGGCGTAACAAATGGAATAAACGAAAGCAAATGGGGACTTATTGACGAGAATGGTGAGGTAGTCTTACCTGTAGAGTACGATGCAATATGGACGTTCTATGGCAAGGAACGCAAATCTACTAATGTCGTAAAAGGAGGCTTTTCGCAAAATATGGATTTCTCGAGTATCTTGGGGCGAGATAAAGCCTATGAAAAGAAAAGGGACTCATATAAGAGCGAATACGAAGGACATGAACAAGATGATTCAATTATATAAGAATGAGTTATGACAAATATTATAGATAAAATTAAAGGAACAATATATGGGCAAGCCATAGGAGATGCCCTTGGTCTTGCTACTGAAGGAATGGCGGAAGAGGAAATAAGCCAGAAATATCCTAATGGTATTACCCACTATAGTGATATATTTCAAGACCGTCATAGAAGAAGATGGAAAATTGGTGACTGGACTGATGATACGGACATGATGCTGTGTATCGCAAATGCAGTCATAAAAGATAAAGGCGTCAATCTCACAACCATTGCTCAAAATTTTAAAGATTGGGCCATGGGGGAACCTATGGGTATTGGTCAGACGACCTACAAGGTTTTAAATCTTGCAGATTATGTAGAAAAGCCATTTGATGTTTCCAAACTAATATGGGAGATGAGTTATCGTAAAGGGGCTGCTAATGGAGCACTCATGAGAACTTCCATTGTGGGTACTTTCCCAAAAGCTGTAGAAGAGTGTGCTGTGAATATATGTAAGCTGACTCATTATGATCCTCGTTGTGTAGGTTCATGCGTGATAGTATCAGAGCTGATTCATAGCCTAATCTACAAAGATTTTGGCTTGTCATATCATGACATCTTTGATATAGCCATGAAATATGACAAGCGCATCATAGGGTTTATAGACCTGTCTTTGTCTCCTGATATTAGAACTTTAGAATTGCAAGACCAGAAATCTATGGGCTATACTTTGAGATGCCTGTCTGCTGCATTATGGGCATATTGGCATGCAAGATCATTTGAGGACGGTTTGCTTGCTATAGTGAGAGCAGGAGGTGATGCTGATACAAATGCAGCTGTTGCCTGTGCTATCCTGGGAGCTAAATTCGGATATGATGCCATACCTGAAAAGTATAAGGAGGGCTTGATTTATAGAAAGGAACTTGATCAGGTTATCACTGGTGTTGCAAATATTATAAACGCTCAAGCGAATCTCTAATATCTATTCATAGAGGGGGAGAGGATATCAAGAGTCACAAGGAAAATGAATATAATACTCTCCGAATCTAGCTGACATATTTTGAAGTCAGCTAGATTCGGAGTGTATGAAAAATAGAAACTGTAAAACAATAATGTGGCTCTTTTCCTGATAGCTATGTTGAGTAAAATAAGGAGAACAAAGCTCCGTAATACTTAAAACCTGATGGAGTGACAGCAACCCTATTACCAAAAATCTCTATATAACCTCGAGAAAGACAGAAGTCTAATTGTCCGGAGTAATAAGTTCTGGCATCGCACCCCAGTAATTCGCTAAGTCTTTTTAAAGAGAAAGAACCATTATAAGCGCCAATAGCAATATATTTTGCCGCAAGTTCTTTAGGTGGAAGATGATAAACATATTCTTCTGCAAAAGTTTTGCTTTCTAACAAATCCTTGAATGATGTTTTGAGTTTGCCAACATTATAGGATATTCCGTTGCGGCTCATGCTTTGTGCTGAAATACCAAATCCCTTATAGGAACCAGCATTCATCATTCTTTCTCTCAAATAAGAACTTACACCAATATCATTAGAACTTTTAGAAAAAGTATTCTGTCCGAAGCGGGCATGATAGCCTAAATCAAGCAAACTATGATATAAGAAAGAATATGCATCATATAACTCGTCTTTTGACATGTGAACTTGTTCTTTAATCATATTAGTGCGTAGTTCATAAATTGTAACTTGCTCTGGCTGTAGATATTTTAAAGTTTGCATGTCTTTGCGAAAACTGTCTATTGACTGTCCCTTCAACCCATACATCATATCTAAATTTACAATGCAGACACCTTTATCATGCAACATAGAGATTGACTTTTTCATATATTCAAGATCCGGTGAATCACGATGATTGCATGACAGTACTTCAGAAGAAGTTGATTGTATTCCAAGTGATACTCGCTTAAAACCTGCAGATGTCAACAAATCAACTTTTTGAGCTGTCAAGGTTTCAAATGTAGCCTCAATACTAGGTGTAAAACTGTCTGATATGGTTAAAGCGCTCATGGCAGAGCTGCATAAACTCATCAAATTCTCAAACGATTTGTCGCTCAGAACAGTTGGAGTTCCCCCTCCTACATCAAGTCCGCAAAGCTTGATAGACGGGTATTTTTCCATAAAAGTAAAAACATCATGCTTTAATGTATCTACATATTGATCCTGCAGCTTCACGCTAGGGCAAAGCATTCTTGTATATTCACAAAAAGAGCATAGCTTTTTGCAAAATGGAATATGAATATAGAAAGACAACTCTTCTTCTTCAGAAAATGACAATTCTTCTGGTACCCGATATATATTCCAATCGACCGGAGAAAGTGGATAAGAGGTATTCCAGCGAGAGTCATTCTTTCTGGTTTCAAATATTTCTGTGAAATTAGCCATTCTGTCAATAAATAATATTGTTATTGTAAAAACCTTGGCGAAGATACGCTCCATCATAGACAAGAGATGATTCACAATATTGTGGATTTGCATAATTGCGCATATAAATCTCTAATATCCTGAGATTCTTGTTGTAAAGATAATTGCTGCATTTACAATCCGCTCCCCTATCTTTTGCCCCGGTAAAATAAACATGCGGTATTTCTGCAAAAGGAATATCATCAATATCAATGAAATGTTCTTTGCAAAAGCTGTTAACTGGCATAAGGGCAACAAATCCTATGCGACGGATACCTGTATCTAAAGTTAGATCCAGCATTTTTCGAACTTCTTCCTTATTATCAATGTATCCCTTTATAAGATTGCAGCTAAAGTTTATCTTCTGCTTATCTACACCTGTAAAATGTAACAAATGTGCTGGTATTTCACATCCATATAAGTCAGACAAACGATTGACGTCATAATGATGCAATGACATGGAAATACTATCCCAACGAGGATGTTGCATCAAGTCTTGTGCTTGCACAGTAACCCCATTGGTATTAAGATGTAAGTGTACATCATCAAAATGCTCTTTGTCTATGGCATCAAGAATACGAACAACCAAAGGGGAAACCACAGATGGTTCCCCTCCGGTAATATTCATTCGATTTACAATGATTCCTTTGCTTTTTAGTTCATATATGATGCGAATCATTTTTTCTATATCAAACAAAGATGTTGGACTTTGGCATCCTGCATTACTACAAAAAGCACAATGGGCATTGCACCCTTTAGTCACCTTCACAAAGAGGTTGACAGATGGGGGAATTTGATGCCCTGGCAAATCCGCACAGTTGCAGCTCGTCTTTTTTATCAGTATATCACTATTGAATATTTTCATGACTGAAGTGTTTTATGAGATCTTTTCTGCCATTCTTATTCATTAATTGCCAGCCTTTGATTCCTTCTTTTAGAAATTCCTTTTTATGGTCATTGTCCTCGAATAATATTTTTCCACAGGAATAATAACTGCAATAATAATAAGCAGGTAAAGATATATCCTCTTTAGGGACGAATAACATTGATTGGTTTTTATCTTCCCAAATATCGTACTTAGAGTCCTCCAGTAACAATCTACATGCAATATTGAATTCCAATAACTCTGGATTATTGTTAGGACCTTTTCCTTCTCCACAAGATTTTAAAAACATTCTTCTATTTCCAACAATTCTCTCAATATAAACTGGAGCAGAACCAACTTTCTGTGGAAAATACACATCGGTGTGACAATAGTCCTGAACGAAATCTTTGCGTATAGTAGCTTCCAGGCCTAGTGCTTGAATAGCTACTTCATGATTTCTAAACATATACTTGTCAAGCAAAACCGGATCAATTGAATTATTTGGAGCTATTTTCTCCCACGCCTCTTCTATAGCACATCTAAAGAAATGTTGTGGGTATCCTCTGTAGCCAAAATACTCCGGAGATATTGTTTTTTTCAAATCCCTATAAATCTGCCCAGGAGATGTATATCTTCTAAACTCATCAAAATAGCAAATTAGTTTCCATATTTTAGCGTAATAGTATCGATACATTGCATTATCCCAGTTCTTTTCAAACTGAGAAATAGTGAAGTTATCCAAAAAGGCATCTTTATTTAACCTTCTATCTACAAATGCTTTAGAAGAATAAAGTGCATCAGCTATAAAATGAAACGCCTTCCCTGAGATTGCAAAATGACATGGACTTTGCGATCCAATAAATTTCATAACAGCGGCAACAGCTTCTTCACTGCTATGAAAATGATATTGATCATTCATACTTATAAGAATATCTGCCATTGTCCGAACTTGGCCATATCCTTCTATTACTTCTGCTTTACTTCTTTTTAAGACAACAGATTGAATACCTTCTACTTCTGCATTGTCCGCAGAAGCAGTATCATTAGTTTTGTCTGAGGGAGATACAGAATCCATATCTTCTACTTCTGCATCGTCTGCAGAAGCAGTATCATTAGTTTTGTCTGAGGGAGATACAGAATCCATATCTTCTACTTCTGCATCGTCTGCAGAAGCGGTATCATTAGTTTTATCAGAGGGAGATATAGAATCCATATCTCCTTCTGAAGCAGCTTGTGGCATGGTACAAGAAAATATTTTCTTTAAGATTTCTAATAAATTCATTTTATCTATTTTTTATGTATAAACTCTGTTTGAAAACTAGCATTGTCCATACGAGCCTTCTTTTATTCAGTTACATGCCAGTTACATGCGCCAAGCACTGTTTTAAAGGGCTTTTGCTCTGTTTTAGGGCTGTTTCGAGTCGCCCAGTTACATGCCAGTTACATGCCGGTTACATGAGTTATGCCCAATACGGGATATAATTATGTCGGTTATTACCCTCAGCGTTTTCTTCTTTTATCATCTTTGCTTCCAAGGCATCCTTTATGATTCTGGAAGCCATTGGGTAGTTCTTGTCTTCAATGCCCAAGCGGCCTCGGAGAGATTGGTTGTTCATCTTCTCGTTTGAAACATACCTGAGGCAAGCGTGTTGATAGCAAGCCATTACTCTTTCAGACTTATCCAAATCGGCAAACTTACGGTAGGTAAATACAGTAGCTTCCGTTCGTGTTTCTTGAAGTTGGATGCGGATAGGAGGTAACTGGTATAATTCTACATAGAAGATAGTCTTGTCCATACCGCTTCCCTTCTCTTCACAGATACCTATGCGGCGCATGATGTCGGCGAGAGAGTCGTTTCGGGATTGGTACTCATCGATGAAACGCTCTACGCTGATAAGCGGTTGCCCGGGATTGGAGAACGCAATGCGGTCGGAGTATATTTCAATCATAGGAAATCCCTGTTCTGCAAAATCCTGGTGGATAATCATATTTGCAGTTAGCTCACGTATCGCAATCTCTGGGTACATACGCGTATCCTTTCTTAGAGCTTGACCAATTTCTTCGTTGGCAGGAAGTTGGCTGTTTATCCAGGCAATCATTTCCTCGAAGCTAATGGCATAACCTTTGTCGAATGATTTTTCGCGAAATGTTTCAATTTTTCCCTTGCCTTTATAGACAATGACTCGAACCATTTTCCTTTTCAATCCATCGAAGTCGGAAAGGCGCTTGGCAAACAGAATTGCGCCAAGTTCGGTAATTCCATATCCGATTTCATCTTTGGTAATCAGGTTCTCTGACAGGAATCGATCTAAGATACCATTGATATCTTGTGGAAGTGGCAAGTTCATCATGTCAAAGTACACTTCTGCACTGAGAAAAGAAAACACATCCTGTCCTGACAAGCCCTTTTTCAAGACTATCTTTTCCAATGGCTTCTGACCACCTTTCCATATCTTGGCTTCTTTAGCCGGAAAGTCTTTCAACTTTCGGGTAATGGTACCCACTCTGATATAAGACTCATGCAGGAAACTTACAGGTCGGTTTGTTGTAGCTGGAATTTTGAAGATGCAGACATGCCCGTTAGCTTCATAATCAAAATCATCGATTATTTCGAAGTCAATACGAGGATTCAGACGGGTTGACAACCAGGATTCCAGTTCTTCGTTGCCTACCATTTTCAGTTTGCCATATAAGTCTGTGCCAATTACGTCATGGCTTTCGTCATCAATGCCAAATACTATGTAACCAAACGGCATATTGCTCAAATAGGCACTGTTTGACAGGGCAGAGATTCTTTCGCCAATCTCTTCCTTAGAATGAAAATTATGTTTGAACTCTAACCACTCCGTCTCTTTTGGCTTGGCGGTCAGAGCATCTATCAGTCTTTTGAAATCAATATACTCCATTATGAATAAAATGTTTATTTTGATACAAAGATAATATTTTTCTTTGAAAGTAGGGCATATCTTTGGGAGGAAAATGTATTTTCTTAGTGATTTTTTTCAGTTTTGGGCGAAAAGCTCTATGTATGGGGATAAACTAAAGTGGTGTGTGTAATCGCAAGAAATAGTGTGAAAGTATGTAAAATGAAGCCTTGCTTTTGCCAACCGATTCAATTTAGTTTGGAATTATGTTGGCAAAATGTTGGCAATTTCTAGAAACAGAAAATCCTAACTGCTTATTATCAAGCAGTTAGGAATTTCTTATGTGCGCCTGATAGGCACGCAATACGGGGATGTGAATAAAATCTAAGAAAATCAATGCAAAATGTAACTGCTTGTATTTCAGTACTAAAACATTAATATCTTTTGCGTTTGTTTTTGTGAAATTATATTGAGTTTGAATAAACACGGGGAATTTGACGGGGAAATTCAAAAAATCCCCGTGTTTTATTTGGTGGTTTGAAAAAATAGTCTTATCTTTGCAGCGTTCAATTAAAAAATAAAGATTATGGCAACGATTTATCAAAGATTATCTAAAAGAGTTTGCACAGAAACGGGAATGGCGGAAATCCTGATTCGTTTGCGCAATGGCAAAGATTACGACCTGATGGCAAAGTCGGGTATCTTTGTTACTGCTGATAATTTCCGTAATGGTGAGATTGTGGTGAATAGGCGCAAGGTGGGCAATGATGTAAAGTATCACGAAGAACAAGCGCAAAAGATGGATGCGCTTTGTACTTATATTCTGAATTTGGTACAAACAACTGATAAAAGCGTAATCAATACTAAGTGGTTTAAGTTGGTTGTAGATAAGTATAATCACCCTGAAAAGTATACTGCAAAGGTTGAGGCTAAAAAGACTTTTTACGAGTTGGCAGAGGAGTATTTGACAAAGAAAGGTTTTTCTTACGACCACACCAAGGCGATTCGTGTACTGGTTCGTGATGTGGCACGATATGAGGGATTCAGAAAGGCTACAGAGGATAAGAAGTTTTCCTTTGATGTGGATAAAATAACACGTTCTGATATAGAGGATTTTTTGGACTACCTGAGAAATGAAAAAGAATTATCAGAGGAATATCCCGTAATATTTAAGAAGTTGTTAAGGCAATATCCGATTGGCGTAAAGAAAGGGCAAACAAAGTTAGTGACACGTGGCGATAACACAATTGTAAAGCTAACAAAAAAACTGAAAGCGTTCTTTGTATGGCTTTATGAATCAGATAAAACTAAGAATCGCCCTTTTGATGGAATTAAGATAGGTTCAGAAAAGTTTGGTACGCCTTACTACATTTCTATCTCAGAACGTAACGAGATTGCAGAGTACGACTTATCAGGCAGCAAGCGTTTGGAGGCTCAGAGAGATATTTTTGTATTTCAATGTTTTGTTGGTTGCCGTGTTGGCGATTTGGTAAAGCTAACAAGTGAAAATATTATAGACGGAATGCTAGTTTATGCTCCACACAAAACAAAGGATGAGGGCGAACAAACTTTGCAAGCACGTGTACCTTTGCACCCTAAAGCGTTGGCACTGGTTGAGAAATACAAGGGCGTGGATGCCAAAGGGAGATTGTTCCCGTTTATATCTCCACAAAAGTACAATGATGCCATAAAGGAGATTTTTACAGAAGTTGGGATAAATCGTAATGTAGTTATCAGAAACCCCAAGACTGGAGAAAACGAGATAAGACCGATAAACGAAATAGCCAGTAGCCATTTGGCAAGACGTACCTTTGTGGGCAATGCTTACTTTAAGGTGAGCGACCCGAATATAATAGGCAAGATGAGTGGACACGTGGAGGGTTCAAAGGCGTTTTCTCGCTATCGTAAAATAGAGGATTCGACTTTGCTAGATGTTATAAACCAAATTGGATAAGGAGGCTAAGTTATGATAACAAAGGAAAATTGTAAGAAACTGGAGAATGGCAAAGTAATAATGGACTTTGCCGTTTTTCAGGAGTTGGCAAACGCTAAAATAGAAAGTCTTAAAGCCAGTATCTCTAATAATGAATTGCAGATTGAGATTAACAACTTAAAGATGGAGATAAACGAATATAAGTGGCAAATAAAGCAGCTTATAACAGAGATAGTAAAGGCTAGCGATATGGAGAATAACCAGTTTTACAAAGATAACGCTATGCCGATTCCGTTATATCCTGAAATTCCTGAGAAAAGAACGATGGAGGGAAAATGTATTGTTAAACCAATAGGAGGGCGAGAAAATGGTGAGTGAATGGGTAGAATTAAATAACGGAATGAGAATGCTAAAGGTTAGAATCCCTGATAGCAGACCGCCCGAAGTACGAAAGATGTTAGGTTATGCAAATACCCTTAGAGGGCTTTTAAAGTCTGATTTCCTTAGATATCTAAAAGGTTGGGCTTTGTCTGCTGATGATATAGAGAATCTTTTGTGTGTAATGCAGAGATACCCAAGGTATGCCATAAATGGGCAGCAAATGAAATGGCTAGAGGAATATAAGGAATCTTTGAGCGTTGTACCTGATGCAAAGGGAGAGCGTTCCTATTCGCGTGGTTTGTTGGATTTGTTTCACAACAATACGTATTTGATAGCAGAATTAGTGGGCTTGTCGGATGATGAGATTGCAAGAAAGATTAAAGGTTGGGCGAAAGAAAAGGATAAACTGGGAAAACCTTTAATTGAAAATCCTGAAAATGGCTTAAAGTTACGTTTTGCGGAAGAACTTAAAGTAAATGGAATAATAAAACTATCAGTAAAAACATTTAGAACTAAACTTTAAAGGGTGGAGAAATCCACCTTTTTTTGTGTGTATACGCAATCGATAAGAAGATAATCAGGACAATTTGGACAACAATCAGGACAATTTGGACAACTGCTTGGCAAGACGTTATTTTACACACTACCTTTGCAGCGTTCAAACACGGATTCAAAGTATCTGTTTCTTGATGATGTGGGCGAAAATGGCAGAAGTGGGGGAGAATCCCCAAACAGACACGGAGAGCCAAAAAACAAAAAAAAATAGATTATGAACATCAATGAACTAATAAACACTGATGCTAATATTTCGGTAGTGGTATCTGTAGCAGACCTTAAAGAGTTTGCTTTGAACGTGGTAGCTGAGGCAATGGCAGCCAAGGAGGCAGAGAAGAAAGAGGAAAAGTATTTAACGCCTGATGATGTAGCCGACATGGTTGGCGTATCAAAAAATACTTTGTGGCGATGGGAAAAAGAGAAATATCTGATTCCTATCAAGGTAGGGCGCAAATCTCGCTACAAGCTATCTGATGTAAAATCAATATTGGAGGGTAGAGGATGAAAGAAAAAGTAAGGGGCAGCCATAACGACCGCCCGAACAACAACACTGCAAAGGTAGGCAATTCTAAGGACATAACCAAAGTTTTAGCCTATTTTCGATATAAGGTTGCAACCACACTGGATGCAGCTTTAGATTTGGGAATGCTGAGAAATAGCATAACGTGGTATGTGCGTGATTTGGAGGCAATGGGATTGCTGCAAGCTATCTGCAAGCGACCTGATGCAACAACTGGATATAAGGCTAATTATTATTCTGCAAATCCGAGTTTGTGGGTGCGCAAGCCTCAGCAATTAAGTTTGTTTACACTAAAGGAAATGGAGGGCAGCGTATGAAATTTGTGAATTTTCAAACAGACCGATTAAAAAAGGTTGGCTTATTGTCCGATGCTGAGGCTGGAAAAGTCTTAAAGATGATGGCGCAATATGCCAGTAATGGTAATGTTCCTGATGATGTGCCGCCAGTATCTGCAATATTGTTTCAGGCAATTCAGGAAGATATGGAGTATTTCGATACAAAGTATTCTAAGCGATGCGAAACAAATAAGCGTATCGCAAAAGAACGTGATGAGGCTAGAAAGGAGAACGAACGTTTACGAAAAGATACGAACGTATACGAACGTAATACGAACGTTGAACGAACGTTGAACGAACGTTCACTAAATAGAAAAGAGAAAATAGAAAATAGAAAAGATAATAAAGATAAATCTTTAATAGAGAAAACTATTTCTTTTTCTGATGATGCCCGAATGAATGAGGCAATAACTAGATGGCTAGCGTATAAAAAAGAACGTGGGCAGACATACAAGCCAACTGGTTTAAAGGCGTTCATTACAAGGCTAGGTAATTTGTCGGGTGGTAATGGCGAAGTTGCTTTGAAAATAGTAGAGCAATCTATGGCTAATAATTATTCGGGGGTATTTCCGCTTAATAGCAATAGGGCGGTAACAAATACGCCTGATATGGGGGTAGTGCTCCAAGATTCTAATAACAAAGATTATTCAAAAGGAGGTTGGTAATATGGAGAGTGTAAGCAAGATTATTAAGAATTTGCAAGATGGTAATTATCCGTCTATGCCTAATATGGTGAGAATAAAGATTCCTGATGCAGAAAAGCGTTTGCGTGGAGGGCTTGATTTTATGGTAGCCCGTTTCTCAGGTGGGCGTATCACAAAAGCGATATGGAGTGAAAGCAATTATCGCCCGATTGTGGACTGGATGGCAGATAACGAGGGTAAGGGTTTGCTTATGACAGGTTCGTGTGGTTTGGGTAAGTCGCTAATAGGAATTAGAATTTTGCCGTGTCTTATCAATCAGGTACACCACAAAATACTAAACTGCTGTGATGCTAAGGATATGAATTACAAAGCAGACGAATTGTTAAACTATCATTTGCTAAGTTTGGATGATGTGGGAAACGAGGGGATGGCAAACAACTATGGCAACAAAAGAATGGTTTTCCCTGAGTTGGTAGATGAGGCAGAAAAGAAAGGGCGTTTGCTTGTAATCTCCACAAATCTAAATATCCCAGAGTTGCAACAAAAGTATGGAGATAGAACTATAGACCGCCTGAGAGCAATCACAAAGTTTGTCCCGTTTACGGGTAAATCTTTGAGGGGGTAACAGTGGTTTGTTGTAAATAACAATTAAAATACAGAAAATATGGCGTTTAAGAGTGGAAAATCGGGAAACCCGAATGGTAGACCAAAGGGCGCAAGAAATCACGCTACAAGCGATTTGGTAAAGCGTATCGGGCAAATATTAGATAAGAACACTAAGCAACTGCAAAAAGATTTAGAATCTTTGCAGCCAGTAGAACGTGTTAAAGCGATAACTGGATTGATAGGTTATGTTATCCCGAAGAAACAAGCCTTAAATGTGCAGCAATCTTTAGATTACGAATACCACAAATTGGAGGAATTATTAAAGATTGCACCTGATGAGGCTATAGAGCAGATAATGGAACGGATTCAATCTTTAAGAGAAAAGGAGGTGGGCGATGGAGAATAACAAAGTATCTGCAATATTGCAATATGCCAAAGGTGGGCAGCCTCAGCCAATAAAGCATTATATCCGATATGTTGAGGTTGCACCCGATGGAACGAAGAAGATAATAAAGGAAACTTTGTTGCCGCCTGATAGTGGTATAAATGAGGATTTAGAGATATGTGGGATTCCGTCAGGTTTTCCGTGTGCGTCCTCAGAAGAAGAAGTTTTGAAAAGAGAGGGCTTGTTATATTAAAAGTTACGTTTAGAGTGCTATGTATGAATTTTATTTTGTACCTTTGCACTCGAATGGCTATAATCAGCTATTTTTTTTAATTGAACATTTAAAGCGATTGTCCGTGATGGATGGTCGCTTTTTTCGTTCCTTTGCTGAGGCAGAAATGAGAGTTATTAAAGCAAACACGGGGATTTTCACGGGGATTTTTAGTAAATGAAAAATGCTAAATAGTTGATAATAAACTACTTAGCATTTTATTGGGTGCGCCTGATAGGACTCGAACCTACACGGCCTGAACCACTAGATCCTAAGTCTAGCGCGTCTACCAATTTCGCCACAAGCGCATTCGTGAGTGCAAAGGTACAACAAAAAAATGAATAAAAAGAAGAAATGAGCAGAAAAAAGCGGTTTTGTTCGTTTTTTACAAGAAATAATGGTACTTTTGCAGGCAAACTAAAAATAATCATGATGAAAAAAATGAATTTGTTATTGATGGCAATAATGCTGAGCGCTGCTGCCTTCGCTGGTAATGGAAAGACTTCTACCACGCTTCCTGTCGAGGGAGAGGTGGTGAAGGCATCTCATCCCATGATTCAATACATGGGACGTGTGAGCTTCGGGAAGAATCCGGATGTGGCTAGCTTCAATTTCCCAGGTACTACCATTGAGGCAAACTTCCAGGGGGCTTCCTTGAAGATGATGTGCCGTCCGATGACGGGATATTTCATGGCACAAGTTGATGGCAGTGAACCTTTTAAGGTAGGATTCAATGCAGAACGTGATTCGGTGGTTACGCTGGCTACAGCCTTGCCAAAGGGCGTGCATCATGTGAAGGTGATGTATGTGATAGAGGGATTGTTCCGCAACCCAGAGTTCCGTGGATTCGTGTTGGATAAGGGTTGTAAACTCGTTGAGGCTCCAGCTTTGTCTGAGCGAAAGATAGAGTTCATCGGTAATTCTATCACTTGCGGATATGGTGTAGAGAGCATCGAGATGAGCGATCCTTTTGAGGATGAGACGGAGAACCATTGGCTGACTTATGCCAATATCGTAAGCGATAGCCTGAAGGCGCAGCATACTTCGATCTCCCGCAGTGGTATCGGTGTATATCGCAACTATGATGGTCCTAAGACAGGTTCTGCAGAGAATATGCCTTGGCAGTATGAATATACCTTATTTAATAAGCATGATGAGAAATGGGATTTTGCCAAGTATCAGCCACAACTGGTTTGCATCAACCTAGGTACCAATGACCTTTCTACGGATAATTATGATATTCAGCTTTATGAGAAGAATTACCGCATGTTCCTTACTACCGTGAGAGGTAAATATCCTGATGCCAAGATTGTGCTCCTGACAGGACCTATGCTCGGGAAGAAGGAGAGTAGCGAGCAGAGAGCTGCCCTTGACAGAATCTGCGCAGATGCCAACAAGAGCGGTTTCACTTTGGTGAATAAGACGGTAGTGGATAAAAAAGGCAAGATAAAGAAGGCGAAGAAGCTGGGGGATAAGGAGATTTATCGCTTTGACTTCACTTTTCAGAAAGGCGACTTGGGATATGGTGCCAGCTGGCATCCTAGCAAGTTGCAGCATCAAAAGATGGCAAAGGAATTGTTGCCATTCCTAAAGAACTTGATGAACTGGTAAGAAGGAAAATAACAGATAAAATTAAGTAGTAACAATGAACGCAAAGAATCTATTATTGTGGGCATCTCTTGCTTTTGCGATGCCTATGACGGCCCAGACTCCTCAGGAGGATTTTAAGAGAGACATTACGCTCTCAGGTAGTAACTATGTGGCTTATCGCGGACCTCAGAAGCAGTTGACTCCTGCTCCTAAAGGATACAAACCTTTCTATCTGAGCCACTATGGCCGTCATGGCTCCCGATTCATGATTGGCAAAAAGGCGTATGATGTGCCTTATTTCTCTCTGTTGAAGGCGAAGCAGGAGGGTAAATTGACCGCCAAAGGTGAGGAGACATTAGCAAAGGTGAAGATGATTCGTGAAGAGGCGAAGGGACGCGATGGCGAGTTGACTCCACTTGGTGCTTTGCAGCATCAGGGTATTACCCGAAGAATGATGGAGCGATTCCCTGAGATTTTTGCTGGTAATGCGAATATTGAGGCTCGAAGCACATTGGTTATCCGATGCATCCTTTCTATGGAGAACGGTTTACATCAGATGCTTCGCATGAATCCGAAACTCCATATCTTCCATGATGCCAGCGATCACGACATGTATTACATGAATCAGGGCGATAGTTATCTGGATAGCTTGAAGCATAGTGTGGGAAGAAGAGTGGTAAGAGAGGATTTTGCCCGAAAGCATGCCTGCTATAGCCGAGTGATGCAGGAACTTTTCAACGACCCTGTTTGGGTGAAGCAGAATATCGACCAAAGTGATCTTAACTGGCGTCTCTATGAGATGGCAAGCTCTATTCAGGGTACAGAGTTGAGAGGTAAGGTATCTCTCTATGATCTCTTTACAGAGGAGGAGCTTTATCAGAATTGGTTGCAGAGCAATTTAGGATGGCAGGTATCTTATGGCAATTCGCCTTATACGGGCAATGTTCAGCCATTCTCTCAGCGTAATCTTCTCATGGATATCATCGAGAAGGCTGATAGCTGTATTGCTCTTCAGCATCCGGGTGCAACCTTGAGATATGGTCATGATACGATGGTCACTCCGCTCACTTGTCTTCTGAACCTGAACGGATATGGCGAGGAGATCAAGGATCCGGAGAAGGTGGCTACCCAGTGGTTTGATTATAAGATTACTCCGATGGCTACTAACCTTCAGTTTGTGTTCTATCGCAACAAGGCGAACGATGTGCTGGTGAAGGTTTTGCTTTGCGAGGATGAGGCAACACTTCCTATCAAGAGCGATATAGCACCTTATTATCACTGGAGTGATTTCAAGGCTTATTGCCTGGGGAAGCTGCAGGAATATAAGAAGTAAAAGGCGCTTTCTTTGCTGCAGCGTATATATCATATATAAAGAAAAAGGGGAACTTAAGGCAATTGATGCTTTAAGCTCCCTTTTTTTATACATCGAAATCCTTTACGGGAATTTTTTTGAGTCTCTATTGCTTTGATAACCAATCTTTGTCTTTTTTTTCTTCTTCGAAATCCTTTTCGGAGAAGAGGTTGGTTTGACCAGTTAACTCATCAATAACCTGCTGTTCGCTTTTGCCAGCATCAGGGTCGAGATTTTCTTCTGAGACTTCTGAAGAGGAAGATGCATTAGAGTCATCATTCGATGAATCATCATCGGCTGGTGATGGCTCCGGGAATCTTGTCGGCTCCAGTTCTTCTATGCTCTCCAGCTTGAATGTCGTCAGGCGCTTACCCTTTGCCTTGAAGCTCTTCTGGGCGATGAATTGCTCGGCATCGATTTCCTCGGCAGGACGAATGGCGTCTACACCGCCATAGGTGACCTTGATACGAGGGAATGGGGTATCGGTGAGGAGGATGAGCTTGCAGTTAGGGTTCTCACCCATGAAATTCTGATGGCGCTTGGTGGCATCCATCGTAAATCGCTTGATGTATGGATAACCCTGATTGTCGGCATCATAGAGGATGGCTGTCCATATCTTGTGCTCATCCCATTTCTCCAATCTCAGGATGTTGTCCTCGTAATGGTTGTTCACATCGAAGTTGGTGATGTAGAATTCGCCATTGTCTAATGCTACAAGGATTGAGTCATCATCGTTGAATTCTCCCAGGAATCTGCCGTTCTCATCATAATTGATGCGGTTTACATCAGGGTCGAACCATACCTTCCTTCCTCCCAGGGTGCTGTGTCCGTGGCTCTTCAATCCGATGCGGCGGATGGTGCGCTTGGTGAGCAGGTTGCCCTTGGCAGCACGTCCCTTGATGAGGATTTCAGAGAAATCTTTCTCCAGGAAGATACTTTGGCGTTTCTTGCTCAGATCCGGTTCCATCGTTACCTTGATGATTTCTGCTTCGCCATTTGGATTGGCGGTGAAGTAGATAATGCGGCTTCCCGGAGTTCCCTGCGTGATGTCGTAGAGCTTGTCGCGCGTCATAGCGGTTACGTTGAATCGCTTGATGAAGTAGTCGCCCTGCTTGCCATCACGATATACGCAGTTGTAGATGGTTCGCTTGTCGTTCTTCTTGAACACCTGAACGTGGAGGATGTTTTTGCCCACGAATATCTTGTCGGCAACCTTGGTTACCTTGAATTTTCCATCCTTGTAGAAGATGATGATGTCGTCGAGGTCAGAGCAGTTGCATACGAATTCATCCTTCTTCAATCCTGTACCAACGAAGCCTTCCTGTCGGTTGATGTAGAGCTTCTGGTTGGCTTCTACCACCTTGGTTACCTCTATGGTATCGAAGTTTCTGATTTCGGTTCTTCTTGGATGCATCTTTCCGTACTTGCCCTTGAGATATTCAAACCAGTTGATGGTAACATCGGTCATGTGGGCGAGGTCGTTTTCGATTTCTGCCAATTCTGCCTTGATTTTCATCAGGAGTTCATCAGCCTTATCCTTGTTGTATTTCAGGATGCGCTGCATTTTGATTTCCAGGAGTTTGAGGATGTCTTCCCTTGTGATGTCACGGTGGAAGGAGTATTCCACATTTCCCTTGCCATCAACCTCTGCAGTGAAGATCTGGTCCTTGAAAGGCTCCAGTTTTGAATCGATGAATGCCACTACCTCATCCTGACTCTTGCTCTGCTCGAATTTGCGCTCCTTGTAGATGCGTTCCTCGATGAAGATGCGTTCAAGCGAAGAGAAGAAGAGCTGCTCTTCCAGCTCACCCTTACGTATCATCAATTCGCGGCGGAGCAATCCCATTGTGCGGTCAACGCTATGTCTGAGTACATCGCTCACGGTGAGGAACTTTGGTTTGTTGTCCTCAATGACGCAGCAGTTGGGTGAAATGTTGATTTCGCAATCGCTGAAGGCATAGAGTGCATCCATCGTCTTATCCGAAGAAGTACCAGGAGTAAGATGTACGAGGATTTCTACATTCGCCGATGTGACGTCTTCTATCTTACGAGCCTTGATTTTTCCCTTTTCTACTGCCTTGGTAATGCTTTCGATGAGGCTTACCGTGGTTTTGCTGTATGGTATCTCGCTGATGACGAGCGTCTTGTTGTCGAGTTTGTCAATCTTGGCTCTTACCTTCAGAACACCACCTCTCTGCCCATCGTTGTATTTGCTTACGTCGATGGCACCACCAGTAGGGAAATCGGGGTAGATACTGAAAGGTTCTCCCTTGAGATAGTGGATGGCTGCATCGCAAAGGTCGTTGAAGTTATGCGGCAATACCTTGCTGCTCAATCCCACGGCGATACCCTCGGCACCTTGTGCCAAAAGCAGTGGAAATTTGGCTGGCAGGGTGATAGGTTCTTTGTTTCTTCCGTCGTAGGAGAGTTGCCAATCGGTAGTTTTAGGGTTGAATACTACATCCAGGGCGAATTTAGAGAGTCGTGCCTCGATGTATCGGGGAGCGGCTGCACGGTCGCCCGTGAGGATATTGCCCCAGTTACCCTGTGTGTCGATGAGCAGGTCTTTCTGTCCCATTTGTACGAGGGCATCTCCGATAGATGCATCTCCGTGAGGGTGGAACTGCATCGTATGTCCCACGATGTTAGCCACCTTGTTGTATCTTCCGTCATCCATGCGCTTCATGGAGTGGAGGATGCGTCGCTGTACGGGTTTCAATCCGTCTTCGATATGAGGTACGGCTCGCTCCAGGATCACATACGATGCATAGTCGAGGAACCAGTTCTGATACATTCCGCTGAGGTGATGTACGGCAGAAGCATCAAAACGGTTCACCGGTTTGTAATCGGAGTGTTCTTGAGGCGTATTTTCCTCATTTATCTCGTTTTTATCTTTAATTTCGTCGCTCATATGTAGCTTTTAATACTTATTTTATTAATTTATGGCAAAAATACAACATTTTTTCGAGAAAAAAGAGTATCTTTGCCGAAAATTTGAAAAAAATAAGATTTAATCATGGCACAGGAAGATGTTTTTAAGAAAATTGTAAGCCATTGCAAGGAATATGGCTTCGTGTTCCCAAGTAGTGAAATTTATGATGGCTTGGCTGCCGTTTATGACTATGGTCAGAATGGTGTTGAGCTCAAGAACAATATCAAGCAGTACTGGTGGCAGAGTATGGTGTTGTTGCACGAGAACATTGTTGGTCTCGATGCAGCTATCTTCATGCACCCTACAGTATGGAAGGCATCTGGACACGTAGATGCTTTCAACGACCCATTGATTGATAACCGCGATTCAAAGAAGCGTTATCGTGCCGATGTGCTCATCGAGGATCACATGGCTAAGTATGAGGAGAAGATTGCCAAGGAGATTGCCAAGGCTCAGAAGCGTTTCGGCGATAGCTTTGATGAGGCTCAGTTCCGTGCAACTAATCCTCGCGTTCTGGAGAACCAGAAGAAGTTTGATGATCTCCATGCCCGCTATACTGAGGCTATGCAGGGGCCTAATCTGGAGATGCTGAAGCAGATTATCGAGGATGAGGGTATCGTTTGCCCTATCAGCGGTACCAAGAACTGGACAGACGTTCGCCAGTTCAACCTGATGTTCTCTACCCAGATGGGTGCTGCCAGCGATGCTACAAGCAAGGTATATCTCCGTCCTGAGACAGCTCAGGGTATCTTCGTAGATTACTTGAGCGTTCAGAAGACCGGTCGTATGAAGTTGCCATTCGGTATCTGCCAGATTGGTAAGGCTTTCCGTAACGAGGTTGTTGCCCGTCAGTTCGTATTCCGTATGCGTGAGTTCGAGCAGATGGAGATGCAGTTCTTCTGCCAGCCTGGTACTGAGATGAAGTGGTTTGAGTATTGGAAGAAGGTTCGTCTGGCTTGGCATGAGGCACTGGGCATGGGTAACGAGAACTACCGTTATCATGATCACGAGAAGCTGGCTCACTATGCTAATGCTGCTACCGACATCGAGTTCAAGATGCCATTCGGCTTCAAGGAAGTGGAGGGTATCCACAGCCGTACCAATTTCGACCTTTCTCAGCACGAGAAGTACAGCGGCCGCTCTATCAAGTACTTCGATCCAGAGAAGAACGAGAGCTATGTGCCTTACGATGTAGAGACATCTATCGGTGTAGACCGTATGTTCCTCAGCGTAATGTGCCACTCTTACTGCGAGGAGAAACTGGAGAATGGCGAGACACGTGTTGTTTTGCGTTTGCCAGAGGCTTTGGCACCTGTTAAGTGTGCTGTGTTCCCATTGGATAAGAAGTATGGTTTGCCAGAGTTGGCACATGAGATTGTTGACGAGTTGAAGTTCCACTTCAACACTCACTATGGCGATCCTAAGGATTCCATCGGTAAGCGTTATCGCCGTCAGGATGCCATCGGTACTCCATTCTGTATTACCGTTGACCACGAGACTCCAAATGATCATAAGGTAACTCTCCGTTATCGTGATACCATGGAGCAGGAGCGTGTTGCAATTTCTGATCTCCGCAGCATCATCGAGGAACGCGTAAGTATTACTAGCGTATTAAAGAAACTTGGTAATGAAATTAAGAATTTCTAAATATCTCTTCTTGCTCATGATGGCAGTATTCGCACTGTCATCATGTAGCGAGGATGACAACACCGTAGATGAGTATGCAAACTGGCAGGAGCGTAACGAGAAGGCTTTTGCCGATACTTTGGCGTATGCCCGTCAGCAGATAGCCAACGGCAGCGATGAATGGAAGGTGATACTCAACTGGTCGTTGCAAAACCAGACACCTAACAAGGATGCCAACGGTAATACAGTTTCTCTTACTTACAAGGATGTTGATTATATCGTTGTTCATGTTCTGGATAAGGGCAAGGGTAGCGGTTGTCCGATGTATACCGATTCGGTGAAGGTGAGCTATCGTGGTAGAATGCTGGGTACAGATACTTATCCTGCTGGTTATGTATTTGATAAGACCTTTGATGGCACATACGATAAGACGACTGCTCAGGTTGCAACTTATGCGGTAAATAGCCTTGTGGATGGTTTTACCACTGCATTGCTCAATATGCATATAGGCGACCGCTGGATGGTTTACATGCCATATCAGTTGGCTTATGGCACAACCCAGAGTTCGAGTAGCACAATTCCTGCCTATTCAATGCTTCGCTTTGAGATAGTATTGGACAGCTACTACCGCATTGGTCAGGTAGTACCTGGTTCGAGAGCAGTAGAAGCAGGCAAGAAGCAGGGTACTTGGATTACTGAGTAAGGATTTCATAAATTACACCTTATTTATATATAGGGCTCATATCTATTATATATGGGAGTTCATACCTTTTTATATAGGGAAATAAAGAGGAGCGTTCCTGAGATTGCATGATATGGCATTCTCAGGAACGTTTCTTTTTTGTGTTAAGAGACCTTTCTGATGTGTTAACAAGTGTTCGTGTTCGCACACAAATCTTTGATTTACGTCAAAAAATGTTGGATTCATGCATTTTTATGGGAAAAAGTATTGCAGTTTCAAAAAATAGTTGTACCTTTGCATCAGAAAAAATGAGTTTTAGGTTTTTAGTTAGGTAATAGATTTTATAGGTTTAGTTTTTAGGTTTAAGGTTGTTAGTTTTTTTATATTAGGTGTTAGTTAAGGTAAAGAAAGATTGTTTATTCAAGGACGACAGGTATTTAGTTTGTTAGGTTAAATAGGTTGTTTATTCTAGGTTAATGACAGTACTGTCCCGCTTCGGTGGGAGATAAGTTTTGGGAAAAACAAAGGTACGAAACATGTATTAAAAAAATAAAAATGGCGATTCCTTTTTGGAGTCGCCTTTTTTTGCGTTTAAATTATAAATAGGTGACGTTTAAATCATAAATTGATAGATTTTACGTTTTACTCATAAATAGATTGTGTAAATTCATAAATAGAAGAAAAAATGCTATTCAAGAATAAGACAGATTATCTGATGGAGTCTATCCGCTTAGGGCGCCCGATGACAGGCGGTGAGAAGCTGAATCTCATCGCTGGTTTGAGTGTACCCTCCATGCTGGCACAGATTTCTACCGTGCTGATGTTTTTTATTGATGCTTCGATGGTGGGGCATCTAGGCGCTGAGGCTTCGGCAAGTATAGGACTTATCGAGTCAACAACCTGGTTGATAGGTAGCTTGCTGAGTGCAGCAGCCACCGGTTTCTCGGTGCAGGTAGCTCATTTCATTGGTGCCAACGACCTGGTGAAGGCTCGCCAGGTATATCGTCATGCCCTGATATGTGGAGTGGCTTTCAGCCTCTTCGTTACGCTTATCGGTGTAGGCATTCATTCCCATCTGCCTTATTGGCTGGGTGGAGGTGAGGACATCGCTCCCAATTCCTCTCGCTATTTCCTGATTTACAGTCTAGTATTGCCGTTTGTGTTCCTGTATCATATTTCCGAGATGATGCTCAAGTCGGCAGGCAATATGCATACGCCCAGCATCATGGCTGTATTGATATGTCTGTGTGACGTGGCTTTCAATTATCTCTTCATTTATATTATGAAGATGGGTGTGGTGGGAGCAGCGATGGGTACGGCTTTGGCATATATCAGCATCTCTTTGCCCAATCTCTATCTTTCGGCATTCAGAAACCGTCTGCTCAATTTCCGTCAGGATAGGGTACCGTTCAGATGGGTAGAGGAATATGTAAGGCACGCCTGCAAGATAAGTATCCCGATAGCCATACAGAATATCCTGATGAGCGGTGCGCAGATAGTGAGCACCATGATTGTGGCACCATTGGGCAATATTGCCATTGCTGCCCATTCGTTTGCCATCACTGCTGAGAGCCTTTGTTATATGCCGGGTTACGGTATCGGCGACGCAGCATCTACGCTTGTGGGGCAGACGCATGGTGCCGGACGCATGGATCTCTGCAAGAATTTTGCTTATATGACGGTAGGATTGGGCATGGGAGTGATGGCATTGATGGGCGTAGTGATGTATGTCTTTGCGCCGGAGATGATAGGGGTGCTGTCACCGGTGGAGAGTATTCGGGAACTGGGTACAGTCTGCCTCCGAATCGAGGCATTTGCAGAGCCTTTCTTTGCTGCGAGTATCGTGACCTATAGCGTTTGCGTGGGTGCGGGCGATACGATGAAGCCTGCCGCCATCAACTTGAGCACGATGTGGCTGGTGCGCCTTACCCTGGCTTATGGGCTTTCGAAAAGCTATGGCTTGGAGGGAGTTTGGATAGCTATGGCTACGGAGCTTACCTTCCGTGGCATCCTCTTTCTTATCCGCCTCTTCCGTGGCTCATGGATGAAGAGCTTCCAATGTTAGTTTTATGTTAAGATTGCAGGCATTTGGAAAGATAATCTTCCAAATGCTTGCAAATCTTTTAATTTTTATGTAATTTTGCAGCAGAAATAGCTAATAATTACATATTTATTAATAAACAGAGAAGAATGAGATTAAGAAAAATTTTCGCAGCAGCACTGTTGCTGCTCTCTGTGGGAACAGCGATGGCGCAGCAGATGCCACCTATCCCAGTGGATAAGAATGTGAAGATTGGTCATCTTGACAATGGATTGACCTATTACATTCGCCACAACAGTTATCCTGAGCATGTAGCCAGCTTCTATATCGCCCAGAAAGTAGGTTCTATTAATGAGAACGATGACCAGCGCGGTTTGGCTCACCTCCTTGAGCACCTTGCCTTCAATGGTACTGAGCACTTCAAGGACAATACCCTCCAGAACTATCTGCAGAGCATCGGTGTGGAGTATGGTCGTAATCTGAATGCTTATACCAGTGTTGACAAGACTGTTTATTACTTCACCGATGTGCCTACTGCCCGTGTTTCTGCCGTAGATTCATGTATGCTCATCCTGAAGGATTGGAGCAATGGCATCTCGCTTACCACCAAGGCCATCGAGGATGAGCGCGATGTGGTTCACAACGAGTATCGCATGCGTATGGTAGGTCAGCAGCTCATGTTGGAGCGTGCTCTCCCTAAACTCTATCAAGGCGAGAAGTATGGCTATCGTCTGCCTATCGGTTTGATGAGCGTTATCGACGGATGTAAGCCTGAAACTCTCCGTGCTTACTATCGTAAGTGGTATCGCCCGGATAATCAGGCTATTATCGTTGTTGGTGATGTAGACGTTAACCATATTGAGGGCAAGATCAAGGAGCTTTTCTCAGGCATTAAGGTGCCTAAGGATGCTGCTAAGGTGATTCCTGTTCCTGTAGCTGATAACGATACAGCCATCTACGTAGTGGATAAGAACAAGGAGCAGCAGTATGACATCATCAACATCATGATGAAGAACGAGACAACTCCTGATTCATTGAAAGGTACTTTGCCATATCTGCTTGAGGGTTATTTGAAGAATGTGGCAACCTCTATGCTCAATGCTCGTTTTTCTGAGATGGCCCGTGAGGCAGATTGTCCATTCCTGCAGGGAGGTAGTGATATTGGCAACTATCTGGTTTCCAGTACAAAGAATGCTTTCTCAGTGGTAGGCGTGGCTAAGCCGGGCAAGGTGAAGGAGGCATATGCTGCCTTGATGCGCGAAGCTAAGCGCGTGCATGATTTCGGCTTTACGGCTTCTGAATATCAGCGTGCCAAGGACGAATTCATGAGTCATGTTGACAAGACTTACGAGAACCGTGCCAAGATGAAGAATGAGCAGTTTACCACTCAGTATGTTGACCATTTCATCTCTAACGAGCCAATTCCTTCTGTAGAGGATGAAACTCAGATCTATAAGATGGTAGTGCCACGCCTTTCTGTAGATGTGGTTAACAGTGCCGTGAAGCAGTTGATCTGTACTACCGATACCAACCTTGTAAGCATGGTGTTCATGCACGAGGCAGAGGGTGCCGTTTATCCTACCGAACAGGAACTAGCCGACATCGTGAAGCAGGTGCGCAGCGAGAAGCTTGAGGCTTATGTGGACAATGTGAAGCAGGAGCCGCTGATGGCTCAGGCACCTAAGGCAGGCAAAATCAAGAAGACTGAGGAGAACAAGCAGTTGGGCTTCAAGAAGCTTACCCTCTCCAACGGAGCCAAAGTAATTATCAAGAAGACAGACTTCAAGGACGATGAGATTCAGTTTGCTGCTTCTGCCAACATCGGTTATGCAGCTTATCAGAATGACCCTATCAATGCGCAGAATGCCAGTGCCGTATGGGGATTGAGCGGTTTGGGCGAATTCTCTAGCAATGATTTGGAGAAGGCACTTGCCGGCAAGCAATGTGGTGTAGATTTCTCTTTCTCTACCTTCCGTCACGGTTTGAGCGGTACTACCACTCCTAAGGATCTTGAGACGATGATGCAGCTGGTTTATCTCAATATGACCAATGTTACTAAGGATCAGAAGGCATTCGACAACATGAAGAATACCTATACTACAGTTCTTGCCAACAAGAGCAATAACCCTAGGCTTGTATATCAGGACTCAGTACAGAGCACCCTTTACCTGGGTAGCAAACTGGCTCGCATTCCTGAGGCTTCCGACATCCAGAGCATCGATTATGATGCCTGTCTCGAAATGTGGCATCAGCTCTACAGTAATGCCAAGGATTTCACTTTCTACTTTGTAGGCAACTATGATGAGAAGGTGCTCCTCCCACTCATCGAGCAGTATATTGCCTCTCTCCCTAACCAGGGCATGAAGATCAAGATCAAGAACCAGCCAATGCCTTGTGCTACAGGCAAGGTGAGCAATGTATTCACTAAAGCTATGGAGAATCCTCAGAGCCAGGCTCGCGAGATGTGGTTTGCCAAGATGCCTTATACCCAGAAGAGCAGTGTGCTGGCAGATATGGCAGCACGCCTCCTGGAGATGAAGTATCTGCGCAGCATCCGCGAGGAGTTGAGTGCTGCTTATTCTGCAGGTGCCATCTATGGCGTTTTCTTTGACGCAGACAACAAGGTGCAGATTACCATCAATGGTATGGCTCAGCTGAATCCAGAGAAGGCAGATGTTGCCATCCCATGCTTCTTCAAGGGTATGGACGAGGTGATTGCCAAGGTTGATGCTGACGATTTGCAGAAAGTAAAGGAGATTCTCTTGAAGCAGGCTGGCGTGGATGAGAAGACCAACGGTTACTGGATTCAGACCTTGGGTATGTTCGACCTTCACAAGGTTGATAATTACAGCAACTATAAGAATCTCGTGAAGTCAATCGATGGCGCTCAGATTTCCGACTTCCTCAAGAATGTTATCTTGAAGAGTGGCAATCATGTAGAGGTTATCATGAAGGGCGAGAAGAACAAGTAATTCTGATTTGGATATCTGGATATTAGATAGAAAATGAAAAAATCCCGTTGTACGTACCATGCAAGATGGACGACAACGGGATTTTAACTTTTGTTTTTCCCAAAAATTTCAGTTCCTCTTAAAATTTAAGAGTCGTTCTGAAAAATCTCTCTCATTTTCAGTTTTCGGGGTTCCGTTTCCCTGAATCATTCTTTCTCCTTGTTGGGAAAAATAGATTCAGCAGAATCTCTCAACCGAATGTCATTCTGAAAATAATCTCTTTCTAAGAAGAATCTTGTCTCTTGTTCGCTAAAAATCAAAAGACTTAATCTCTTCTTCTTGCCTTAGAGGCAAGCGCCTCGCGGCGTTCATTAAGAATCTGCTGGCATCTGTCGATTGCCTGATTCTGATTCTCTGAATTTACCTTAATTAAATCATTCATAACCTATTGTGATTTTTAAAACGTTGCAAAGATAGGATATTCTGTTCATTTTCGGGGATACTTTTTGATAAAATATGTCTATTTTTCGTTCTTTTTTGATTTATGTCAAAAAAATGTGCAATCGTTGACACAAAATCGTCACATTTCATTCGTTTTATGAAACATTTATGCAACAAATTAAACCTTTTCTCTTGTTTTTCATCTATTATAATAGTTTTTCCTCATTTATGATGGGAAATATGAAAGTGAAGAAAGCGAATGATATAAGAGAATTAGATTTAAACAAATAAATAGAAAGTAAAAATGAAAAAGGTATTTCTTTTCGCTGCCCTTGTGCTTGCATGCACAGCTGGCAGCAATGCTAGCGCTATGAACGAAGCAGCGCTGAATGCTACCAATTCTGAGTTGATGCCGGTTAAGAAGTCAACTAAGAAGACTACTAAAAAAACTTCTTCCAAGAAGACGACAGCTAAGAAATCTACTGCTTCTGCGTCTACAGCATCTGCAGCTCCTACTACTACTTCTTCTTCTGCTGCATCTGCAGCAACCACTACTACCGCTAATAATACTTCTGCTACCGTCAATTCTGCAGCAACCGTAGCAGGCGTATTGGGCGCTATCCTGGGTGGTAGTAATGCTGGTAATGGCAGCAACTCAAGCAGTAATGCAGGAAGTATAATCAACGGAATCCTGAACAATGTAATCGGTTCGGGTACATTCAAGCAGGCAGATCTCTGCCATACCTGGAAATACAGCAAGCCAGGGTGCGCCTTCACCTCAGAGAACCTGCTGGCTAAGGCGGGTGGCGAGATTGCTGCCAGCAAGGTTGAGAATAAGCTGGAAGGTTATTACAAGAAGTTTGGATTCAGCAGTTCCAATACCTACTTCACCTTTAATACCGATGGTACTTTCTCTGCCAAGATTGACGGCAAGGCATGGAATGGCACCTATACCTTTGATGAGAAGACTCATGCCATCCAGCTGAAGGGCCTTCTGCTGAGTGCTTCGGGTTATGCCACCAAGACAACCAATGGCATCAGTCTTCTCTTCGACCAGAAGAAGCTGCTCAATCTCATCAAGGCCCTCAGTGCCTTCAAGGGCAGCTCTACATTGAGCGCCGTAGGCAGTATCGCCAACAATTATGATGGTATGCGTGTAGGTTTCGAGATGACAAAGTAATATAATCTTTATTTAAAAAACAATAAAGCCGTCCTCTTCTAATGATATGAGGGCGGCTTTTTGTTTCGATTTTTATATCTTGGCTTATCGCTTTTGCGGTTTAATATATTTCCTATTTCACCTCAATAAGGAGCGGATTCTTCAATGCATCCAGATAATCCTTGATGCGGATTTGCCATTCGGCATAGCTTCTTACATCATATTTGCTCCATGCTGCACCGAAGTAGTAGCTGTATTTCTCCCCATTCTTCAAGCCGCGTTTCAAGCCGAGCGCATGACCGGTAGCACCATCGTGCTTCTTATCGAAGAGCTGGTAGTAGGTATTGTCAACACCATAAGGGAAGAGAATGCCTACGTAAACCTGTGAGTTGTTTACTTCGATATTATCTGTAGGATCGGCATAACTTACATAATCCTTGGCGAAGGTCTTGCTCTCGGTATCCTCCTCGTGGATAGGGAAACCGGTGGCGAAATCGGTAGGAGTGGTCAAGCCGTCGTACCATACGGTCATCCGGTTGAAGTTGCTGCCCTTGTCGAGCGAGATGATGCGGTGCTCCACCACGTTCTTCATATCGCCTACGGCAGATGGGTTGTAAGTCAGTTCTACGGTGAAGCGGAGCGGACCGTTATCCAATATCCTGTAATCCTTGTAGCAGTAAGGCAGAACCTGGTTCTTGCCCACCATGAGGCTTGGTGCACCCAATCCCAGGGTAGCGCCCACACGATAAGGATCCAATCCGTTGCCATGGTCGAGATGGAAGGAGGTGAGGATATCCGTCTCTCGTGATTCTGTCTGAAGAGCCTTGATTTGCTTGGCAAGAGCAGCAGCCTTTGCTGTGTTCTTCTCTGCCTTCTGCTGCTTTTGCATAGTTCTTACCCTGGCATCAATCTTGTCGCCCTTGATATTGCCGTTCATATCCTTGATGTATCGCTCGTAAACCACGGTATCCGGAGTATTCTTCACCCAGATGTCGGTACCGAAGGAACGCTCGCCGGTCTTCTGAAGGGTAGGGCCATATACGCGGTAGGCGCATCGGTCGTTCTCCCATGCGATATCATCCTTTCTTATCTTATAGAGAGCGCCGGTGGCATAAACCTTCTGCTGGTAAGGCTTGCCGATGGATACGTAGTAAGTGGCAGAGCCGTGAGGGCGTATGCTTGCATCTATGAGCAGAAGGCCATCGTGGGTAATCTGCGAGCCAATCTGCTGTCCTCGTTTGTTCTTCACGATGTAAGCCTCTCCCTTTTTAGGGGCAGCATTGCCCAGTTTCGCCTTCACCTCGTTCATGCTGAGGGAGATAAGTTCTGTGCGTGATGCGGAAGTAGGATTGCTTACCACGATAGTGGCTTGCTGAGCATGGCAGTAGTTAGAACCTGCTAAAGCCAGGAGCATCATCAGGCTCTTAGCCGTGGTGCCCTTCATCATTTTTCCATGAATCTTTTTCATTTTGATTTGTTTGTTTTTGTTTAATACGGATGAATAGTTGTAGATACAGAATAAAGATTTCTCGCAGTTTTGTAGAAAGAACTGCGAGAAATGCCTTTTATTCTTCTATAACGGAGATATCCATGCTGATATCCTCCTTAGGTCTATCACCACGCATAGTTTCACAGTTCTGGATTTTCTCCACGACATCAAGGCCTTCTTCCACCTCTCCAAATACGGTATATTGGTTATCGAGGAATGGGGTTCCGCCTACTTCAGTGTAAGCCTTCTGCTGCTCCTCGGTAAACTTTGGGTATCCCTGCTCCTTGCAGCGCTTCTTGGTTTCATCCACCAGTTTTTCCTGTAGTTTCATTAAGCCATCGCGGTCGCGGTTGCGGCGGAAGTTCATAATTTCATCATGATGCTCCTTGGCAAGCTGGTTGAAGATATTCTGCTCCATCTGCATGCCCATCTGCTTCTCCATCTGTTTCAGTTCGTTCTGCTTGTAGGTCTTTCCCCATACAATATAAAACTGGCTGCCGCTGCTCTCACGGTTAGGGTTCACCTCGTCGCCAAGGCGTGCAGCGCTCAAGGCACCACGCTTGTGGAAAAGTTGTGGATAAACGAACTCGGCAGGGATGGTGTAATCAGGTCCTCCCGTGCCCAGCATTTTGCCTTTAGGAGCGCCCTTGCTCTCTGGGTCACCGCCCTGGATCATAAAATCCTTGATGACACGGTGGAAGAGTGTGCCATCGAAATATCCCTCCTTTGCCAACTTGATGAAGTTGTCACGATGCTGAGGTGTCTCGTCGTAGAGGCGAACCTTGATGTCGCCCTCTGATGTCTTTATCAATACTTTAGCCATAATAATTTATAATCAGTATATTTTATTAATCGGTATATGTTGTAATCGGTATATGTCGTAATCAGTATATGTCGTAATCGGTATATGTCGTAATCAGTATATGTCGTAATCAGTATGTTCTTTTTACCTTTTTACTTTTTTACCTTTTTACTTTTTTACCTTTTTACTTTTCATAATACTCATTCCACTGCTTCATAGCCTCCTGCCAGTCGGTCTGTTCACCGCAGGCTACAGCTTCCTTCTGTCTCTCAGCCTCGTCGCGAGCCTTGTCTCTTGCACGTTTTGCCTTCATAGCCTCGATGGTGGCATCGTCGAGAATCTGGATAGCTCCACGCTTGATGGCATCCTGCAGTTCCTCCTCGCCGAAAGCCTTGCCAGGCTCATTGAAGTCAGAGATATTGAATTCATAATCCACGCGAAGGTCGTGGCGTATCATTTTCTGTTGTAAACGGTTGCCTGCGTTCTTGAGTCGCAGCAACTTGCCGATTTCTTTGATTTCTCCTGCTGAGTATTTATTTCTTCCCATTAATATGATTTGATATTATTATTTCTGTGTGCAAAATTAAGCATAATCCTCGATAAAACCAAGAAAAGTTTTAAGGAATTCACAAAAGAGTCCCTTTATCCTTTTACCTTTTTACTTTTTTACCCTTTTACCTTTTTACTTTTTTCCCCTTTTACCTTTTTCCCCTTTTACCTTTTTACCCTTTTACCTTTTTACCCTTTTACCTTTTTACCCTTTTACTTTTTTACCTTTTTACTTTTTTACCTTTAAATCACTTCCATGCCTTCTTCTGGTTCAGCTCTATCAGACGGTCGAATTCAAAATCGGCTTTGATTTTATCCAATATTCTCTTTACGATGATATTCATCACGCTTCCTTTGCTGTAGTTGGCAGAGCACATGAAGTTTACTCGTCCCTCCTTGACAAGCTGGCAGGCTGTTTTCTGTTTATCCTCGTTATCATATACAGCAATCGAGTGACCGCCATGTTCCTTTACCATCTTCATGCAAGGCACATCGGTTTCTCCATCTCCGAAGTATATCATTCGGGGGAAAGGGATAGGGCGCTTTTCGTCGGGGATATACTGGTTCACTCTTCTGTTGTCGCTCACCTGTTTGATACCTTTGTTGATTTTGAAGAGGAATTGCGTTTTGGTAGTATAGTCTACGGCTACGGCTGGCCAGTAGGCGATTCCCTCCTTGTTGTAGAGAAAGGAGCAGGCGTAGATGTTCTCAAATTCGTGGGCGATAGGTGTGCCCTCTATCATCTCCTTCAGTCCCGAGGAGTTGATGTAGTGCTTTACGTCCAGTCCGATACTGTTGCCATATTCATTCACGAGCGAAAACCATTGTTTTACGCCGCGGAACAGTTCCACATCCTTGCCGAATTTCTGAAAAGATTCCCGGGTGAGCGAGATTTTGTTCTTCTTGGCTTCGTCGAGCATCAGATACATATAGGTCAAAATGCCATTGGCATCCTTACCCTCTGCAAACTTTCTGTTTTTCTCCCAGAACTCGTCTTTTGTCTTGCCTGTAGCCTGTATGAATCCAAACTCCTGCATATTGCCCGGCGACAGTGTGCCGTCGAAATCATAAACCAGTGCTACCTTTGGTCTCTTCTTTGCCATATCTCGTTCTCCTTTCTTTTATATTTACCCTAAACTGTCTATCTCTTTCGGGGGATGTTTTTCTCCCTTAATTTGCAAATATACATAATTTTCAGCGAATTAGCAAACTATTGGGATATAAAAAAACATAATGAAACAAAAAAGGCGTACAAAACCCATTTCTGAGCATTGCACGCCTTATTCCTCTACGATGCTCGCTCTGGCAAATTCTTGTTTTTGCCGGTACCATTATTGGTAGTTCAGGCTCCACAGGACGTGCTATAGGCGAGCATCTGCATCTAACGGTTAAGTATAAAAAAGCTTATTTGAACCCCAAAATCCTTCTTGAAAAGATAGGGGAATATGCACTTTCTATGAAATAGAAAAACATGGAATAAATGTATGCTAGTTGCTCATTTTATGTATAAACGTGCATAAATATAGCGTTTTAATTGGTAAATATTGTCGGTTTATATATTATTAATAATATAAATTCTTAAATTTGCCACGATTTTTGTAATTTTACGCCCAAAAAAGTTTAATCAAAGCAATATTTTGCTTATAAAAATGGGAAAATATGAAATGTATTAAGGTTAGAATAGACCAATTGGGAAGAATCCGGGATTCTGAAATCCTGGTATCTCCTCTTATGGTGTTTTCTGGAGAATCAGGGTTGGGTAAAAGTTACTTGGCTTTATTGTGCCATTACTTTTTCGAATTGTTGATTAATACCAGCAGACTTAATCATTTCTTTGTAGATAACAATATAGATTTTAATGTTCTATCTAAGGATTTTAAAGATGCTGGTACTGCTCTGGAAATAAAAAAACAGGATTTGGAAGCATGGATGGCAAAGGATGCTATTCTTTATCTCCGCTATATGCTGGGATATGATGGAATTTCTGGTCAGATAGAGATAACACTTCCTGAAAGTGTTCCTGATACAATGGCTTTTACCTATAAAAAGGAGCTAACAGGTTTAGTTGATAAAGAGGAGATTTATACAATATTGTCTCTGGGAAATCTGAGATTCAGAATTCAGGAAAAAACACAATTTGATGAGTCTCCATTTGCTTTCCTGTTGCGTTTTGTATTGATTGATTACATCTTTGGCAATTACCAAATGTTGGATAGTACATTCGTTTTGCCACCATCACGTGGTCCTATCTTGACAGAACAAATCATACCTACTACAGGTATGTATTCAGAGTTCCTTAACGATATGGCTGGACTCAATCGTATAAAACCAAGACCTGATACAGCATCAGAAATAGTCTTGAAGTTGTTTAGAACGATTTTGGAAGGAGAAGTAGACAAAGAAGAAACAACTTACATTTATACTACAAATGACGCTTCAATGCCTGTGTCTGCAGCAGCAGCTTCTATTCGTGAAATAGCTCCACTGCAAATTTTGGCAAAGAAACAGGATGTTAGCAGATGTGCAATCTTAGTGGAAGAACCTGAAGCTCATCTTCATCCACTCAAGCAACGTATGATGGCTGATATTATCGGTGCTCTTAGTCATAATGGGGCTATAATGCAAATAACTACTCATAGTGATTATTTCCTAAGGAGATTGAACGAGTTGATAATGTTTGCAAAAGCAAAAAAGACTACGGATGATCCAGATAAGCTTAGAACTCTTTCAGAGAAAGTGAATATTGTTGAGGATATGTCAATAGATGAGTCTATTATAGGCGCTTATTTGTTGCGAAAGCAAGCTGATAACACGTCAATTGCTGTAAAGCAAGACATAAGTAATGGTATTCCATTTGCTGCATTTAGAGATGCGATTTTGGACAACATGAATTATCAAGATATTTTAGGAGATTATTTACAAGATGTCACTGAGTAAAACATTTACAACAATATTCGATAAAGCCATAAGTAATGGGCATGCTCATGAATATAATAACAAATGGGTCGTTGAAGAACATGGACAAAGTGCTACAATGACCCATTTGGAAGTGACAGCCGATGGTAAGTTTTTGGGATTTGACCAGAGCTTGGTTAAAGGAGTAAAAGACACTACTTCCAAGATGTCTTCTAAATTGGACGATAAAGATTGTGATGGTATCGCTTTTCTAAATGACAATTCTAAGAAGGAACACCTTGTGTTTGCAGAATTAAAATCGGGCTTTGATGTTCAAAAAATCACAGGTGCTTTCCATCAGATTACAATGTCGTTTATCAAAATGCATGCTTGGCTATCACTATGCAAGGATTACAACTTAAGTGAAATAAAAGTTCACTTTATTACAGCCTGTAAGTGTTGCAAGGATAAAAATCAAGAAGATAGTGTCAGACTTCGTATTTCTCAAGCCCAACAACTTGGCAAAGACACGTTTGAAACTAAGTTCTTGAAACCATTACTGGATAACCATAATATCAAAGTTAAGTTATCAAGTTTTGGTGATATTCAGAAACTTCCATTCCATGATTGTATATCAGAAAAGGAAGTCAATATGTATCTACAGTTGACAGAGAATTTTCCTGAATCACAAACATCTCTTGCAATTTCTTAAAATAGTTATAACGTAAAAACAGACCGACATGAACTCTCGTTCACATCGGTCTGTTTTTGTCATAACCACCTACTTCTTTTATGCGTTTTTATCACAAGTGGTGTATAAGGAAATCCTTCTTGGGTCATTTTCAAGTCCTCGCCATCAAATTGAGTAAAAAGCAAAAATCCCTTTTACCCTTTTACTTTTTTACCTTTTTACTCTTTTACCTTTTTACTCTTTTACCTTTAAAAGTTTGATTGTCTGTGTTTTTCCCGTGATGCCTGTTACCACGGCGATTCCATTGTCTCGAATCTCCACCTTCTCATATTTGGCATCAACAATCACTTTTCCTTTCAATGTCATAACACCCCAATGTCTGGGAATCTGTTCAAAGGCGCAATAAGCACCGACAGGTTGCGCTATACTGTGGTAGAGAGGTGGCACGATAACTTTGCCATCTACCTTCACACCCCATTTCTTTCCTGCTTGATACAATTCTACATGCCCTGCCTCCGACTTCTCTTGCATTAGCAATAACTCCTGTTCCTCTTGCTTTTTCCTGCGCTGCATTTCTCGCTCATAGACCAGTTTGCCAAGCCGAGGCATCGCAACCATCAAATTCTCGCTTTCTGTTTTGGGTTGATTGCAACCTATATAGGTCTTTTTCAAGCTGGAGTCAACGAAGTAATAATCCTCATGGCTGTCCATGACCACTATGCCACTGTCGTATAGGTCGGCGCACAGCCAATATACATGAGTATGGTCGCCACGTAAAAAACAAGCCTTTTCACTGTTTTCTTTATGCATACGCATAGAGCCGCCATCCTCCACTTTATATATCCATTCCTGACAACCACTGGCTGTAGAGCGTTGAAAGTTGTATATCAAATAATATCCATAATTCCATAGGTCATATTGGGAAGGGCGAAAAGGTAAAGCAAAGTACTCGTAGGTACGAGATCTGAAGAGACCATTATATTCGATAAATTCCCATTTATTGATGGTGATTACCTCGGGAGCATCTTTCGCATGAATGTCCTCGTCTATGACAACTCTCGCCAAGAGGTCGTAGTAACATACCGTCTTTCTGCGAGGTCGATAGGATAAGATATTACCTTGCAAGAACTTCATGTCATAAAAGTTGCCTGGTTCTATCACCTGTTCGCCTTGCCGGTTTACCACCGTCATCTTTCCATCATTCAACTTGACGATGGCAAAATCATCATTGCAATCCACAAACTCCCGATACTTTAGCGACTGCATCAGTTCCTCATGACTCATCACCATCATCATTTCAGAGTCTTGACCAACAGGCATAGTTTCTTGCTTTCCGTACATCAAGAAGAAATCTCTTTCTTTCGGAGTCTCCTTTTTCTTGCCAACTTTCAGCTTTCCCTCGAACATAGCATTCCAGTTCCATACTTGCGAAGGCAATCCAAACACCCGATACAGTCCCACATTATCTATAATCACGCAGTTCTTCTTCCCCTTAGCCACTCGCAGTCCACGTCCCACCATCTGCAGATACTTGGCAAGCGACAAGGTAGGTCGAGCCAACTGTACAAACTCCACATCCGGACAGTCAAATCCCTCCGAGAATATATCCACATTCACGAGTACTTGGATAGGAGCAAGTTCATCAGCAACTCGGTTTACACCGCACAAACAATCTGGCGAATAACCTGATACATCCTTTGATGCGCTAGCCGACAAACAATCTGGCGAGACCTTTGATGCTCCACTCATCCCCAGGCGGTCCCATCCCGCACAATCTGGCGAGACCTTTGATGGTCCGCCAACCTTAGAGCGTAGCGGTTCCGAGCGACGAGGAGGAGCGGTTACATCCCCGCTTCCTGAGGAAGAGGGGCTTGGGGAGAAAGTGGAGCCCTCTTTGGAAAGAGGGACGGGGTGATTCGAAAAATCTCCTTCTTTAAGGGTAAAGAGAGACGGGGTGATTTTCGAAAAATTTTGAGAAGTATTAGAAGATTTAAACCTTTCAATTAGTTCTTTTCGTAAAGAACTTGGCGTTTTACTATCAATGGCAACAGCTGCTATGCCGTGTTCTCTATAGAACTCGGCAATAGCATTGGCATGAGAAATATTGATAGCATACACGATGCCCTTTCTGTCTTTACCAAATTCTTCCAAGCTCCGATAGAGCCTTTCGATACTCGGCTTTTTATTCAGCAGCATATCCATTTCCTTGTTCTGGTAGTCACCGTCTGCTCCTCGCTTCTGCAAGGAGTCGATGAGCCGTTGCGTCACACCATCCGACTTGATGCTCACGAAATCGTATGTTGCCAATCTTCCCTTGCTGATAAACTCGGGAATATCCCATGACTGCACCAAGACATCAAACAAATCCGTGAATCCCTTTCCGTTCAATCGGCAAGGAGTAGCCGTCAGTCCCAGGAACTTAGCCTTCGGGAATCTCTCCCACATCTCCTTATAGGTCTTGGCAAGCGCATGGTGTGCCTCGTCAATCACGATCATTCCCGGTTCTTCCTCTATCTCGTCATAGTGTTTAGCCAACCATTGTATCGACACAGCCTTGATAGGAACATTGAATGCGCTAGCCGACAAACAATCTGGCGAGATCTTTGATGCTCCACTCATCCCCAGGCGGTCCCATCCCGCACAATCTGGCGAGACCTTTGATGGTCCGCCAACCTTAGAGCGAAGCGGTTCTGAGCACCGGAGGGCGGTTACATTCCCTCCTTCTGAGGAGGAGGGGCTTGGGGTGGAGGTGGAGCCCTCTTTGGAAAGAGGGACGGGATGATTCGAAAAACTGAAATTCAAAAGAAACTTATTCAAAGTGTCTTTTATCTGCGACACCAACTCCCTTCTATGGGCAACAATCCAAACATTGCAATTGGAATGTTCCCTCAAAAACGATTCTACGACCGAAGCGAGTAGAACCGTTTTTCCCGTACCCGTTGGCATTTGTGCCATCACGGACCGATGAAGGCGCAACGCCTTCTCAATCCGTTCCTTCATATCCTCTTGGTAATCAAAAAGCTTGATTACATTCATATTTTCAAATTATAATTAAATATTGTTATATTTTCGCCTTATTGGTTGACTACTCCAGATAAATTCATTATCGTTGTCAACCAAAAGATAAAATGATTAATTATGGAACTAAAAGATATATTTTCTAAGCGACTGCGCAACGCACGTCTGATGCGAGGCTTGTCCATGCAACAACTCTGTGTGATGATGAATGATATTGTCACCAAACAATCCGTGTCCAAATACGAACGAGGCGAGAGTATGCCAGAGAGTACCATTCTCATCGCATTATGTAAAGCCCTGAACATTTCCCCCGACTATCTGTTTCGTGAAAATCGTTCAGCTCTCAATAATGTCCATTACCGCAAACTAACTCGCCTGAGTGCTAAGGAAGAGAAATCCATTAATCTCATGGTGGAAGATACCATTGAACGCATCAATGAAATAGAAGACATTTGTGGCATCGAAAGACATTTTGATGCTTCCTCCTTTACTTGTCAAGTAAAGTCTTTAAATGATGTTTTCTGCGCAGCAACCAAACTCCGCACCGATTGGAATATTGGCAATGCCGCCATAACAAACGTCATCAATATCTTAGAGACCAATGGTATCATTGTGGTAGAAGTAGAAGCTTCTGACGCTTTCCATTGCTTCATTTTTCAGAAGATATGGATGAAAAGATGGAAGAACAATACTGCAATATATTTGCCAATGAAGTATTGATGCCAAGACAGACTTTCCTCCAGTCTATTGGCGAAAAACGCCACGATATAGCTTTAGTTGAGTTGAAAAACCTTCAATCAGAATTTGGAATATCTGTTGATGCTTTGATGTATAAGGCGAGATATCTAGATGTCATATCAGAAAATCGCTATACAACTTATTGGAAGAAGAAAAATTTCGATTCCAATTTCAAATCCCAGGTAGAGAAGAGCATCATTGATGACGAGCACAGCACCAGATTCGAGAACCTTATCTATCGTGCCCTGTCAAGTGGCTTGATAACAGAATCCAAGGCTGCCGTCTTACTCAACAAAACGACAGAGGAAGTGTTACATAATTTCGTTCTTGCCTAATGGAAATAGTAATCAGCGATACCAAGACGAACTTCTTCACCATGATATTCTATCGAAAGAAGAATATATAACCAAGCTTAAAGCCTTGCTGGAGTCCAACCATCGCCTTCCGACAAAGGAAATTATGAAACGAATCGAGGATTCTCTTTGATAATGTGCCATGATAACAACTCCAGCTAGTAAACTCATCAGCATAGCCCATTGATTGGGCTATGCCAATAAGCATATTCTAAAACACCAAGAAATTCACAATAAATCAACAAAATCCCCCGAATATAAGTTGTAAACTATTAACTATAAACTATTAACTCTAAACAGTAAACTATTAATTATAAATTGTAAATTATAAACTTCCCACCCCCGGCGGTCCCATCCCGCACAAAATGGCGCAGGGCTTTGATGCCCCGCCAACCTTAGAGCGTAGCGGTTCCGAGCTCCGGAGGGCGGTTACATCCCTAATCCCTATGGTAGGGATTTAGGGCTTGGGTATAGGGTAAGGACCCTCCCGCAGGGGTTTCTGTCCCCTACAAGGGGAACCGAAAGGGTCGTAAAGACTATTGAAGACAGGTGGGGCAAATATAGCACTGTAGGGCGGTTACATCCTTCCCGTCTGAGAAGGGTTTCTGTCCCCTGTGAGGGGAACCGAAAGGGTCGTAAAGCCTATTGTGGCTTGGTTAGGATGTGGAGCTCCCTTTGGCTAAAGGGAGACGGAGGGTTTCGATAACGCATACGTTCCAATCACCCCATAACATACTAGCGGTATGAGAAAGGCAATCGCCATACTGCCCGTAGTATCCGCAATATGCCCCATGATTACAGGAGCAACCGCTCCACCCACAATCGTCATGATGAGTAGGGAAGAGGCAAGCTTGGTCTTTGTACCCGCATCCCTCAATGCCAGCGAGAAGATAGTCGGAAACATGATGCTCTCTCCCAGATACAGGGCGAAGAACGCTATGAGGGATATGGTTCCGCTACATACCACCACAATCAATGTGGCAACAAAGGTGAGGATAGCACAGACCAGCAGCACCAGCCTTGGCTGGATATAATTCATGATGACACCACCAGCCAACCTGCCGATAAAGAACAGACCCATTCCGCCAAAGGCAAGATACAGACTGGCAGTCTGCTTCTCTATATGAATACTCTCCTCAGCATAGTTGATGAAGAAACTGTTCACACCCGTCTGGGCAGCCACATAGAGAAACAAGGTCAGCATACCGAAACCGAATGCCATCACTCGCATCGGCTTCTCCTCAACCTTCTCATTCGTATCCGCCTCATGCGCTCTCCTTGGGTCCGGCAACTTAATCCTTGACAGGACCAGCGCCACAGAAAGCACGAAGATACCCACCAGAGCATAAGGAATGGCGATGTTGACACCCGAGAACAGAAGCTGTCCGCCAACCAGCGGTCCTACAATCCATCCGATACCATTGAGCGACTGCGACAGGTTGATTCTGCTCTCCGCCTTGTCAGGATGTCCCAGTACCGTAGTATAAGGATTCGCACTCGTTTCCAGACAGGTCAGTCCGCATCCTATCACAAACAGCGACAGAACGAAGAAGTAAAAACTGTTGATCCTGCTTCCCGGTATGAACAGCAGGGCACCGATACCGAAGAGAACCAGTCCGGTTATCACACCCCTCCTGTAGCCCCACTTCCGGATAATCCATCCGGCAGGTAGCGCCATCAGAAAGTAGGCACCATAGACAGCAGCCTGCGTCAAGGCCGACATCGCCTTGCTGATATGGAACGACTCCTGGAAATGCGGATTCAGCACCTCTAGGATGCCATGGGCAAAGCCCCACATGAAGAAGAGACTGCTGATGATGAGGAAGGGCACCAGATAGTTATGCCCTTCGTATCTGAAGAAGGATGGCTTCATCATATTTTTCTTTATTCTTTTTTAGACTAAAATCATGGTGCAAAGATACGAAACTTTATTTAGGGTAAAACCACCAATACAGCGTCCCCACAATTTATTAGCGGGTTAGCCGTACCAGTATTTTTGAATAAAGTTTTGATTTTCTAAAATTTAACAATCAAGCGACGGCTTGGGATGTCTTAATTAGACTTTTTCGATTTTTAAAGCAGCTTTAACTAAAAGTGCTTCTGTCATCAAGGCATGACACTTCCCCTCCAATACATAAATAGGAAGGACACCTTAAAACTCTAGACAGAAAAAGCTCAGGTTCTTGTCAAACTTGTGATAATACAAATGGCGCATAGTATTAATACGTTTTTCAATTTGAAGTTAACTTCTTCAAATCATAATACATGAGGCGCGTATGCAACGACTTTGTCATGTCATACCCCAGATTCTCTGCTTCTTGCTGTTCCGTCGAAAACAAAAACAAGAATTCATTCTTTTGATAAAAATCCAATGGAACCATACAGTTATAGGCATCAACTATCAAAAAACGACATCCAGTTTTATTTTCTTCATCAATAAACCAAGATTTTATGAAATCCAATAATTCTGACCCTATACCTTGATGACGAAAGTCAACATTGATTCCAAGCCTTCCTATAAGTACAGCAGGATATCTACGCATTCGTTTCTCTCTAGGAATATCATGAGAAAGTTTACGACCACGACTATTAGGTATGACATCCACTCTGATACTATCATTAGACAAAGTAAACATACAAACAATGGTTTTAGGATCATCATCCAGCACAAAGCAATAAGTTTTACCAAGCAATTCTGCTTTATAACGCATTGCATCATGTAGAAAGAAATCATCCAAATCCTCATCTCCACAAGTAAAAGGATGGCAAGTCGAAAGAATCTCGTCGTCCATCTTTTTAAGTTTACACTTATCTAATAAAAATCCCATAATTACATTCCTGCTTTTTTTAATATAGCACGAGCTATAGCTATTTTCTCTGAAAAATCAACACGTTCTTTACTTTTCATAACATCATCAGCATTGTTGATAAAGCGAATAGCTTCATCACCATGAAGAGTCGGAATAACCTTTATATCTATTGCCATAATCTTATCTCCTATTATTTAGTTTATATATCTTGCCGCCAAAATTACTCTTTTTTCTCGAAACCACCAAGAAAATCGAAAGAAATCTGCAACTCATCAGCAAATTACTACAAAAAACTGTAAACTATAAACTGCTATTTCCAGGCGGTCCCATCCCGCACAAGATGGCGTAGACCTTTGATGGTCCGCCAACCTTAGAGCGTAGCGGTTCTGAGCACCGGAGGGCGGTTACATCCCTAATCCCTATGGTAGGGATTTAGGGCTTGGGTATAGGGTAAGGACCCTCCCGCTGGGGAGGGACAGGTGGGGCATCAACAATACATCCCCTCATAATACTTCTGATACTCCCCAGGAGTAACATGATCCATCCATTCCTGGTTATCGAGATACCACTTCACTGTTTCTTCGATACCCTCCTCAAACTGGAGAGATGGCTCCCAACCGAGTTCCTTCGGCAACTTTCGAGAATCGATGGCATAACGCGGATAAAGAACAGGTAAAGAATGCCTATACAAAATTTTCCATTCATTTACGTTTTATCAAAAAGCAATGAACTATAAGTTATATATGAAACATCTTTATCAATATCTCCGGCTCCTTCTTTGGCGAATTCTTGATGCCATAGACCGCAAGCTCGGACCAGGACCAGGCGACCATCGCCTCTAACCCACATTCAAGGACCCATGCGCATTCTCGTTACAAACTCAGGGAGAAGCGCAGACTGAGTAGGTGGCACTGTTCCTTGGCAAGCCCATACAATTCACCCCAATCCACATCATGAACAGGACGAGCCGACAGCTCATCATTCCATAATGCGGACTTCAATAACAGGAACAAATTCTTTTGCTCCATAGTCCAAGTAAAATCCAATTAAAAAAATATTGATGGGTTAGCAAGAGGAGAAAAAACATTCTTGCTAACCTATGTTAAGTATCTTAAATCGTAATATTCAGTTCTCGCAAAACCGTATTCAAGTCACAAAATCTCACCCCCAATGCATTACAAGCATCTGGAATTTTCACTCTGCGTCTGCATTGTGGATCTGCAGTTTCATTCGTTACGAGCGTATATCCCTTTGCAGCTGCTGTAGCCACAAGATAAGCATCTGCCACTGTTGCAAATTCAGAAACAGCCTCTGGTCTGTAAACTGCATTAGATTGAGCCCAATTCATAACATCTCCATACTTGACCATTACATCAAGCTTGTTCTCGATATAAAATCCAGCAGGAACATTGTCCTTCATCCAGACGGTCAATTCATCACCACCTTTATCTATCTCTCCTTTCACTTGAATGTTAGAAAACACGTTGCCAGAATTTATCATTCCAGCAATCTTAGTCCAAAAAGTGGGCCACAAGTCCATAGGCATCTCATGCTTTGAACGAATGAATATGTTGGTATCAAAAATATATGCCATAGACCTTAGATATTATGGGTCATAAAATGCTGGTAGGTATTACCAGACAGACCAGTTAGACGATAAGCCTCCGTATATTCCAACTGACGGCTGTTTACGGCATTGCGCACATGGATAGCAAATAGTTTTCCTACTCTTTTTACACTGGTAAGATAGAAATCTCCGCCACCACTTTTTTTCTTCTCGGCTATAGGACGATGGCTGTATTCCATCCAGAAATTCCGAAAAGCCTGATCGCTCAATAGTCCTAAGTCATGGGCTCTACGAGCTACAACTATTTCACTCACCTTAAACTGACGAGATTGCTTCTTGATGTCATGATTCCAGGTTTCACGCAACACATGGGCAGGAACAAGAAATTCTGCTGCCATCGCATCGCAATATCTCTCATAGGTATCATGGGCACCCAAGTCCTCACCAGCATGACCAGCACTTACACCTAACATGATATGTGCCACCTCATGAATCAAGGTAAACAATTGGGCAGACTTGCTGTCGGCACTGTTCACAAAAACATACGGTGCAACACGATCAACTAATGCAAAGCCACGACATTCGCTAACCTTCAATGTACGTTGCGTATTATTCCCAACGACACCATTATAGGCAACGAACACGCCAACCTGCTCCAATCGCTCTGTCAGAAGCCCCACCGCCACATCTGTTTTGGCAAGACAGAACGCCCATCGAGGTTCCAAGGCCAATTCATTTCTGAGAAGATTGACAGCTTCACCTATTGGAGTTTGCAGCGTAATACTGTTCACCAATTGGCATATCTCAATGTCATTCTCTACAAGATAATCTGCCAGCCAATCCTGTCGAGTACGAATCGTTGTGACTGTATCGTAAACATTGAGATCAAAGCGATTCATTTTTCCTGCTTCACCACGGAACATCGGGAAAGGAATCGTTTCTTCTAGTCTATTCTGCAAAAACAGATATCCAAAAGGAATATAGAATCTCTTGGCAAATTGTTGCAGTTGGTTTACAGTAGGCAGTTTCTCTCCAGAGAGCCAAGACGCCAACTTAGGGAAAACTTTCACAGCCCTCTCTTCATTGAAGCCAGCTCTTTCAAATGCCCAAACAAGCATTTCTGGTCGTATGTTATTTAATCTCGTTACTGCCATTTCTTCTCATTTTTTAAGAATGCAAAAATACGATTTTTTTTGTAAAGTACGCTACTTTATTACAATATTTAACCTATTAGTCGCAAACTTGACATTCCCAGATACATGTCTAGGAATATGCCTCTCTATTCTAACTATTAGTAAGCGGTCACTTTAGGTACGTTAAGCCATAAAATGAATGCTTTTTTATTATCTTTTAAGAAAAAATCATTTGATTTTATGCCCAAGCAGTAACAGTAGCCAGCTGCCATCTATGAGCGAGTAAGTCTACCAATTTGTCCTTTGCCGTTTTCTTGATCCTGCGGAACACATCACAAACTCACAGGCGTGGCACTCGGCTTGCGATAAGAATCATTACGCAAACAATGAAGCATCTTGGTATAGTTTACTTTGTGTTCTTTACAGACCCCATGAAGGTTCTTGCTCTTGTACTCGGTTCGAAACTTACGAACCATTGAGGCATAGTACTTGCCTACTTCGTTTATATTCATTTAGTCCCAAATTTAAAATTCGGGGCAAAGGTATATATTTTTATTAACGTACGCAAGACGACCTAAAGTGACTGCTTACGATTATAAAGCTTACCCTTATAGTTTGCTACAGGTGAATTGGTATAATGATTGAACTCAACGATAGAATTCACAAAGTCCCACACCTTTTTGTTAGAGGTATGGAAGATATGTGCACCATACTTATGCACGTTGATTCCCTCGATATTCTCACAGTAGATGTTACCACCTAAATGAGAACGCTTGTCAATCACCAAGCACTTCTTACCTTGTTTTTTAGCAAGATAAGCAAAGGTTGCTCCAAACAAGCCAGAGCCTACTATTAAATAATCATATTGTTTCATATTCTTATCCTATGTTCTATAAAAAATTAGTTTAATTTTAGTTCAAATAACTCCATTCCTCTTAGTCTGTTTTCAACAGACAGAGCATTTTCATTGTCATATGGACTTACTGGCATAGTACATTTAAACTTTCCTGCTAGTTCAAGCGATTGGCCTTTAGCTTTATCTGCTTTAGGAACCTTCAGCACAAAGTTTCGTTGCTTACCATTACGATAATCAGGATTCTCCATTCGAGTAGAGGTATATGATACGCCCATCAAATTTGAGCACTCACTGACAACTTGGAAAAACAATTGTGGAATGACATATTCTGGCTTGAACGGTTTACTTTCTTCTTTTACTTTCAAACCACATGCAAAAATCAATGGATAAAACAATACTAGGCTATATCGTTCCCAAAAGAGCAACTCTCTGCTTGGTAGTGACAAATCTATACATTGCAAAATTTCATTGCTTCTGAAAAGCATCACAGAATATTGTTTATCAACAATTCGGCTCTCCGCCAATGCAGTTTCAATACTACCAGCCAAATATAAAGAAGGATATCCTAGGATGCTATACCGATAACTACCACAACTGTTTCTTAACTCAAAAGGAGTATGAAACAATTCTTTCTGCGCACTTAGATTTCGTTCACTACGCACACGATAAAGAGGCCCTAGGTATTGGATTTGAGGAAGAATCATCAATAAATGAAAATTCTTACTAACAAAGGTATTCTCCAATATCCTATAAGCCATATTTGGAGACCCATCAAAATATGCACTTAGCGATTTTGTAATTGAATCCATGAGCATTTTACATTCTTCAACCAAATCAAAATCGACCAATGGCCCACCTTTATGTTTTATGTATGCTCTCATACTAATGTTGACAAACTCCCAGGTATTAGAATCTATATTTTCTAAACACTGGAGATATCGTTGAAAAAAGTCTTTATAGAAATCAATTAAGCTACCAGTATAATTAACATACTCATCAAACGGAGGAGCTAAATTTGCTATTGATTCACCAGCTAACGCATTAGCAAAAGAATCAAAAGGCTGTCCTTTAATCCTAAGCCATTCGTCCAATTCCTCTTTGCTCATTTGGCGTAAAAATTGTTCAAATTCAGTATCTGTCATAATCTAGTCTCCTATTTTTAGTTTATATAACTGCCGCCAAAGTTACGCTTTTTTATTGAAACCACCAAGAAAAAAGCCGAAAATCTGCAATTATCAGCAAATTACGCAATGCGCCAGCCGACAAACACTCGCAAAGCGCCAGCCCATCCCCATGCGGTCCCAACCCGCATAACATGGCGAAGACCTTTGATGGTCCGCCAACCTTAGAGCGTAGCGGTTTTGAGCACCCAGTAGGGCGGTTACATCCTCTCGTCCCTGAGGGTTTCTGTCCCCTAGAAGGGGAATCGAAGGGGTCGTAAAGACTATTGAAGAGAGGCATGGTGAGAAAGGTGGAGCCTTCTTTAATGGTAAAGAAGGACGGGATGATTTTAGTTCCCCTATTCTTTCACCATGTTCCAGAGGAATAAGGTATTACCAATGATATATCTTCTCCACATACGCTTAGGCTCCTTGATCAAGCGATAGAGCCATTCCAGGCCATGCTCCTGCCACCAGATAGGGGCACGCTCCACGGTACCAGCGAAGAAGTCGAAGACAGCACCGATGGTACCTACGTGACAATGGATGTTCAACTCATCCCAATGAGAGTACGTCCATTTCTCCTGCTTAGGCGCCGTCATGCCAATCCAAAGCAAATCAGGGTTGGCTGCATTAATGGCATCAATGATAGCCTTGTTGTCCTCATCCGAGAACTCAGGCTTAAAAGGAGGCGAATAAGTCACCACCTTCAGGTGAGGATAATCCACGGCAGCACGCTTCACAATCAGGTCGAGCACCTTCTGCGAACTACCCATGAACATCACCGTACCGCCCTTTTTCTCCAGCTTGTTCATTTCGAAGAAAAACAAGTCCCAGCCAGCTATTCTTTCTTTAGGCTGACTCTTAGCCTTAATCCACTTGCACGCTTTCACAATACTCACTCCATCCGGAATCAACACATCACCATTTGTCAGAGCATCAGCAAAGAGCTGATCCTTCTTTGCGGTGTTAAAAGAATGCGCATTTATTGTGTTAATGAGCAATTTGCCCTCTGGTAATGAGGCTAATCCCGCCTTACTACCCAAAATTGTTAATGTTTTTAGTCGAAACATAACTGTATTTCAAATTATTTTGTTATCTTCGCAGCCATAAACAGCGGGTTCCATCAGAATCCCATCATTTCATGAACAAGAAACAATGATTATGACATACGATATTAATACTATATATACGAAGTATAAGCAGCTTACGAAAAAGCAATGTCAGCAACTCCTTGCGGCTCTTCAGTCGCAAAGCATCAACATTGTGAAAATCGAAGCCTACGAATATTCAGATGCCCCAGGCATCAAACATCTGTTTTTCTATTTTGCAGAGGATAGCAAGAAAGCTATTCCCTACTTCATGCTAGATAGTGAAGTTTGGGAGAAGATACTGTTGTGCATCATGCAAATATGAATATCAACCATTTGCCGTCTTGATTTTCCACATAATACATTCTTTCACAATATCAGCCAAATCTGCACTTCTAAAGTTACATTGCATTATCAGTCCATCACCATACCCTTTATTCATTAAAGGTATAGAAATTCCTGTATAATTATTCTCAGAAAGCATTGTGCCTAAATGAACAAATTGAGAACGATTTTTATAAAAATCAGTTATCATTTTCCTCATTGCCTTGCTTTGTGATACTTCATAAACCAAGTTTTCCACTCGTTTAGCTATAGAATACCTTAGTTGACCACAACATTCACATTTAGACGGTTCAATATCTTTTAAGGTAACAACCTCCAGTGCTGACATATAGCAAAGAATTGCTTGTTCATTATAGGCTTCCAACGAAGAAATCGTCATTTTCGATAACTCATCATATTTCAAGCCTTGCCCAAACAAGAATACAGCCTTATCTATATCAGATAAATTATCTTCATAAGAATAAGGTTTTCCTATAAATTCATCTAAATACTTTTGGATACTATCAGAAACTTTCAATTTATATTTTCTTTGTCTTCCGAACTGCCAACGAACACTATCAGAATATACCTGGAAAGCACACCCTTCGATAGATATGTATTTCAACTGGTCGAATGACAGCCAAGCACAGATATTTTTCAACAATGAAGATGATAGAGTCTTGGCATCAACCAAATCATATCCATAAACATTAAGCATCAGTCGATTGTCATCTAGTGAAAGATAGTTAGCATCTGACTTCTCAAAGCAAATAGCACTATCCAATGACAAAGTGAGATAAAACACTTCTAATTTATCTATGTTTTTGCGAGCATGGGTAATACATCCTTTTAATCTCCTTTGCAATTGCGCATCAGATATCGAATCATCAACAGAAATACTAATAGCCGATAAACAACCTTTAATTTTGTAACTTAAGGAAATATCAAGTACATGTTCCAAGCCTATGTCACAATGTCCTAGATAAATCTTATTTTCAATACGTAGTGGCAAAAGATTCCATGCCGCTTTACCAAACTCCTTACGCAATGCAGCCCAAAAGCATCTCAAGAAATCATTTGATTCTTTATTGCTGTCATATCCCAAAGAATAATCTATAGTCATAATATAAAGAAATATAATAAGTCGTTACAAAACTCCACCCTCTTTCAGTTGCCTGATGGTATCTTGTTTCAACTTGGTTAAAGATTTTTTGTGAACATCCTTCTCTTCTAAGGACAGATGCCCAGACATATAAGCCAACACATCCTTTTTGGTTGCAGGAATTCCCCAGCATGCAGCATTCATTTCTACAATTGACGGATTCATTTTATAGGCATCAGTATAAAGAGCAGATACTTCATCTTTATACCCAGCATACAAGTTATTGATATGGAACATTTCTTCATGCGCCGTACTCTCCTTGGTTACATTTGCCTCTTTCCCTCTGAACTGAATATCCTCACATTCAGGATAAGGACCATCCAAATTCTTGACTTTTGGCACGAAACGAAAAGGACTCAAATCCTTATGTTGTTCACTATTCACATAAAGACCAAAATCACAGTTTTTTGTCTTTTTATGATCATTACATACGCCACACGATGGCTGCAAGTTATAAAAGCATGTACCAAGAAATGGGTATAAGCTTTGAGGCAGGTAATGATCCATCTGATAAAACACCTCTCCATTCTTCGACATCGTAGGAATTGCATTACAATATACACATGTTTTCAATCCCATCTGTTGATGAATCTTTCCCAGTATTACCCTGGCTTTGGTATATTGAAGACAATCGATGATTCGCTCATAAAGTTTTCCAGTAAAAACTTTCGTCTCCGTCTTCCGATATGCCACCTTGGTCTTCAACATATCAGGCTCACGTTTCAGCACCTCGTTATACTTATCTATATATTGTTTCCATTCTATAGGCTCCAATGTCAAGACCTTAGGATAGTCAGCTATCAATAAATCGATGTAATCCGTTATAGCACTTTTATCATTCCAATTATTGTTATCAGCAACGAATGTCCCAAGTTCCGCCAATTTTTCCTCCACGTCAGCACATGTAGCCATAACTCGATGGCTATAATCAAGAGCATAGTCTCTTACCGCATCATCTATCTCAATCTTTACCATTTCTCTTCCTCCTATCCTCATATAGTTGTTGCAGCTGCATCTTCAAGAAAGGATCGCCTATCAATTCCATCAGCAAATGATATTCCGCTTCACTATCATCCAGAAAATAACCGCCAGGAAGCAAACGCTCTATTATGTGTTTAATTTTCTTTCTGGCATATTCCCCCACAAAACCCTGTTTGAGAAAGAAACTCTGATAGAGAATGTCGCAGATATTGGCAGCAAAAGGATTCTTGATGCCTTCAGGCATTACCATCTTTCCATCCTCCAGATAAAGGATATTACTCTGAGGAATATCAGATAATATGAATGGAGAGTGAGTAGCTATCAGGATATTGAAGGATGCATTTCTGTTCATGAACAATCGCTTGATATAGCCCAGAAATTCATTAACAAATCGCCTTTGGAACTCAGGGTGAAAACAAATCTCCACCTCATCAAGTATCAGGTTGATGTTTCTATATCTTACCCGATGCGATTCCTGTATGCTCAATAGGTTCAACACGTGATAGATATATGTGCTGAAAGTATAGAGGTATTGCCTCTCACCAGCACTCATCTGCTCAATCGGAATAGGAGTATCATTCACTCGTTCACCATTTTCAAACCTATTCATTAAGATTTCTATTTGGAAGAACGAAGGAGGCAAATATTCCTGGATATCTCTCATACTCCTCAAATCTTTACCCTCATCAACACACAGAAAATATTCTCGGTGAGAAATTTTACGGGTCAAGAATTTCTGAGAATCGATAGTCCCCTTCTTCAATGCATTCAAGAAATGTATGGTCTGTCTTATCTTAAGTGAGATATGCGACTTGTCCCTCTTGATGGTCTTCACCAACTTGTATATCAATTCCATCGTTTCTGGTTCTACTTCTTGGGTAAATTTATCTAGCTCACCCAAGCCAGAAAACTCCTCATAGGCTGGATAACTGTTGGCAATCGCAAAGGTCTTGTAGATAAGATACATGGCGGCTGTTCTTTGCAGGGTATCATCGAAAATCAAGCCATCCATAACTCCATAACATTTTAATATCTCTGTACCGATGTCGTTATGTTCAAGTGGCGAGAACTTATAGCCATCAAACACTTTAAACTCCATCTGATATTTCTCCACGTACTTCTTTTGAAGAGAACTTGCATCAAAAGTATAGAGAATATCATCCAGAGAATAATCCTCCATGAAAGGCCTATCATGTACCTGTGCATATATCAAGATGGCAGATAGTCTGTAAAGAGTAAGATGATGCTCCTTGTTCAGGTCAAAGATACCTTCGTCACGATAAGGATTCAATACGATAGGAGTCATATATCCATCATTCTTATGAAACAAGCTATCCATCCAAACATGACCTTCTGCCTGAGTTTCAGCCATGGTATCATCCAGACCATCTTTCAGAATCAAGCAACGTTCCCTTTTATAATCATTGGCGTTAAAAGCCTGCAAACTATAATTGGTAACTATCGTATAGAAGAAGTTTTCCTTAGCCCATTTCACGAAATCAGCCATGAATACCTTCTCTGAACTTACCATCCCGTCCTTGACAGCAGTCAAGGTAACAGAAGTCTCTTTGCCCATTTGGAATTCAACCTTATCTCCCAGGCAAGAGATTCTGGCAAGCTGTCCGTTAACTACATAATAGAGTTCGGCATACAAGTCCTTGACATAATAGAGGTCATCTGCCGTTCTACGACGTTTTCCCCTATTCAACAAGCAACTCAGGTTGTTGATTACTCTATAGATGATTTCGAACAAGGAAGACTTACCGCTACCATTCACCCCCACGATAGCCTCTACATTGATGCGACTACCATAGAATCCTAGCAATGGATTTTCCTCTCTGAGCTCAACCTTGTTGCGATAAATCTCGCAGCGCCCATTGAGCTTGTAGAACTCATCACGCAGTCCCTTTTTCAAATTAGGAGAACAATCTGGGAAGATATGAATCACAGAAAGCGAGAATTCCTTTGGGGTTGCTTTATCTTTTGCCCCTTTTAAAAAGATGTCCACATGGTTAATATTCATAATCTCTATGGTAAACAACCAATACAACATCCCCACTATATATCAGTGAGTTAAACGTATCAGTTTTTGAATAAATTTATTCTACAATAATTTAATATCGCAAAATTCAGGTAGGATTAAACGGACATATGCACCTTTTCTTTAAAAATAGCAAACATTATTACCCCTCCTGATAAATATGATTCAACTGGCTGATATATTGCAGAGTGGAGAACTTACTAAAGATCGTATTCCGTGCATTGACACTTAGCCTATTTAATAAGTTTCTATCTGAATTTATTTTTCTGATAGCCTCTACAATACAATCAGTGTCCTTAACTTTGATAAATAATCCATTATTACCATCAACAACAACTTCCGGAATAGAACCTACAGGTGTTATCACAGGCACAATGCCATAACTCATACATTCAAGTAGAGACATAGGTAATCCTTCAAAATAAGTAGGCATTACTAAAACATCAAGGCTTCGCAAAAAATCGCACTTACTTTTTCCGGAAACTAAACCTACATAAGAAAAATTATCACCTAAAGATTGTTTAAATCTAGGCAAAAACTCTCCTTCTGTTTGTTCTTTTCCTGCAAGAATTAACTTAAACGGGATTCCTGCTTCTTTTAATTTCATGCAACCAACCAACAGTTCCGTCATTCCCTTATTAGGCTCTATGCGACCAAGATAACCTAAGTTCAATGCCTTTTCTGATTTTAAGTTTTGCTCTTTGGCATAAAGCTCAGCATCTTTTAAGTCTACACAGTTAGGAAGACTATAAACATTTTTAGTATGAAAACGTTCTTTCAAAATTTTCACCTCACTATCACTCAAGACAATAAAAGGAATATTCCATGAAAACACCTTCGATAAAATACCCTTTAAAATAGCAGGAATCTTAGGAGAAGTCAAGAACAATCCTCCATGAATATGGACTACCATCTTATGTTTTTTATGCAAAGCATAATACATAAATGGTACATCACGTATGATTGATTTTGTATCAAGTGGAAAATTATAGTGTATAAGCGCATCAGAATTTGTATCAATAAATTTTGTCCATTTAAAAAATGAACCAATTAATTTTGTAATTCGATGCCAACCACCTTTTTCTTTATCTTTTTTTCCTAATTCGAAATGAAGATATTTACAATTAGGATTATTATCTATTATAAACCTAACAACACTTGAAACACCACTCACATTTTCTTCTGGATTAAGAGAAGGTGATGTAATAATAACTTTTTGCATACCTTTAAATTATCATCAACAAACTAAACTATTTTCGGGTATTACATAGTCTTTGTTCATACACAATTATTTCGCTTGTGTTATTCCTTATGTTCTGTATTTAAGCAGGTCTAGGCCGTCTGATAATCAGATTAAAAGAACATAGTCTGTAATTCCTAACGAATACAGTTCACTATAATTAGTTACTTTTATTTTAGCAGATGTATTTTATTATTAATATCATCCACCTTTTTTATACTTCCGCTTATTAATAGACCTAGAATAATCCACATCATCACACCTCGATTTGAAACATAAGTAGAATCAGCTATAGCATCGCCTAAAAGGACGATAGCCACAAATAAACCTATTTTGTATCGTTCTAATGAATCAGCAGAAAATTCAAGAAATCTCTTTCGCCAAAATGATATGAATATGAGAAGACCAACTATACCAAACTGAGCAATAGAAGGATAGAATGTATCCGAAACAAAAGATGCGCCGCCCTCTTCTAATCCCCAAATGCCCCAAAGACCATATTTCCCATACAATGAAGAATAATAGACTCTAGACGCTTCTGTAGCAAATGTACCAAAACCTGATCCAAAAGGGAAATAATCAAGAAAAATGAGAAATCCAGTTTTGTACATCATTGGACGAGCCAAGCTTTCATCACTAATACCAGTAACATAATATTGGTCAAACTTAACCCAAGCTACAAATATTGCTCCGACAAGTAATACCAAACAAATAAAAAAAGACTTTATTGAATACAACTTCATCTTCTCTTTGACAAAAAACAAAATAAGTAGGATTACAAATGCCTCTGCAAACATTTTACTTTTTCCACCAAGAAGACCAACACCTAACATCACTGCAAAAATAACTTTATCATTATTTTTTTTACGAGACATAGAATAGAATAACATCCCGCAACTTAATGATGTAGTAGCAAATTCTTGTCCCCGCATATCAAATAAATACGTAGACTCAATCTTTGCGCCTGTTAATAAGAATGATAATACTAAAAATAGAGTAGAGAAAATTGCTACTTTTTTAAGAATCTTACATTGACGCAAACTAAAGTATGGTTTTATTTTCCAAATACAATAAAAAATAATATAAGGTTTAACCTGTTGCTGTAAATCATATAAAACAACATTAAGTCCTATACCTCTCCAAATTATTGAATATAAAAAATAAAAAAGAACTACACATAGAAATATAGAAAATTCTTTAGAAAAACATAATTTATTACTCCTTTGGAGCAAAGTGTATAATAATAACAGCAGAGTGCAAATTTCATCATAATATTGAAGTCTTAGAAAACCTAAGTCCAAATAATAAAGAATACACCCAAACGGAATATACAAAAGTATAAACCAATAAATAAAGCTACTTCTCATTTTTAATTAATCTTACGATTTCTTTATACTGCTCTATCCATTGTTTATCAAGCTCTTTACTATCAAACAAAATTTCATTCATAAAATTAGTAAAATACAACATAGATGCAGATCCATTATGAATGACCGTTACGTGATTAGAGCGTTCTAACAATTCACTAAAAATAAATTCAACCATCATGTTCCCCGGAATAATTATCCAATTATCAGGAAATTTATAACTAATATTTTTTATATGCGGATGAGGTTTTATATAAATGTAGTCATAATTATTCGAATGCTCATTGATATACGCAATAATATCATTATTAATACTCCATTCTGTAACATAAAATAAAATTTTCTTCCCTGAAGGAAACTCTAAATTGTTTTGATAATCAAACAATTTATAAAATGTTTTTTTATTTTTAGTTACAAAATCTGGTAAAGAAAGTAAAAATGGATAAGCTTTGCAAGAAGGAGACAATAATTTATTAAAGGCATAAGGACTATATACAAATATTTTTTTCGTAAACTTCGAACTTCCCAATGTTGTCCCAACACCTAATAATGTTCTTATCAAAGAATGCTTATTTTCTGCACTACCGCCATATGTCACACAACCTTCTTCAACAAGAATAACTGAAATGCGTTTAACAAAATGGAGTAATCCCATAAATAAGGAGCAATCTACCTGTGTATAAATTGTACTAACTTTATGAGATAATAAATGAAAATAGGCTTGATGCTCATTTTCTACATAATAAATTTTATCCCAGACATTATCAAATCGTCTAATATTCTCACAGAAATTCTCTGATCTATTAAAATTTCCAACTACGATTAATCTTTTATTGGGAATTTTATCAAAACCAGGTATATTACGAATATTTAGATAACGAATTGGCTTACTAACCATGAAATAATTTATTTCCATCGTCTAATTATTTTGTTAAATGTGGAACGATAAGGATAAATTTCTACTGATAAGAAACTAACCATAATAACAAACTTTAGTATCATAATCCATATAGAATTGAATTGATACACATTAAATAAAAAGAAATATCCTGCAACAAACACTCCCCATACAATAAACGGCATAAGGAAAGAAGTGCATCTTGGAGCATACTCTTTGATCACCCACCTATTTATTGACCAGGACGTGACAAGCATAACGAAATATGATATGGCAAAAGCAAATACAACGCCCCATGCCCCATATTTATAAATGCTTAAATAACAAATAGCCATATTAGCAACGCCACCTGACACGACGCTTAGCGCATTCCATATAACACGTTTGGCAAACCCCGTATTCCTCATATAGACATAGGACCATTGATAAAAGACATAGCCAATTACCAATACAGGAATATATTTAACCGAAGAGAAATATTCTTCTTTACCCAAGATGAAGGCTAATTCCTTTCCGAATAAAATCAAAGCTAATCCTAAACTCAAAGTCACAGCCCATATCAGCTTATAGTCGTTGTCTACACTTTTATAATCGCCATCAGTCATATATTGAAAGTAATAAGGATTCCATGCAGAATGAACAATACCTATAAATACCAACATAATCAAAGCGATATTTGTTGCAAAACTATATTGACCAGCCAGTCCGAATCCTCCATATTGACTAATCACAATTCGCCCCAATTGTGCGATAATGATACCACTTAATGTATATGGGAGGTAAGGCAGGCTATATGATAACAAATATTTAACATGTTCCTTCTTAACATGAAAGATACAATAAGGTTTTATCTGTCTGATCAAATATTGCCACAAGACAACCATTGCTGCAATTGTACCGATTACTTGTCCGTAATATTTATCCTTAGGGAGTAACAATATTGCTACTACAGAAAGAATAAAAGCCAAGTAGGTTTGAACGGATGATACAATCGCGATTTTCTTGCTTTCCAACAGAACACTATATATTTGGGTGAAGACTGAGTTACTCACATTATAGATTGCCACAGGCAGAAGGGCCAGAGTCAACACATAACTAAAAGACAACTCTTTTGACAACCAAGGCAATAACAGTATACCTACTAATGACATACCCGCCATCACTGAAGACATGATAACAATTGTAGTACCTACAAATTTCTTAAAGTCATCATCACTCTTTCTGTCGTAATAATAACGACTAATACCAACTTCTGTATTGAGTGTCAAAAGAACGGATGCAATACCAACTGTTGCAAGAAACACTTGAACCACACCAAATTCTTCAACACTCAATATACGAGTATATACAGGTATAGATATAAATGCCAGTGCCTTGGTAGCTACTTGCGCAAACAAATAGTTTAATGAATGCTTTAGTAAAGCTTTATAATTAGACATGACTATTAGTATTATTGTTTAATGACATATCGCCCACATCACAAAAAAGCTTAAATAAAGAAGCATAAACCTTATTCATACCTTCTTCCTTACAATGATAACCATCAGAGAGATAATACTCATCTAAGGGATCATGTAAAGGATCAATCAGTTTGATTTTATCTTCAAATGACATTTGTAACTTTGAAAAAATGGAATTATATTTTTCTATGTTAGCATTAAAAAATGGACTTTTCTCCATAGCTCTACCAGATACATGTGGTATTTGTATGATAAAAATATAATCTACACCAATTTCAAAAAAAGAATTTACCAATGAAAATAAACCTTTCTCAAAAAAATGAGGCTTTGTATATACAGTATTAGCTGATCTTTTAAAAGCTTTTTTAAGAAAAAGCCAAAATAAAGATTCAATCCCCATTTTATTGAGCAACTTTAAAATCACTTTCCAACCAATAGCATTATCATTAATATATCGTGGCGCACAATCACAAATTCCAATTTCGAGAATCACAATATTAGGGGCATAAACTTTATAATCTGAATCAAATTTCCGTAATGCCATATTTATCAATTGTCCTCTCTGAAATTTATCTATAAAATCAAAATCCGGAAAAGCTTTCTTTAATTTATAAAACCACGTTGCTTCATAGGGGACTCCATCACGAGGTAACCCTAAAGAATCTCCTATACACAAGACTTTCTTCATATCTATGCCATTATCTTCTTATAAACCTTCTCTACATGCTCTTTCTGCTCTTCAACAGAACATAGTCGAGAATTATCACCTTCCAAAAACGCCTTTGTCTCAAGATAAAAACCAGGCTTAAACTCTACATCAAGATGATCATCAATCTCCATAGGATTAATAGCTACACTACCTATTTCTTGAATCTGAAGTTTTTCCATAGGGCGCAAATACAGACGATGTTTTGATGTAAGAACTTCTACACCCCAACGACCAGGAGCAGCCCAGTTAGCAGCATAGTTGAACAACGCACCTTTATCAGTTATACCTGAACCTGCAAAAACTGCAGGCTTATGCCAGGTCAGTTCACCGGCAGTTACACAATTCATTTGAGTAGGGGTTCCACCTAAGAAAAATGCCAAGTCTACAACATGTGAGGAATTTGCATAGAACCAGTTGGAAAGATCTTCAGCCGAATGGCCACTTTTCTCTATTACGTGTCCCCATTCTGTAAACTCAAAATTAAAAGATTTTACGCCACCATCTTCTGCTATAATCTCTTGTGCTTTCAATACTGATGCAAAATAACGTCTATTATATGCATAGAAGACATTTGCTTCCTTTTGCTTAGCCATTACAACAACGTCATTCAATTCACCTGGATACAAGAAACCAGGCTTTTCACAAAATACGTTTTTTACACCATATTTCAAAAGTTCCTTTGTATTTGAGGCCAGCTCACAAAGAGGAGTTGCAATAATCGCATAGTCGGCAACAGTAGGCGACGAACTTAGAAATTTTGTCAAGCCACCAGTAATAACAGTTTCTCCAACATGTTCCTTAAAGACAGAGGCACTCTTCTCTCCTCTACCAATAACAATAAAATCTTTGCCTAAAGCTTTTAATACTTTAGCATATTCTTCAGCGATGCCACCAGCACCAATTAACCAAATCTTTTTCATAATAAAACTTCTTAAATAATTATGTTATAGGACAAGCATCAGATGTCCAACCCTTAATTTTATTTATAAATGGAGCTATAGTACTCAAATATGTCTTATGATAATATGAAGATTCGGCATAAGTAGCCAATCGACAAGTACCTTTTTCCAGTAATTCATCTACAAGAATACCAGAAAGACCACTTTGATAATGTACTTTCACATCATGTTCTTCCCCATTAATGAAAACCTTGCCAGTTCCTTCATAATATAATATCGTATTGCTACCATTTTTAATTACTACTTTAGCATCTTCAACGGCTTTCATTGTGGATAGTAGACGAAGTTCACTTCCGTTATCTGTAGTAAACACCTCTTCTCCATGAAGTTCTACATATCCAACACGTTTACTATCAACAACTTCAGGTTCAACTCTATCAAGATTAACCGCAAAAGACTTACTTCCAGACAACAACATAAATATGTCTATATAATGTACTGTATTACAGCAAAGCCCCCAATCGGTATTCTCATAATCAAAGAAAACAGGTTTGTTTGAATCTATATTCTGAGAAATAAGAGAATAGCCATCCCACATTCTGCGAGGACAATTCACCCATGTTTTTACTCCTTTCTCATCGATGAGTTGCTTAATTTCCTCATATTCAGACATTCTAGTGAAAAGAAATTTCTCTAACACCATGTATTTAACTTTTTTGGAAGCTAAAACCTGCTTAACAATGATTGCACGAGGTTTAGAACTAGAAGCTACTATTAGGACATCAATATTATTAGGAACATCTTCGAGCGAATCAACGAAATGGGCAGTTTTATTCTCTGACTCTACTTGATTATAGCGCTCCTCTGCCACTTTTAAAGATTCTCTACTGAGATCATACACCCAAATATCTAACTCATTTTTGGAGGTTTTTACTCCCTGTAAATGACGAGAACCTAATTGCCCCGCACCTGCTATTAAAATCGTTTTCATTATCTAAAAATTATTTTATGTAATAAGCTGATTATATATTGTTATTTCTTAATATGTTTTACTAACTCATTAGCCTTCTTATATTCCTCATGACTACCGATGTCAAGCCAATAACCGGTAATCGGATAACGGATGACAGTCTTACCTGCTGCTACTGCATCATTCATCAAGTCTGTGGCATTATAGAAGGTATTCTTTGGCATATTCTCCAAAAGCTCTCGCTTGATAAGATAGATACCTGCATTTGCGAAGTAATTATATACAGGTTTCTCCTTTACTCCCTTAATATTTCTTCCTTCCAATTCGAAAATACCATAAGGTACAGAAATAGAATATGGCACTGCTGCAACAGACATGTCCGCATCATGTTCCTTAAAGTGAAGATAGAAATCCTCATAATCTATATTGGTAAAGAGATCGGAGTTCATAACAAGTACCACATCATTATAGAACTTGGTAACAAACTGAGTTGCTCCCATTGTTCCAAGAAATTGTGGTTCCTTAATGCAATCAATCTTCACACCATTTACCGGTTCTGCAAAATGATTCTCCAACTGTTCATGCAGATAGTTGACAGTAACAGAGATATGCTTGATTCCATTCTTCATCAAACTGTCAATATTATAATCGATAATTGACTTACCACCAACCGGAAGGAGAGGTTTTGGAGTCGTCTCTGTCAATGGTCGAAGACGAACGCCCTTACCTCCAGCCATGAGGACTGCATCGATTGGAAGAATTGTATTATATCTTTCGAAATTGATGATATCAACAATGTTATGTTTTTCATTAAGGACAGGTAAAAGTGTTAATCCACTATGCTTATAACGTTGTAATGATTTTACATCATCATTCTTACCCAATTCTACGAATTTAAAGTCTTTATGCATTACAGACTCCAAAGGAACTTCAATAGAAGAACCTGCAACCAAGGCTCTTCTTGAATCCCCATCTGTTAAGGTTCCTACCATTTGGTTATTTTCATCAACTATAAATAAAACCAAAGGGTCAGGCATCAATGTATTTAAAACCTTAAGCGCAGACAATAGCGTTTGTTGTTTACTGATGATATGTTTTGTTTTCCAAGCCATATTTTTATGTTTTTATGAATCAAAATCTATTTCCAACTATTGGCTAATTCAATTACTTCTTTATATTCTTCCTTTTTCTCAAAGAGATAATTGGCTATCACCTGCATCAACTCATAATCCTCCTCTGAATCAATATCAAGAATACCAGTATCTGCCATTACCACTGCATCACAATTGGAATTGAAGAAAGTCGCCTGTTCCTTAGTTTCCAGTGCATTTGGAGAATAAGCATAAATTGAAGCATTCATATCATAGAATGCAGGAGCTTCCTGACGAGTTGTGAAATTAGAAGCTATAGCCTTACAAAAGAATCCATTCTCTTCTTTCACCATATTGAAATATGGGTTACGACGAGATGGAGCTACAGAATAAACAACGTCAACATCATTACGAGAAGCCTTCTTGTCTATAGCATTCTTAATGTCTTGTACAGTGCGAAGCGGAGAAGTTATATCCAAATCTACAACAATATCATATTCTTTATGAAATAAATTCTTTGCTCGCTTTAAACAATCTAAAATAACAGCAACCTTAGGAACACGGTCACCAGCCAAGCTCTCATCACGTTCAAACACACTAACGTTGAGTGCATTGACTTGCTTTACCAATGCCATCAAATCCTTGCTGTCGGTATTTAAAACAATATCAACATGATCTTCAGGCTTTATGTATTTCTTGATATACAAGCAAATACCTGCCATTGAATACCATACTAAAGGAATGTCAAGAAAGTCTCTGGCATTCTTACCTTTTACTCCTTTTGAGCCTGCTCTGCCGCAGAGTGTAAATAAAATATCCATATTATATCTTCTTTAAATAATACCTCTTGTTAATTTCAGTACCTGATAAGCATGACGTACATCACTATCATTCTCTATCTTTCCATCAATGATATTAAAGAAATGTTTGATCTCTGCCAGTTGAAATGAATTTCTTTCAGCATTCAGAACGATTTCTTTTTCTTCTTTTAGATAATGAATAGTACCTTCTGCAATATCACAATGAATCGTTTCTTCTGGGAGGAATAAATCCAAGGAACGCAAAGTCTTTCTACCGAAGTAATCAAGATGCAGCTCTATGGTTGCAGTCTTGGTCTTTGCTATATAGATAGCTATATCGTCGCTATTTATTTCCAATGAAGAAATCTGAGCCTGGATAGAAAATACTTTGCTAGGCATTCCGAAGAAGTGAGTAAGATAATCCCATTCATGAATCAGATCTATCCCAACTCCTCCACCCATTTCTCGATGAGCACTATAGCATTTTCTGTAATCCTGACCAGGTCTCCAATCAGGAAGATAACTTGAAGATATAGCTCTTACAGCAATCGCCTTACTATAATCAATATGATTCTTCACATATTGAAGAACCGGATTATAACGTAATGGGCAAGCTACATATGCAGGAATACCCTTCAAGCTATCAAGTATGCTTTCATCTACATCAGTAGAATCAAAGATAGGCTTTTCAATAAAGAACGATTTAGAATGACCTATAAACTTTCTGATTGTATCATAATGCATGGAAGTTGGATTGGTAATGAATACCACATCATACACCAAACCTTCTGCAACCGGTTCTTCATATAAGATTTGCTGATGTGCTTTCTCAACAATTTCCTGTGGTAACTCATGTAATAAGTTACTACGATACAAATCTATCTCATAGCAATCACCTCGTTCTTCAAGGAAAGTGTATACATTATTGAAATGTCGCTTACCAATTGAACCTAGACCTATAAAAGCTATTTTATATTGTCTCATATTTTAAAGCTTTAAAAGACGTGAGCTATTTTTCTATAACATCTATCCAATCCAGCAAATCCTTATCTTTCTCAAAGTTCCATGCAGGTTTATAATTAGAGTCTGCAATCTGCTTTAAATAGGCATTAATCTCCTCTCGATAAGGATTTTCTGTGATAAATGCAGCATAACCATCTACATGCTCTGATGCATCGTCAAATGTAATATTCTCCTCTTTCTTCGTCTCAATATGATACTCATTCAGAGAATCGGCTGTACCATTCCAAGATAATTGCAGCTCTTCTCCATAAACATCTATATGGCGATATGGCTTACGAGAAACTACGTCAACAGCAAAGACACCCTTTGCGCCAGTCTCATGCTCCAACATGATGAGATAATTATCGTCATAATCAATATTGAGTTGAGTATTTTTACTCTTCATCGAACAAACATTTTTTATAGGACCAAATGCCGTAACTATCCAAGGCAAATCAATTGCCATAATCTCTCGACAGCCATTAGTACGTGGATTACCTATAAAAAAGTTGTTATAGCTCTCCCAAGGATGCCAATCTGGAAGATATTGACCAACATGATAGATATAATTAACAGGACATTTTGCCTCATGTACTTTCTCTATGATGGTCTGTGTTTCTTTTCTGTATAAGAATGTGGAAGAGAGAAAAAGAACCTTACCTTTCTTCTTTGCCAAAGCTATATTCTCATCATAGCCATCCTGAACCAAATTGATTTCTGTAAAGACATGAAGATTATGATTCAGACAGTCATTAATAATGGCGGCATGTGAAAGTGGTGAAGTACTGATAATGGCGGCCTCGACAGGTTCTACCTTACAAACTTCATCGATACTAGCAAAGCATTTGATACCAAATTTATCTTCAACTTCCTTGCAACGTTGTTCTTGAGTATCTATTCCATAAATCTCAACATCCTTGTGCTCACTCAACAAACGAATTCTACGTTTGCCCATTGACCCAAGTCCAATTACTATTACCTTCATATATTATAAGTCATAAAAAGTTTTCAAATTCAAACCTGCCAACACAACATTTTTGAGTTCTTGATATATCAAGTTAGCTGTATCTGGTTTGGCATACGGATTTTCATAAGTCTTTGCTGCCTTTTGCATCTCTTCAGATAAACAAAGCTTAAGACCTGCTATTACCTCATCCTTTGAAGTACCACAATTAACAACACTCTTAGAGGCAAGTCTTCCCTTCTGTCTATCTCCAATATTTAGGGTTGGAATACCAAATGAAGGAACTTCAATGATTCCACTAGAGGAGTTGCCAACTGCAGCCTTTACAAACTGAAGGGTTGAAAGATAACGTTTTAACCCTAAAGAAGTATAAGCCTTTGCACTATTAGAATGCTTCTCCACATAATTCTCTACAGCCAAAGCGATAGCATCCCTTCCTGTATCAGAGTTTGGCATAGTGAAGATTACTTTCAGATCTTTGAACTGATCTAAAGCATCCAAAAACTCACGAATGTCTTTAGCAGGATCACCACCAAGGGTAACAGGATGATAAGTAACAAGAATTGTTTGTGTATCTATCTTGAAATCCAAGGATGCTTCAAGTTCTTCTTTCGTCATCAAAGGAACAGCCTTGATGTTTTCTACCCCTAAAGAACCTACATCAAAAACTCTAGATGGTTGTTCACCCATCTGAATAACTCGATGGCGATATTCTTCACAAGAAGTAAAATGTAAAGATGACATCTTTGTCACTGAATGACGGATGGCATCATCGAATGCACCTTCAGTAACTTCTCCACCATGAATATGAGCAATAGGAATACGATGAATCAACGCTACCTGAGCAGCAACAAGAATCTCATATCTATCACCTAAGAGTACGAGAATATCAGGTTTCAGCTCTGACAAGGCATCATTCATACCTTGCATCTCTTCTGCCATTGATGAAATAATTCCATGGGCATCATCAGATGGTTTATGCATATAGACTTTTTTATCTATAGTAAATCCATCTTTCTCTATCTCTTTATAGGTTTCTCCATATTCTGGCATCAGGTGCATATTGGTGACTATGACTTGGAGTCGTAAATCTTTATCCTCTTTGACTAATCTCATCAATCGACTCAACAAGCCATATTCAGCACGAGTGCCAGTTACAAAACAAATCTTTCTCATAATTGTATTTGTTCGTCTGGTTGATAATCTTTAATAGCCTTTGTACCTACAATTTCTTCCCAACGCATAGGTGTAATACCAGTGCCAGGACGCTTAACTGCTAAGTTTTCATCGGATAATGTTTCACCCTTTTTTATAAAGGTACTTGCCACAATACTCTTGCGAGCTACAGCTATGTTGGCACGTTCTGAATCTGAAACCTGTTTTATACCGGTTCCCAGAGCCTGCTCTATATTACGGATAGCGTGAACCATAGCTTTCAGTTCTTGTGGCTCCAAAGAGGCTTTGTGATCAGGACCAACCATATTTCTATCAAGAGTGAAATGCTTTTCAATGACCTGTGCGCCAAGAGCTACTGCAGCAATAGGAACTTCTATTCCTTGGGTATGGTCAGAATAACCAACAATAGTTCCAAAATCCTGTTTGATGGTTAGCATTGCCTTCAAGTTGACATCCTTCATAGGTGTAGGATATTGGGTATTACAATGCAAGATTGTAATTTGCTCTTTTGTCAAACCATTCTTCAACAATACTTCCATCGCATTCCTGATATCTTCTTCATCGCACATTCCGGTGGACATGATGACCGGCTCATGAAGAAGAGCAATCTTTTTGATGAATGGATAGTTAGTAATTTCACCAGAAGGAATTTTCCAAAGTCCCAAACCAAGAGAATGCAAGCAATCAATACTTTCCAAATCAAAAGCTGTAGACCAGAAACGGATACCTTTCTGATGACAATAGGCAACAAGTTCTTGATGATCAGCATCAGACAGTTCTAATTTCTTGAGCATCTGATACTGAGAATCATCACCATCACCTATATTCTTCTTCTGATATTCAGCTTTCTTGGCATCTTTTGATACAAGTTTATCTGCCTTGAAGGTTTGAAACTTGATTATATCAACTCCTGCATCAACAGCTGCATCTATAAGTTGCTTGGCTATATCCAAGGAACCATTATGATTGACACCAGCTTCTGCAATTATTAATGTATGGTTGCTCATGCTATTTTGCTTTAATTTTAAGGATTGCAGGATTTCCTGCATAAATTCCCTTCACACTTATAGACTTACGGACTACAGAACCAGCTCCCACGATAATATCAGAAGCGATTTCGATACAGTTGGCACAAACGGATTGAGAGCCGATAAAACAATTCTCTCCAATCTTACATTCACCATTCACCATAGTTCCTGTTGAAATGTGGCATTGATTACCTATTTGTGCATCATGTTCGATATTGCAGAAGGTGTTGATGATGCAGTTAGCTCCAATATGAGCACCGGCATTGACGAATGCCTGATGCATGACTACTGTACCTTCACCTATGGTAGAATACTTTGATACGTGAGCAGTAGATGCAATAACAGTTGCCAATTTGCCTCCTGCCTCTTTCACCTTATTATATAGTTTAATACGGATAGCAGGATTCTTGATAAATCCTACAGTAATGACAAATTCTGCTTTATCAACATACTGAGGAATGTCATCATCGGTTCCTATGACAGAGTATGCCAACACCTGCTTGCCGACATTCTCAGGAGTGTCGATCACTCCCAAGATGTTGTAGCCAGCAGATTCGGCAGCCTCAATCACAGACTTGCAATGACCGCCACCGCCAACGAGAATTAGATTCTTTGTCATATCAATCTAATGAATGGTCTCCTAAAACAACCCTCAACCTCAATCCATAATGACTATTGATTTGGCGTTGTACATCCTCATTCACAACTTTGCCAATTTCTGATTCTACATTTCTTCTTTGTGCTTCATCAAAAACTAATGCACGTGTATACTCAGGATAATCATCTGATTTTCGATTGTTATTCTTTGCATTGAAAGGTCTCAAATTCTCAATGTCATCCCACTTTTCTTCAGGTATACCAAACTCTTGCATTTTTGCTTTAGGAAGAACATGATCTATCTCCCAATCATAGATATCGTCAGTACCTCTATGACTTTTTACCATAATAGCTCCTGCGGCATCTAATCTATACTCATCTGAATTCCATCCATCTAAGGTACGACCTTTGCGCCAAACCTTATCTACTATTTCGTCACTAAAATTACTCATAATATTTTTTCATTAAAGATCTTCAATTCTTACAGAACTAGGAATATTTACTACACGATCAGCAAACCAAATGGTATTGGCAAGGCCATCGTTCTCACAATTCTCAAACATTGGCAGGCGATTCATCAACTCCCAGATTGGGCGAGTCATTACGCCATTGTCATTAGTCTGGGTAAGGAAGTCAATCTGTGCCTCCTTATCTTTCAAGATGACTGCATTGAGCCAATAGTTGGAAACTGTATTTGGAGAATCTACGAAGAACTCGATATCTGGTACATTCTTGAAGTACTCCTCATATTCAGCAGCAACCTTACGCTTGCTTGCAACATACTTGTCAATGTTCTCCAACTGGGCGCATCCCATAGCTGCATTGATATTTGGCATACGATAGTTGTAACCTACATGGTCGTGACGGAACTCCCAACGATGTGGAATCTTCGCCTGTGTGGTGATATGCTTTGCGTATGCTCCCAACTCCTCATTATTGAAGAGCATCATACCACCACCACCAGTAGTGATAGTCTTGTTACCATTGAAGCTAATAGCACCAATCTTACCAAATGTACCTGTATGCTGTCCCTTGAATGTAGAACCAATACTCTCTGCCGCATCCTCTACAAGTTCGATATGCCACTCTTTACAGATAGCAGCAATCTCATCAATGCGGACAGGATGACCGAATGAGTGCATTGGAACGCATGCCTTGACACGACGACCGGTATTCTTGTTATAGCAAGCCAAGTCGTCCTCTTCGAAAGCGAAATCCTTGCTTTCTGGAAGTTCTCCCTTGTGAGCGTTCTTGCGAACCTCTGCATTCTTCTCAAGCCATGCCTTCAAAGAATCTGGAGAAAGCCCCATTGTTGAACGATCCACATCGATGAATACCGCATGAGCTCCAATATAGCTCAATGCATTACAGGTTGCAATGAAAGTAAGAGCCTGAGTCAATACTTCGTCATCTTGCTTTACACCAACGAGCAACAAGCTCATGTGAAGGGCATTGGTACCACTAACACATACCACAGCCTTCTTGGCACCTGTGTATTTTGCCATATCCTCCTCGAAGCGATCCACAAACTTACCTACGGATGAAACGAAGGTTGTGTCAATACACTCGTTGAGATATTTCTTTTCATTACCTGCAAAAACAGGAACAGCCAGAGGAGTAAACTCCTGGTTGCCATAAACTGACTTGATAAAGTCTATTGTTTTCTTAAAATCTGCCATTTTATTGAAAATTACATTTTTTGATCCAAGTTCTTACCTTTTTCCTCATGCTCGAAGTTAGGTATAAACTTCTTGATTGATGTCACGATTTCAGCCTTGGTGAAGTCAGGCTCTGCAAAGATGCCCTCCAACTCATCAAAGAACTGGTTAATCTCTGGCATCGGACGACGACTCGTCTCCTCAACTACACCAAGTGCAGAGAATCGAGTCATATTGATTTTCTCACCAGGAACATAGAATTCCTCGTAAGCTTTCTCGCCAGTAGTATCACTCTTGAAGTAAACAACAGGATAGTTATCACTCTCGTAATCCATATCTGCAGCATACTTCTTTGCCTCTGGATCATTCTTGCACTCCACCTTCTTGAAACCCTCTGCCTTTACGAAGTCATCGCAGATAGATGAGAAGGTAAGCATCTGCTCCTCACCCAACTTAGGGAAGAACACCTCACCGCCATTACCAAGGATACAAGCCAACATACAAATCTGGCCAGACTCCTCTGGAGATACAAAATAGCGCTTCACATCAGATGGTGCTGCCAATGGCTGCTTCTTCTGCAAACGATGAATCCAACCATCAGGTAAAGAACCATTGGAGAAAGCAACATTGGCAAAACGAGCTGTAGTTACCTTGAAGTGCTCATTATAAGCCATCACCAGGTCTTCCATAATACGCTTGCTGGCACCCATGATATTAACTGGGTTAGCAGCCTTATCTGTAGAAACGCAGAAGAAATGCTTTGGTGGGTACACGCAAAGCAAATCCATCAGTTTCTTTGCCTTGATGTCATTATTCTCAATGAGTGCCTGAACACTATACTTATCTTTCTCAGAACGAACATGCTTATGGGCTGAGAAATTGGCTACAATGTCAAAACCCTTCTCCTCACGGAAAATACGTTCGAAGATTGGATCTGCAAAGTTGAGGGTATAGCAACGGAACTCATCAGGTACATAAAGTCCTTCTGTGCTTCGCACGTCACGAACCAATTCTGCCAATCCGTTCTCATTCAAGTCAACAACGACTACGCTCTGTGGTTCAAAGCGAAGTACTGCCTTGATGAATGAAGAACCGATGGAACCGGCTCCACCAATTACACAAACTTTCTTGCCTTTGATTTCAGCAGAAAGTTTCTCCTTGTTTGCCTCGATATCCTGAGCAAACATACTTGTTTCACGCTTGGTCACATACTGACCAATGAATTTACTGAGATTAAACATGATATTTTATGTTTATTGTTTTATTTACTTTTTAAATTAAATATTGAATGAGGGAACGGCCCACACCCATCACATCTATGAATCGATTTTGGGTAATCGGGGGTTGATATTGGCCAGAAGCGGCTGCCTACGCCGCCGGCCATGATTATGATTTGTATGTTGTGCATAAATCTTGTTCTTTAAATAATAAAGATTTCGAAAACCTACCCGTCCTTCCTTACCGTTAAGGAAGGCTCCACTTTTCTCACCAAGCCTCTCTTTCCTCAGGAACGAGAGGATGTAACCGCCCTCCGGTGCTCAGAACCGCTACGCTATAAGGTTGGCGGACCATCAAAGGTCTACGCCATATTGTGCGGGATGGGACCGCCTTGATGCAAAGCTTTCTATACATAATCTTAAGACTTATTTACTTGAATCAGCAAAAAGCAAAGACTAGTTATAAATATGATTTTATCTTCTCATTAACTTTGCTGCAAATTCAAAGAAATCTGCAACATTCTTGAAATTATCAAACTGCTGGCAATACATACTGGCATAAGGCTCAGGGAACCTGGTGCGTATATCTGCCTTTATCATGCTTGCCAAAGCCTCCTTTGTGTAGGCTTTCAACAATTCGGTGTATTGTTGTTCGGTCATAATATACTCTGTTATTTCAACATCCTTGCTATAAACATCGCATCATAAACTACGATACAACCATCAAGGACAGCATTCGAAAATAAAGAAGCAACATATTCTTCGTATTCGCTAGTTGTTATCTGATATTTGAGACATTTTATTCGTTTTTTGATTTTGATAAAAGATTCTTAGCTTTGATACCCAATTGCTCTAATTTAGAAGAATCCTTATAATCAATTCTATGCATTGAACAGTATTCTGTGATAATCCACGTCATTACACTTTTCGAGATAGGGCAATCTAAAATTTTATCCATCTTCACTAACTCTTTAATTCTTAGATTTTTATTGCTCCACATCAATATCGTATGCTTAATCATAAAAGACGCTGGCGTATTCATACTATCGCAAACTTCTTTCACAATATTGGTGAGCTTATTAGAACCTAATGATTTTGATATTTTGCGTATGTTAGTGAAAATGAAACCGAAATTAGCACTCCAAAAGAATCGGTTGGCTATTTGCTTTAATTTTTCCTCACTTTCATTTGGATAATTATCTCGAATTCTTTCAACAAGAAAATCTGAATAGTTGTTTTCTTCGGTCATCTTCTCTATTAATGCCAAAAAGCTGGATGTCTGGCGAAGATGAACATTCACTCCTGTTAAGAACAAGTTCTTTAGCAGTTCATTTCCTAACGAACCTGCACGGTTCTTAACAATTGCTCCTATTACTTCAACTGTCTTTGCACTTCTTCTTAATTCTATTGACAATTCATCCGCAACCTCCTCTTCATCAATATTGTCTTCATTAGGAATGTCCTCTATCTCATCTTGAATTTTCAAGGCATTTGCACGGTTAACCTCAACATTATTTCGTGAAGGTAATGATGGCTGAGGCATAGAAAATGATTGTTTTTGAAAGACAGACAAACAATGTTTATCAAATGTGGCTGGCGGATATTTTGAAAAAATATCATCAGCTACATTCACTATCAATTTCAACAGCGACAAATTTTTAGTATGATGCGCAATGAAAATAGCGATATAAGCATTGGATGTCTTATGTAAGTTTTGTATAATGTTTTTTACTTCTTCCACACACCATTCATGCCCCTTGGAATCTACATCATTCCAATTCTCGGAGAAAAACTTGCCTGCAAAGAAATAATAGAGATAAGGATAACCAAAAGAATAAGTGTTGAATGATGATACCGCAATAATACCTGAAGCATAAACTTTTCTCAGAAACTCATTCTTAGGTTCTATAAAATTATATACGTTGCTATACGTTTTTAAGAAATCGTCGTATTGTTCTGGATTTAAGTCATTCCCCTTATTCAAATAAATGGCTTGCGCAAACTCTGTAAAGAAATTCACATATCCATCTACATTATCGTTATCTACACCATGAGATCTTAGGAAAAAATAAATCAATGCTTGATAGCAATGCCCCTGCGAAGTGATATTATGGTTACCACCAGGCTGTATTTCGAAATCGTATGTACTGAGTACATATAATATAAAAAATGGGTGCGCTGGCATGATGCCTTTTCCAAAAGCCTTGCCTAGAGACTGCTCTACGATATTGGTCATCTCATCGATTCTTGCTAAATCCGCATTGCTGAATGGTGGCAAATTTTCTCCTTCACGAATGGTCAGCCAATTCTTTATTAACTTATTACGCAAAGAAGCTTTTAACTCCCGAATTCTATAGCGCTTAAAATCTATGATTAGTTGTTCATTGGTGATATCCAAACTAAATATATCATCAACAATCAACACACAACTTTTATAGTCTTGCAGCTCTTGTAATATCTTTTCTTTATTTTTAGCTTTATGGAAATCATCTATCAAAGGTACCACCATAGAGGGATTGACATCCTTCAGATTTAGACTGGTAATATATTGTCTTTTGAACTCTTCTTCCATGCGGTTTTTTATTTTTCCTTGCATCAAGACCTCGGTATCCTTTATATATATAGGTACAAAGTGACGCTTTTTTAATTCCCTAAAGAACATTTTCAAGATGGAAGACTTGCCAGATTGGTCATCGCCCATTATTGATACCTTATATCCTTGGTCAAAATCAGAGATAACAGATTCGACAGTTGTTTTCTTCTCTTGGTGTTTACTATCAACTATCGTCAATTCTTGATTGACATATATATCATCTAAAGTCAATTTAGCTTTCTCGGAATGAGCCTTAGCTAGCAAAGCTGCATCGTTCAAAAAATCCTTGAAATCATCTGTCAAGGATAGTTTCTTGATGCTACTATAACTTTCTGCCGCATCTTTTAAATGTTCATAAACATCATCCCATCCCTCGTCTTCCGTTGGGTAAGAATTGATTTCCTTTGCATCTTTAGTTGCAGCCAGCAGCTTTTTCAAATTAGGATTAACTTCCAGCCATCTGCATTTTGAAAGAATCACAGGAATCACCATGATACCATATCGTTGGCGCATCTCTAAAGCCTTTTCCATCTCATGCCTGCAGGCACCAGAAGCAATATAATCCTTAGATAAAAAGAGACACACTATATCTCTATCTGCCAAATGAGACTCTATCTCATCCCAGAAATCATCACCTGCTTTGATATTTCTGTCATACCATATGTCAAGCAGGTTGTTTTCTCCTGTAGTTAGAGGTGTCATATATGTAATAAAGTTACAGACTTTACTTTCGTCCGTATGACTATAACTTATAAATAATTTCAACATAATATAATTTTTAAGCGATTGCTTAGCCTCCAATTGAGAACAACACAGATTCATAATCAGTGTGTACATTGTATATCACCAATATAGCGTCCTCAAAATATTACAAGCAGGTACAGCAATCTGTTTTGAAAAAAGTTATTTTGTATCGTTTTGTAGAAGATAAGCTGCACTCGGAATTGGAGAGGCAGCTTTCATTGCGCTCATTAGCATTATCTTTAGGGTGAAGGATTGGCTATCCTTTATATCTTTCCCAATCCATCACGCAGAAGGGGTTGCCGTAATCTTCGTAGGACTCCATGTGGGATATCTTTGACATGCCAGCATCGAGGTAAGCTACATCTTCGATAGCAACTTTGCCTGACTTGATTTCTACTATGATGGACTTCAAGATGTCGGAGCAGGTATAGTCGGGACAATACATGTCATCGAAATAACAGAAGTGCTCATCTTTCACGAAGTGATAAGAAAGGGATTCTAAGATTTCCAAGAATGTCTCGAAGGCTTTACGATGGTTGCCTTTCGACATATCTTTCTTGATCATTTTCTCGTATGGCAAGAGGAGATTGGATATCATATTACAATCCATGTCTATATTACGAGGATTAAAGATTGACTCTATCTCTCTTTTCAAAGGAGATAACTCTATATCGGTTCGTAAGGCTGATTGCTCAGCTCTACGAAGAATGTATTTCATCTTTTCTGAAGCCATAATTTATTTTGTTTCTTCACCCCAAACGGCTACCAGGCGGTCTTTCCAGAGTTTCAGAGGGCAATTCTTGGAGATCTCGGTATAGAGCTTGAGGCTCTTCTCTGTTAACTTGACAATGCCATCGGCTACTGATGGATAATATGGGAGAGCGGCTGGCTTGATTTTGCCATTCCAGTCTACCTTTACATCCATGCCTAAGCCCATTGTCTCCTTACCATTCATCGACATGATGCCTGCTTTCTCGAAATCATCGTTGGTCAGGATTTCTACGAAAGTTGGACAAGGACGCTTCATGATGCCGTCGAAATGGTCGATTTGGGTTATTGAATCCAAATGGAGGAAGTAATCACCCCAATCGGCATAAAGGGTTACTTTGGTATCATCTACAATGTACATGTAAACATGAGTGTAGAAGCTTTTCTTACCAGACTGGTAACGGTAAATAATCTCGATGCTATCTTTATGATAGACGAGAGTCTGGGAGCTACCTAAGAAAAAGGTTGCTCCTGGTTTGATTGATAAAAAGGATTTCATGATTTTATATTTTGTTCCTCATTGCAGTATCGCTCTGCACTGGTCGTCGCTCGAATGAGGAATATTGTTTTATTCTACTTTTGATAGGATTACATCTGGGGAGGTGCCCATCAGAGTTATGGCGGAAATCTTATGACCGCCATTGGCGTTTAATGAATGACCACAATGATAGAGGCTGTCATCTATGATAAGCCAGCGGTCATGAGACTCGTTACGCCATTTTCTAATATCTATATGATTGTTGGGGAAGAGTTAGCGATGAAACATAGCCATCTATGATGATTACTCGATGATTGGCAGAACGAACAAGGTTCTCCAAAGCAACTCTTGCAGTATAGAAATCACCTTCGAAGAAGACCATCTCAGCAGGAGGGGTCGAAGTCCGAATAAAGAAATCAAGCTGCTGTTGTTGCTTAACCTGGGTATCCTTTATTCGTTGCATCTCATCATGCTGCAACATAAGTTTGCTGTCAATACGTTGCTCCATTTGTAGCATCTGCTGATGTACAGCATATCCACGAAGAAGATATTCCTTCAAAACATTATTTGCCCATTGACGAAAGCGAATACCTTGATGACTATTTACACGAAAGCCGACTGATATAATCATATCAAGATTATAGTAATCCATATTACGTGTAACCATACGATTGCCTTCTTTTCTAACTGTTCGGAATTTCCGAACAGTTGCCGACTGCACCAATTCTCCTTGCTGATAAATATTAGTAATGTGCTCACTAATATTAGCTTTACTAGAACCAAAAAGTTCAACCATTTGAGCTTGCGTAAGCCATACCGTATCTTCTTCTATTTTTACTTGAAGAGAAATGCTTTCATCTGGTTGATAGAGCACTATCTGAGAATCATCAGCCATAGGCTGTATATTATTGTCGTTTGCCATAATCATACATTTTTATTGCTAATATAGCGACAAAAGTACGATTTAATTTCGTAATCACCAAGGAATTAAGAGAAAAAATGCATTTATTAACCTATACTTGGCTTATGGCTAAACATTACAATACACAAAATGATTCTGCTTCCTTACCGGTTCTGCGGCGATAGTCATCACGCATTCGCTTTTCCATTTGTGCTATGTATTCTGCCTTCCGCTCTCTAGAAGCCTTGAAGCGACGCATAAAATCTGCTTTTTTTTCTTCTATGTTCATAACGTAAGCTTCTTATTAATTATTGTATTGCTTCGACTCCCCTGTCCCCCTCTTGCGAAGAGGGGGTCCTTACCCAATACCCAAGCCCTAAATCCCTACCATAGGGATTAGGGATGTAACCGCCCTCCTGTGCTCGGAACCGCTTCGCTTTATGGTTGGCGGGGCATCAAAGCCCTCGCCATGTTATGCGGGATGGGACCGCCTTACTATAGCTTGCTTGGTGGGACTACTATTTTTGTTCCTCATTGCAGTATCGCTCTGCACTGGTCGTCGCTCGAATGAGGAATATTGTTTTATTCTACTTTTGATAGGATTACATCTGGGGAGGTACCCATCAGAGGCAGTATGTTCCAAAATGGAACTAACTTCTTCAAATGATTCCAAATCTCTTCTTTTCCTTATTAGTAAGAGTTTCGGTTGTTTTAAGAACTTCAAAGATTCCTTGGAGATCTTGGGAGGTCAAAGTTCCAAAATACTCTCCTTCCATCAATTTCTTTAATGGGATAGAAAAGAGCATACCACAATCAACAAAACTATCATACTTCAAAAATTCAGGGTAATCTGTTTGATGAAGAACATATTGGGCTGAAAGAAAAGAATCGGAATAAGCTGCCTTAGGACTCATTTTTGTATTAACCAATACTGAACCATAACATACTTTTTTCACTTTATCTACTCCGATAATTACTAACTTCTTTGGTTTCTGCTTCCTTCCATCCTTGAAGACCAAGCCTTCTTCTATTGAAATAACTGTTCGTACCAACGAACCTATTTCTAATTTATCTTCGGTAACCTTACGAAGATTATCAAGATAGGATTTCTGCAACTCCCTTAAATCCATGATAATGCTTTTTGAACTGATTGGCGGTCACGAATTACACATAGCATATCTTTGCTTGCTCCTGCCGCAGCTGCCATATCATACATGGTTATCTTGGTGTCCTCACCTGTCTTGTCCGCCTGACGTTTTGCACGTTTCCAAGCTCTGTCTTCATGGGACTTATCAGATAGGTCAAAGGATTCTACATCCTTGCACTTTTCTATCCATTTATCCAACATCTTCACATCAGCTACAGATAGTTCATCCATATCGCATTCAGCATTTTTGGAAGCAAGAACAAGCTGATGACCATCCTGAGAGATAGCTATATTCAATGAATTTGCAAAATCCTTCAATTCTGGCGAAGAAAGGTCTGCCTTGCCTTCAATACCACGCAACACCTTATAGGTTAAAGCTGGTACAGGACCATGCTTTCTTGCTACAAAGGTATCGTAAATGATTGGCAATCCATACTCTTTCAACAGATCTTGCTGCGCAAAATACATTACCTTAAAGAGATGAATATAATCAACTCCTTCAGGGAATGCTTTCAGTATGTAAAGCACTACTGCCTTTATTTTCAAAATCTGATCTATTGTCTTCATTATTGTATCTCCTTTTTTCCTGCAAATATAAGGGTTTTCTTTGAAACTACCAAATTTTTAGGGGAGTTTTTGCTTTGTGCTCTAATGTCCCACAGATTGCACAGATTACACAGATTTCTTAGACCTGTGCGTTCTGGGGGATTAAGGGCACGCGGATTTCGCTGATGACGCAGATCTTTTGAGTTGTGCGGAATACGATGGTGTTTAATTTTATTTTGTTCCTCATTGCAGTATCGCTCTGCACTAGTCGTCACTCGAATGAGGAGGTTATTCTAAAGTTCCACATCATCCAAATTCACATCCGACAAGTCTGCTCCAATAACCGTCACTCGATTGTTGTATTTACGTATCTCATGCCCATCCTTTATTTGCTTGGTGTAGCGATTGGCATCCAACTGGAGGCAACGACACACATTGCGACTTGCTATTTCCATGTTCTTGTCGATAATGATGATTTGTGCATCGTGGTTCTCTCGCAACATATCACAGAAATAGTTGTCGGCTGAAGAGAATGAATAGCCAAGAATGATGATCTTACTTGCACGCAGCACCATCTGAGAAGCATGATACCATGTATCAATGTAATGCTTGGATATGACAGGGCGCAACTTTAATGGTGGCAAGAATGATGGGATGGGTATAGACTTGTGGTCTGGATCAAAACTTATCTCGGCTGCAAGTTGATTCTTGAAGAAATCTTCTAAATCAATGGTCGTTAAATCATCATGCAGAAAATCGTTCTTGTTCTCTACATCTACATACTCTTTGAGTGAGCCATGGAAATAGAGAGCAGTCGGAGAGGCTTGGGAAGCATACGATGTATAGTTGAACGTGATGACTTGGCAGTCTTTTCCTTCCAATTGGTCGTAAATAGTGTGGTTTTCTTTGTTCTTTACAGCCACATTCTCTTGCGCCTTTCGCTGCTCCTCGCTTACCAAGTATGCCCATAGAATCCAGGATATGTATAGATAGTCGCGGATATAACTGTTTTGCCCCGTATAAAATCCATAGAAATACCCTGCGAGCAATTGCTCTATATCGAGCATATTCTTATAGATATGGCGCAAGATGGGATTGTTCGACTCATGGATGCTCTTCTGAAGTATCTCCACGATGATGTTCTTGAATGTGTCGGTATAGTTGAGATGGCTTAAATCTATGATGCTGTCATCTTTTACAACCGTATTAAAAACCTCTTCTATCAAGTTCATCGTTTCGGCATCAATCTCTGCTCCTTTCTTGAAGTCCAACACCTTTTTGAAAAGGCGAACGATAAGCATACCCAACTTGCGTTGTGACTCATCAAGGCTTGCGTTGTTGGCAAGTTCGTCGTTGATATTATGGCAAATGGAAACAATCTCCCTGTCCAAGTCCTTTGCCAAACGGTCGATGGCTGTACTCACAAACTTGTCGAAATGGAAATGTACTCTGCCTATTGCCTTGCGCAAAATGGCATCGAGCGTCTTGCCTTCATCGGTTTCCAAGAAATCGACAATGCGAGGTATAAGGTCGGCTGATGTCGGCAAGCCAATTGTGGCATCCACTCCTGCACCGAGCACTACCAGACTAAGTGGCTTATCCTTGCTTCCCAATATTTTGCGAGCGAATTCCTCACCAAAGAAATATTGGTTCTGAGTCTTTGCCTTGGGAGCAATTTGATTGGCTCCGTTGTTGATATCAAATGATGTATCTGCCATTTTCAAAATTTGAATGTTAGAAAGAGGGTTAGGATACTTTCCAAAGTATCTTAGGATACTTGGCGAAGTATCTTAGGATACTTGCCCATGTATCTTAAGATACTTTTTTGGGGGTGTTTTAGCGACCTGCTTGACGGATAGTCTTTTTGCGCGCCGTCCAGGCTGTATTGATTGCCACCCGGATGTTGTCGATGGTCTGTCCTTTCTCCCATTTCGGAACGAAGGGAAGGAGAAGGGAAATGAAACTCTGCTTCACTATCAGCTCATCGGTGAGGGATGGCTCTTGCTGTCGCATGGTTGCCACCACCTCGCCCAGGTCTCTCGCTGTCTTACAGGAACGAAGGAGGGTGATGTAGCCTCGCAAGGATTCCACCTTATTTATATATATAGACAAAGCCTGTTCTTCCTCGGTGAGAGGTTGAGGTGCTTCGCCATCCTTGGCAAGCGTCTTCTCTGCGAACTGGTCGCCATAGAAGTTTTGCTCTGCCTTTGTAGCGTTGGGGAGGATTTGGTTATTGCCTCCGTATATGTTGAAAGTTACATCTGACATCGGATAAAGGTAAAAAGGTAAAAAGGTAAAAGGGTAAAAAATGACTTGCTGGCTATGATTTCTTAATGATTTTCTTAACCTTTTTCAATAGATATTCAACGTTTTTCAATGCCTTTCAACGGAATTGTTTTCGGACTGCGGATGTTGTATCTTTGCAACCGTAAATCAGACGGGATTACAAATCCCTTGATACACATAGATGATGCGCAAAGTCTATCTTCACTTAGTATTAACAATTTAAAAGAAAGGAATCGATTATGATTGAGTATTCTATTTACATGATGGGTAATCCTATCAAACCAGAGGAGCCTCAAAAGGCTTATGCCAAGAACCAAGTTCGTGAGATCTGGGACTTGAACAAGTTTTGCAAGCACATTGCTTCACACAACGCTGGCTACAGCCGAGGTATGGTGAAAGCTATCCTGTCGGACATGTGCGACTGCATTGTAGAGCAACTGCTCAACGGCAACAAGATTAAACTCGGTGAGTTTGGTGTCTTTAGCATCTCCATCAACTGTGAGGGTGCGGAGTCGCTGGAGAAGTTTACCGAGGAAAACATCAAGTCGGTGAACATCAAGTTCAACCCTGGTGTGGACTTTGAGAACCTTGTTGATAAAGCTGAGTTCAAACTCGTGGCAAGCCGTGCTGGTCAAGCTGCCTTGCTTAAGGCTGAAAAGGCGAACGAGAGTACCGTTGACCTGGAGGCTGCGAAGAAGAAGCCTACCAAGGACGAGGGTGACGGTGGCAACAAGCCATCTGGTGATGGTGGTGATACACCAAACCCTGGTGGCGACAACACTTCTGGTGGCGGCAACACTTCTGGTGGCGGCAGCAACCCTGACGGAGAGGATGTAGGAATGTAGGAGTAATCCATCGGCTGTGCCCAGCTTAGGGCTGGGTGCAGCCACCTCTTTGCTATCTAACTGATGTTTCATCTTTAATTTCATTTACTATTATGATCAATCTCAATGAAAATCAAAATTCGGGAATCAAGAAGATTTCTTGGATTCAAATCGTGAATGCTGTCGTTCAAGCTATCATCGCTGCCTTGACGGCACTTGGAGTAAGCTCGTGCGCAAACATTTTATAATGGATAATTTATAATGTACAATGTATAATTTATAATGTATAAATATCATGAGAAGACTTCAAATGATGACGGAAGAGGAGGTGAAATACCTCGTTATTCACTGCTCGGCTACGAGATGTGACCGAGACTATACGGAGGAAATGTTGCTCCGTGACCATCTGGCTCGCCACTTCCGTGGCATTGGCTATCACTTCTATATCCGAAAGGATGGTAAGAAGACGCAGCACAGAATGTTGCTGGAAGTGGGTGCTCATTGTGTACCTTATAATAGATGCAGTATCGGCATCTGCTATGAGGGTGGACTGGACGAGCATGGCAAACCTGCCAATACGCTCACCAAAGAGCAGGAGGAGCGAATCGCTGATTTGCTCATCAATCTCCATCAGCTTTTCCCAAAAGCGAAGATTGTGGGGCATCGTGACTTGCCGGGTGCTACACCTAAGGAATGTCCTTGTCTTGATACCCATGCCGTATTCGGGTGGATAGAAGAGTTGTGATTAGTGTTCGTGGACTTGGTGATATACGTTATCATCAAGTCCATGCCTTATTCTTCCACCACTGCAAAGTCCTCTTTGTATAATCCACGAATGGCTACAGCGTAGCCTCCGAAGTCAAAGACGAGCTGACGGTCACGGTCGATACGGACGATGTATCCCTCGCATCCTTTGAAAATGCCTGTTTTCACACGTAGTTTTACATGGTCTTTGGCAAATTTCTCGAATGGGTCTCTAAGAAAGGTCACTCTCTCAGGATTGTCTTTCAAGACAGTCATGAAAGGTTGCATCACCTGATTGCTAATAGATGCAGGCTCACCCTTGCATCTGTCATTTACTAAATGGTATTGTGGGTAATATGCTCTTAGAAAATCTTGCAGGTCGCCAGTTTCGCCCTGTAAGAAGACAAGTCCGCTAATGGTTGGCTTCAATTCTTTCTTTACTCCTCCGTTCTCGTTCTTTTGTCTGTATGTGTAAGAACGATGGATAAAACAAGCATGGGAAGAATTGGGATTTTTCTTATTATAGGTTTCCATTTCTTTTTCAAAAACCTGGGCTGTCTTGTTATGGATAAACAGATAACCCCAAGGCATTCCTTCTATACCTGGATCCGATTTTTTATCAGCCCCAGTAATGTTGATGCCCTTTGGTAAGCGCTTGCTTACGTCGGCTGTAGAAGGTGAATTCAAGCAATCCTGCGTCATATTCTCGTTCTACTTTATGTTCTTGGCTACAACCATACATGATGATTGAGGAAGCCTGGCTTCTTTTATATTATTATGCATAATCTTAATATCTTATGAGCATTAGCCGATATAATCTTGCACATGCTTATTTTTTTACATTCGTTGCTCATTCTTATTAGGAATGATATAACTAAATGCAAAAATACTAATTTCCCCTGAATTATCTGTCAAATTTAATTATTTTTTTGTATATAACTCCCAAAATATACTACAAATGTTTAGCTAATCGGCATTATATGCTTCCTCTAAATTGCGGATTTTCGTTTGTTTCCGAATGCTTTGCTCATTCCTAATAAGAAGGGCGAAGTTTGCTAAACATTTCCACAAAGTGGTTTTGCGGGTGAATTTATGATAGTTCCTTTACAAAGGTATACACTTCAATGGTATCTTCAAGCCTATCATCTTTCCGATTTGTCGATGATGGCTTGCATCGGTTTCATCCACTCGATATTGATATTCTGGTGGGTCTTGCGGCGGTTATAACTCACCAAACCACATTTCAGGTCTGTCTTCTTCAGGAATGCCATATCCACGAATGCCATGCCTCGGAGATAGAAGCTGAGCAGGAACAGGTCTCGTGCCTTGTCAAGGGATGATCCTCTTGGCAAGTCCAACTTTTCTATCTTGCGAATATCCTTTACAGTAATGGCTCGTTTGGCGGCATTGGTGTAGTTATTTCTGGTACCAATGCACTGCATCTGCTTCATCTTCCAATCTATCTGTGACTGGATGAGGTGATAATACAATGTGCCTTCCTTTCCTGGCACCGAGGATGCTCTGAATTTTACTTTTACTGTTGCCATAATACTAACTTTCTTATTTTTGAATCATGTATTTTTTTATGAACTTCGCATAGTGGCAACTATTGGTAATTTTTCTGAGACAACCAAAAAACTTTAGAATTGTTAAGAAACAGAAAAAGCCGTGCAACTCATTGAGTTACACGGCTTTCCCGATAATATTTATTTTGTTTCTATGTCATTTTATTGACTTTACTTAACCTCCTCGAAGTCAGCGTCCTGAACATCCTGGGCGCCATTGTTGCCGCCTTGTGCCTGCTGACCGCCCTGAGCACCCTGAGGACCTGCCTGCTGACCGCCCTGATACATCTGCTGAGAAGCAGCCTGCATGACGGTGTTCAAGTTGTTGATAGCTGAATCGATGGCTGCAACATCACCTGCCTTGTGAGCATCCTTCAACTGCTGCAATGCCTGCTCGATGCCTGGCTTCTTGTCTGCAGGAATCTTATCACCGTTATCCTTCAGGAAGTTCTCGGTGGTGAAGATCATGCTGTCAGCCTGGTTCATCTTGTCAATCTTCTCGCGCTCAGCCTTATCAGCAGCAGCGTTCTGCTCTGCCTCAGCCTTCATGCGGTTGATCTCGTCCTCGCTCAAGCCAGATGAAGCCTCGATGCGGATGCTCTGCTCCTTGCCTGTAGCCTTATCCTTAGCTGATACGTTCAAGATACCGTTGGCATCGATATCGAAGGTAACCTCAATCTGAGGAACACCACGACGAGCTGGAGCAATACCTGTCAGGTTGAACTGGCCGATGCTCTTGTTCTGAGCTGCCATTGGACGCTCACCCTGCAATACGTGGATGGTAACCTCTGTCTGGTTATCAGCTGCTGTAGAGAATACCTCGCTCTTCTTGCAAGGGATGGTAGAGTTAGCATCGATGAGCTTGGTCATTACACCACCCATGGTCTCGATACCGAGAGTCAATGGAGTAACGTCGAGCAATACGATGTCACCAACACCCTCTTCCTTGTTCAGGATGGCACCCTGGATAGCTGCACCTACTGCAACAACCTCATCTGGGTTAACGCCCTTAGAAGGCTCCTTGCCGAAGTAGTTCTTAACGAGTGTCTGAACGGCTGGGATACGGCTTGAACCACCCACCAGGATAACCTCGTCGATATCTGATGTAGAGAGCTTAGCGTCACGAACGGCATTCTGGCAAGGTACCAAGCAAGCCTGAATCAGGTTGTGAGCCAACTGCTCGAACTGTGCACGGGTCAAAGTCTTAACCAAGTGCTTTGGCATACCGTCAACGGCTGTGATGTATGGCAAGTTGATTTCTGTAGATGTAGAGCTAGACAACTCAATCTTAGCCTTCTCAGCTGCCTCCTTCAAGCGCTGCATAGCCATAGGGTCCTTGCGGAGATCTACGCCTTCCTCAGCCTTGAAGCCATCAGCCAACCAGTTGATGATTACCTGGTCGAAGTCATCACCACCCAGGTGAGTATCACCATTGGTAGACAGTACCTCGAATACGCCGCCACCGAACTCCAGGATAGAGATATCGAATGTACCACCACCCAAGTCGAATACGGCAATCTTCATATCCTTGTTGGCCTTGTCAACACCGTAAGCCAAAGCTGCGGCTGTAGGCTCATTTACGATACGCTGAACGTTCAAACCTGCAATCTGACCTGCCTCCTTAGTAGCCTGACGCTGTGAGTCAGAGAAGTAAGCAGGAACTGTGATAACAGCATCTGTAACCTCCTGTCCGAGATAATCCTCTGCAGTCTTCTTCATCTTCTGGAGAACCATTGCAGAAATCTCCTGTGGAGTATACTTGCGACCCTCGATTTCAACACGTGGATAACCACCCTCGTTTACTACTGTATAAGGCATTGCCTCAGCCTCTTTCTGGCTCTGAGCGTATGTCTCACCCATGAAACGCTTGATAGAATATACTGTGTTCTTAGGGTTTGTGATGGCCTGACGCTTAGCAGGATCACCTACCTTGCGGTCACCATCCTTAACGAAACCTACTACTGATGGAGTAGTACGCTTACCTTCACTGTTAGCGATTACAACTGGTTCGCTACCTTCGAAAACGGCAACACAACTGTTTGTGGTACCCAAGTCAATTCCAATTACTTTTCCCATGATTATATCTTTTTTTTATTTTTTCGTTATTAATATGTTATTTATCTCATGAATCGCTGCCTTCGGGGAAGTCTGCCGAAGATATGCATCTGTCGGGAACCTCCTGAACTCAGCGTTCACGCTTTCCTTAATAACAAAGCATGTGCCAAGGGAATTTTAGTTCAAGGTGGCTGACAAGGTGTCAGATGATGCTGACAAAATAAAAGGAATCAAGATATAGGAGGCGATAAAATGTCGCATTCTCCCTATCTTGATTCCTGTAATATGATTGAGAAATCTTTCTTTTCAGATAAAACTCCTATATATAATAAGGTGTAAAACCTTATCTTACTTTATTTCTGCTCCTTGGCAGAAAGTGCTTCGCGAACCTTAGCTTCCAGTTCATCGAGAAGTTCAGGGTTATCCTTGAGCAATGCCTTGCAGGCATCGGCACCCTGTCCGAGTTTAGAACCGCCATAGCTATACCAGCTGCCGCTCTTTTCGATGATGTCGTTGGCTACTGCCAGACCGAATACCTCACCGGCACGGCTGATGCCTTCGCCAAACATGATGTCGAACTCAGCCTTGCGGAAAGGAGGAGCCACCTTGTTCTTCACAACCTTTACGCGAACCTGATTACCTACTACCTCATCGCCATCCTTGATAGCTGTTGCCTTGCGAATGTCCAGGCGAACAGATGCATAGAATTTCAAAGCGTTACCACCTGTTGTTGTTTCAGGGTTGCCGAACATAACACCAATCTTCTCGCGCAACTGGTTGATGAAGATGCAGGTAGTGTTGGTCTTGCTGATGGTAGAAGTGAGCTTGCGGAGAGCCTGACTCATCAATCGAGCCTGGAGACCAACCACATTGTCACCCATATCGCCTTCGATTTCCTTCTTAGGAGTCAAGGCGGCTACAGAGTCAACAACTACGATGTCTACAGCAGCAGAACTGATCAGCTGGTCGGCAATCTGCAACGCCTGCTCACCGTTATCTGGTTGTGAAATCCACAGGTTATCAACATCAACGCCCAATTTAGCCGCATAGAAACGGTCGAAAGCGTGCTCAGCATCAATGAAAGCAGCGATACCGCCAGCCTTCTGAGCCTCTGCGATGGCATGGATAGCCAATGTTGTTTTACCGGAAGATTCCGGACCATAAATTTCGATGATACGTCCCTTAGGATAACCGCCTACGCCCAGTGCATTGTCGAGAGCGATACTACCTGTAGGGATAACTTCGATATTCTCAACGTGCTCATCGCCGAGTTTCATGATAGAGCCCTTACCGAAGTCCTTTTCTATCTTTGCCATGGCTGCCTGAAGGGCTTTCAGCTTGCCTTCATTGGGATTCAATTTTCCCTCTTGCATTTCTTTTGCCATATCTTATTTAGTTTAAAGTTTAGTCAATTTCCAAATCGCCATCAAACACTTCGTGCCATGGTAATCCCTGCTTGTTCAACTGTTCCATGAATGGATCTGGGTCGAACTCCTCTACGTTCCAGACGCCTGGCTTCTTCCAGATGCCCTTGAGGAACATCATGGCACCAATCATGGCTGGTACACCGGTGGTGTAGCTAACGCCCTGCATACCGGTTTCGTTGTAAGCTTCCTGGTGCTTGCAGTTGTTATAAACGTAGTAGGTGCGCTCCTTGCCATCCTTCTTACCACGGATGCGGCAACCGATAGATGTTTCGCCATCATAGTTCTCGCCGAGATCCTGTGGGTTAGGCAATACGGCCTTGAGGAACTGCAATGGAACAATCTTCACCTTGGCTGTCTTGCCGGAACCGTCTGCCAATGGAGCCTCGTACTCGATTTCGTCGATGCGGCTCATGCCGAGGTTCTGGATGCAGTCGAGGTAGGTGAGATACTGCTGACCGAAGGTCATCCAGAAGCGTGCCTCCTTGATGGTAGGGTAGTTCTTTACCAGGCTCTCCAACTCTTCGTGGTGCATCAGATAGCTCTCGCGAGGGCCGATGTTAGGGTAGGTGAGAGGCTTGTGGATAGAGAGTGGGTCGGTTTCAATCCATTCGCCATCCTTATACCAGAGTCCCTTCTGGGTAATCTCGCGGATATTGATTTCAGGGTTGAAGTTGGTTGCGAAAGCCTTGTGATGGTTACCGGCATTGCAATCCACGATGTCGAGCACCTCAATCTCATCGAAGTGATGCTTGGCAGCGTATGCGGTGAAGATGCCGGAAACACCTGGGTCGAAACCGCAGCCGAGGATAGCGCAGAGACCTGCCTGCTCGAACTTATCCTTGTATGCCCACTGCCATGAGTACTCGAAGTGAGCCTCGTCCTTAGGCTCATAGTTAGCGGTATCCATATAGTTGCAACCGCAAGCCAGACAGGCATCCATGATAGTAAGATCCTGATAAGGCAAAGCGAGGTTGATGACAAGTTCAGGCTTGTAGCTATTGAAGAGAGCCTTCAACTGCTCAACGTCGTCGGCATCCACCTCAGCTGTCTGAATATCCATCTTGTAGCCTTTTGCGTGGATATCCTTAACTAGCTTATCGCACTTTTCCTTGCGACGGCTAGCAATCATAAACTCGGTGAAAACGTCCTGGTTCTGGACGATCTTGAAGGCAGCTACGGTAGCCACGCCACCTGCGCCAATCATAAGTACTCTACTCATTTTTTATCTTTAATGTTAAGTGTTTAATGTTTACTTTATCTCATTTGCCGAAATTCCCAGGGCATTCATGAGCGAATAACCGAGAATCTCCTGTCTGAAGTTGCCGCCTGGCATGGGCTGCATGGCAAAGAGGGTGATGCGCCTGTCATCGTCATCTACCTTACGGAGTATCTCGCGGAGTCGGTCGTAAGCATCTCCATCCTCAGAATTTGGGATTACCATCACTCGCTTCACTTCCTTGGCGTTGCATACGGTGCGTGCCACATCTACGAGGAAGTCATCCTTGCCTACCATCTTCTCCTCTGTAGGATAAGAAGAGATGATGAATTCTCCGAGCTTATCATCCTTGAAAGCCTGAGCGTTCAGATCCTTCTCATAGTTGGAAGGGCGGAAGTTCTTCATCGCCATCGACTGCTTGTCGTGGATAAGCACAACCTGTGTCTCGTGCTCGCCCTCTCTCAGACCTCCATCAAGGGCAATGCATACTGCCCATTGTGCCATATCGGCTGGTTGGATGCGACGGTTAATCATTCGTTCGAAGTTGACTATCAGGTCGAAAGCCACTCGGTCGATATAATCGGCGTCAGCTATGATTACATTCTCGCTCCATTTTATATTGTTTGTATCTAATGTATTCATTGGTGCAAAAATTAAGCAAACGAGCATGATGAAAGCTTGCTTTCAAATTGTCGAGTGCAGATTATTTCTGCAAATTTACGAATAAATTTCGTAATTAAGGCATTTTGAAAATATAAAATAATAAAAAAGATAGTATTTTCATCATTTCTTCATTTGATGGAATACTATCTTCTGTATTTTATGTGATAATCCGAGGCTCTTCTTCTTTTTATTCTCCGGTCTTCTTTCTCGGCAATCCGGGCTCTTCTTCTTTCTGCTCTCCGAAGTCTTTTATGCGATAATCTTCGCCAGATAATGTCCGGCGAGAACGGCGATAAGTCCCAGCGCCAGGCTTCCGAAGAGATAGAGCATCATATAGACATAATTCTCTTCTTTCATCAGTCCTGCTCCCTCGTTCATAAAGGTAGAGAAGGTAGTGAATCCTCCGCAGAACCCCGTGGTGAGCAGCAGTTTGGCAGATGGCGACATCCATCCCCCTTCCCTCCAGTTCAATCCTGAGAGAAACCCGATGATGAGGCATCCTGCCACATTCACCGCCATGGTTCCGAACGGAAAGGCAATCACCGTGCAGGATTGCACCATCTTCGATACCCAATATCTCATGCCGCCTCCGAAGAAGCTGCCAATGCTTACTATCAATACTTCTTTCATCTCCTTATCTCCTTATATAATAAATAGGTGATTTATAAAATGCAATCGGAGAGAGATTCAGTTCTCTCCCCAATCATCTATTGTTCCTGTTTTTGATGAGAAACTGCATCCTATCTTGAATATCTTTCTCTTATCTGATAAATATTCCCGAGCATATCCCATATCTTCGATTTGCTGGAGTGCTTCTCTTGCGCTTCCATCCCTCTTAAACTCAAATATATAAATGTATAGAGGAGTTTCTATGATGCAATCTACTCTTCCTTCGCTCTGTTCTTTTTCAATGAAGATGGTATAGGAGCTGATCATCCTCAATACCAGATAGAATGTATATTGGAAATAACGCTCCTTCTCACGTTCATCATCTTTTCTTCGTTGGGAATAAGGGATGCTGGCAAAGAAAGAAACCATCAGCTGATGCAGCTTTTTGCATTCTCCCTTTCCCAATGCTTCGATTACCTGTAGAACCCAGGAATCTGGTGAAACCTTTGGCTTCAGATAATCTGCAGCCAGCAAACTGATGAATCCCCTTCTTACTTCATCGTTCGGAAAATCCAACAGATAGGAATTGGTATTCCTTGACCATCCCTTGATAGTCAGATATCCGTTTTGATATATCATTGGCAAAGGACGCTCTACGGTGGCCTTGTAATCGTCGAAATCCTTGGTGGGATAATATTTCCCCACCAGTTCGTTGATGTTTTCATCGCTATGAGCTAGCAGGCGAACCAGATAGGTGGGCGAACCCGTTTTGAACCAATAGTCATCGATGAGCATTTCCTTGAAGGCGCGCAAGATACTGAAAGGATTATATACGCCTCGCATCCTGCGGCTGAAATGGTAACCATCAAACTGGCGTTTCAGTTTTATCAGCATATCTTCCTTTGAAACATCATATTCCTCGGCCATTTCTGTGATTTGCTGCGCAAAGGTTGATTGCAACTCGTCTTCAGTGATGCCGAGAAGCGTATCGAAGTGGGCAGAAAGGCTGATGTCTTCGGGTTGGTTGAAACCGCTGAATACGCTTACTTGCGAAAACTTGGTAACTCCCGTAAGCAGAACGAAATGCAAGTCTTTGTCGGCAGCCTTGAATACACTGTAGAAGCCTTTCAGAATTTCCCGATGCCTATCTTCCAACAGCCGCTCGTTGCCATCTGCATCGGTTGTTTTCAGTGTAGAATCCAATACGTCTAGCAGAGGCTTGTCGTATTCATCAATAAGGACAACGGCGCGAAGTCCTGTTTTTTCGTGGGCATTTCTCAGTACGCCAATGAATCTGTCGCCGAGGGTGGAAGCAAAGGGGGCTTTGCCGTAGATGGCTTCCTGCGATTCAACGAAATCAATCAGCGTCTTCTCCAGCTGACCTGCTTGTGTGAAATCCTTGCCGTTGAAATCAAGGTGGAATACCGCATATTGTTTCCAGTCGGTTTCCAGATGATCAATGGCTAGGCCCTTGAACAGTTCTTTTCTTCCTTGGAAATAGCATTCCAGTGTAGAAACGAGAAGTGACTTTCCAAATCGTCTGGGACGACTCAGAAAGTAAATCTTGCCATTTTCTACCATATCATAAATCATCTGAGTCTTATCTATATAAAGATATCCTTCTGTGATGATTTTCTCAAAGCTCTGTATGCCTATCGGATATTTCATATTGCCCATACTCTTGTTTCTTATTTTCTGCAAAATTACAAAAAATAACGATACAAGCAAATTTTTTATGTACCTTTTCTTAATTTTTCCCTCTAATCTTTCTTTAAAGGGATAAATAGAAGCAGGGAAGATTCCTCTTCTTACAGATAAGATTATGTTGAACAATTAATATTAATAGGAGAAACAAGTTATGAAACGAGTATTCAATCTTTTGGTAGTGGATGAGAGTGGCAGCATGAGTATTATCGAGCGCCAGGCACTGGTGGGTATCAACGAGACCCTGACCACGATTCAGAAAATGCAGAAGACGCATAAGGACATGGAGCAGCGGGTTACGCTCATCACCTTCGACAGCACCCACAAGAATCTGTTTTATGATAATGTGTCTGCTCATCATACTAAGCCTTTGAAATCAAGGGATTACAACCCATGTGGCGGCACCCCTCTTTATGATGCCATCGGCATGGGCATCGCCAAGATCAACGCCCTGACCACCGAGGATGACAGCGTATTGGTAACCATCATTACGGATGGTGAGGAGAACTGCAGCGAGGAGTATGATCTGAAGATGATCAAGAACCTCATAGAGAAGCTGAAGAAGCAGAACTGGACCTTTACCTTCATCGGCACCGATGATCTTGATGTGGAGAATATTGCTCATGGTATGGGCATCGACAACCACTTGCAGTTCTCAGAAGATGAGGCTGGCACCAAGGCGATGTTTGCCAGAGAAAACAGAGCCCGAGAGCGCTACAACAAGTGCCGTGCGATGGATTGCAAGATGGAAGCAGGCAGTTACTTTGAGGAGAAATAAAGGATGGACCTCAGTATAAGCAGAGAATTACCTGCAAGCGAGTAAACTAAATTATAATATGAGGGGTGTGTTATAAGGCAATGGCGCACCCTTTTTGTTTTTGCAACAGATGGAATATTGAAAAGGATTAGTGTTTTTCTATCTGCTGTATTATAATTGTTTTTTTCAAGAATTGCCATAATCTGCCATATATTGCCATAAAATCAGCGAAATATAGGTGTTTTAGAGGAATTTTGGGACTAAAAATAAGAAAGCATTGAACAAAAAAACTTTTCCCCGGTTCAATGCTGGGCGTTTTCAATCGCTTTTTTGCAATTTTGACTGACGACGTAGAAGAAATTACGTCCCGACGTAGCATCTGATACGTCCCGGCGTAATAATGGATACGTCCCGACGTACAGTCTACTACATCCCGATGCAGTTTCCAAGACGTTCTGCCTACTCTCAAGTAAGTTCTTAATCAGGCATGACGTAATTTAAGCCCTCATAATTAGGCTTATTGAATTTCTACTTCGTTGGTTAAAATACGAGTTCCTCCTGTCCTGAGTTCTGGGATATTAATACGTATATCGCAATCTATTACACAAATATGCCCATTAGGAGAAAGAAGAACATTCTCATCATGCATGTCGCTAAGATAAATATCCTTATTTGCAAAGGTCCAATTTTTAGGATTGATAGATTTAAAACCCATTTGTTCCACGAAAGTTGCAATCTCTGAATCTGCCATCATCTTGCCGTGAATAAAAGGTTGTTCTACTATCACCATAAAATCATTGTTGGTATTTCTGCCAAATCCCAATACATTCATTTCCGTTTCTTCAAAATAAGCATTGTGTAAAGAGATTCTATCTAAGGCAAAAATAGGCAGAATGAAATAATCTAATCCAATGGTTTTTAGAACTTTATTGCCATTGTCAAACACAATGGCTTCTCCCCCTTGAGCAATTCTCTCGCCCAAAGTTTGTTTATAAGTTTCATCTGTGTTGCTTATCCAAAATCCAGCAGCTTTCGCCCAATCTTCTATTCTCTTCTCTTGGATCTTTCCGAGTTGCTGCTCTCTTTTGAAACTGCCTTCTGGCGCAGAGAGTTGATCTGTGCCAACTTCTGCTCCCGCGAGTAAGGATGCAATAACATGGATTCTACCTCCTTCACGGCACCCATACTGTTCTGACGGTGAAAATCGTTTATATAAGATCTTTCCAGTACTGAATTGTTCTGCATAATCATCTAATTTTGCTAGACCTTCAGATGTAAATCCTTCATTGATTATGTCGCTGATGGACATCCAAAAATCATGATTCGTCATATCTGCTTGTTTTAATTGCCACAAAAATACGGTTTTTCTTCGATAACACCAAATTTTTGTGGCATTATTTTGCATGTTACATTTTTTGTGTGACATGTGAATCCTCTGCCTATTCCTGCGAAGCCTTGGAGTTTGAAAGGAATTTCCGTGAAAAGTTGATGGTGATTATTTTCCCTTAAGGCTAAATATTTTTAGGCTTAAGAACGTTTGTGATCCTTTCTGTAGAATTGCTGAAATTGTCGGAGCAGATATTGAACGATGCTGTCTTGTCTTTCTTTTTCCACTCTTCTTTGATTAATTCTGCCAAATATCCATCGCTTCTGCAATGCATGTCTGCAATGCCTTCATTCATCATCTGATAAATAGAAGAAGTATAAAAGAAATCTAGGGCATCTTCCAATGTAATGCCTGTTTGCTCTGCAAAGATAGATACTATGCGAGCATATTTCATTTGAAGTATAGTCTTGTTTGCTTCCATAAAGAGTCCTCCTTATATTATTTCATCTGACTTATTTCAATGCTCCCCGTTTCTTTAACAAGTTAATCAAATCGTCCATGATATACTCCTTGCCGAAAGTATGGAGTACATCATAGCAGGGTATCATATAGCCATTTAAGATATCTGTTGACCGTAACATCTTATATACCTTACTGGCACTCATGTTCAATCGGTCGGCTAAGTTGCCAACGCAATAGGTTACGAAATCCAATTGATATTCTTGCATAATCTTACTTTTTTAATATGTATGGGGCAAAGTTAAGACTTTTCTTCGATAACACCAAATTATTTGGGCTTTATTTCGCATTTCCCTGCAAATTGTTTCAATACATCTTGCATCTCATCCGGCAGATATTCCATAGCTCTGTTCTTAATCTCTTGTGGAATACCGAATCGTGCTTCGGCGATGGAGCCAACGATGGCTCCGATGGTATCGCTATCGCCGCCATGAGATATGGCTAGGCGGATAGCATCTTCGAAGGATGAGGCTTGCGAGAGGAGATAGAAAGATAATGGTACGGCATCCATGCAGGTTTCATCGAACTTGCCTTTTGGATAATCTCGGGTATCGAAATCCTCGTAATAGCTGCGGGCGATATCCTTGAAGGCTTTCATTGCCTTATCATCAGATTCTTTAGAATTCTTATCTTTACACTCCTTAGATTCTTCTGAGAATCTGCTCTTGCGGAAATGCCAGATGGCATGAGCCACGGCTTTGGCTCCCTTGATTCCTTCGGGATGGTTATGGGTAGGAAGAGCCGTTTTCTCTGCCTCTTCCAAAACCTGCGACAGGTCATCGAATAGCCAAGCTACCGGTGATACTCGCATTGCCGAACCATTGCCAAAACTATTATATGGCTGCGGATCAAGAGAATGAATCCACCCCGCAAATCTTCCGCCATACGCTCCTTTTGGAGAAGGATAGCGGCGGCACCAATCCAGCAGGCTTTCCTGATAGCTTCGTCCGTTCAGTATCGCATCGGCTACCGTTACCGTACAGATGGTATCATCGGTGAAGTCGCATCCCTCGCCGAACATCTCGAAATCATAATCAAACGTATTGTTGAACTCATATTTTGAGCCAGCAATATCTCCTATTATTGCTCCTAACATAAACTGCTAATTATCTATAACTTTACTCTATCACCTCCCAGAAACTCTCAGGCAGGCAGATGTTCTTCATCTCCTTTGCCTTCTCGAACAATGGGGCGATGTCTTCGGCTTCGAAGCCGGCGATGCCGCAACCTATTGGGGTTACTAGGAAATGAAGATCGGGATGCTGATGGGCAAAGATAATGAATTCCTCCACGTATGGACGGATGGTTTCCACGCCGCCCTGCATTGTAGGGATGGCATAACTCTGGCCCTGCAAGCCTACACCCTTGCCCATGACGGCACCGAAATGTAATCGGGCTATACGGGCTGCACCACCACCATGCATGCCAGCCAGATTGCTGCCAAACACAAAAATCTCGTTCTCCTTCAATGAATCAATCCAGCTAGGAGTGATTCTTCCCTTCTTCATATCTTCCATATTATTCTTATTATTAAATATGTTATTGCTATTATCTGCCGATTCCTCGCAGCACTTGCATTCGGACATCATTCTCGGCATCGACATCTTCGGAGCACTTTCGATACATGCGTCTTCGTCGCCGAACGACAGATAGCTTCCGTATTCCGATGCATCGAAGTATCTCTTGAAATAAGGAATCACCACATCGTGCATCATCTTCTGGCAACGCTGGGTGACGGCTGAATGGGAAATGCCCAACTGTGCGGCTACGTCCTTGCCCCTGAATCCCTCTATATAGAGCATCTTCAGAATGATGCTGTTCTTGCTGTCTCTGCCATAATAGAAATTGCCGATGTCCTCTATCGTCTGATAAAGATCGTGCTCAAACTGGTTGTCGGTCACGTCAAACTGCATCTTGCGGCTTTCCTGCCTTGCTTCGAAACTCTCGAAGCGATGCTCCTTTACCACTTCCTTCAGTTTATCCAGCAGCAGGAAGCGGAAACCATTCACCATCCAGGTTTTGAGCGACATGCTCGGCTTCCGGTCTTCCAAAGGCTTGAAGTCGTGTTCGCAGAGATAGAGATAATATTCGTGGGCCAGCGAGAAGAAGTCCATGCCCGGCTTGTGCTGCAGGTCATATCGCTTATCGTAGATGCAATAAGCCACCCGGCAGTATCCGTAGTAATACTCCCTTACGATTCTCGCATCGGCATCCTTGAAGCCCTGCAGAATCTCATCATCCGATAAGCTTTCCAATGTCTTCTTCTGAACATCAGTTTCTGAAAAATTCTTTTCTTTCTTCATATCGATATATCTTTTTGATATCCGCAATCCGTTTGCAAATATATACTTTTTCTTTGAGAAACAGGAAGAATAGCTCCCTTTTTTCTCTTCTCTATGATATTAAAAGAGAAAAGAGAAGTAAAAATTAAGCTGGTATCGAAAAAATACATCCCGCTTTTTACTTTTCCCTTTTCTGCAGGTCATATAATCGTAACGTTCATGAAAATAAACGAATATGAGTGTAAATGACAAAGGCATAGTGGATACGCTGAAGAAATGCCCGGAGAACGGATTCAGAATACTGATGATGAAGTATCAGGAACCGGTTTACTGGCACATACGCCGATTGGTGGTTTCGCATGATGATGCACAGGATGCATTGCAGGAAACTTTTGTGAGAATCTATCGCTCGTTCAATCAATATCGGGGCGACTGCTCACTGAGAAGTTGGATTTACCGCATCGCTACCAACGAAGCTTTGCGGCTCATCAGCAAACGGAAACAGAAAGAAGTTTCTCTGGAATCAGATTCAACGGGCGTCAGTCTCATCCCAGCCGATAATTATATCGACTTCGATGATAAGGTGGCAGTAAAACTGCAGAAAGCGATTCTCTCGCTTCCGCCTAAGCAGCAGCTGGCATTCAATATGAGATATTACGATGAACTCGGGTTCGACGAAATAGCGAAGGTTGCGGATTCCACGCCAACCAGTATCAAGGCAAGCTATCATGTTGCCAAGGAGAAAATTATCAAGTACATGAATTCGAACGATTAAGTGAGAGTTCTGTGAGTTTTTAAATGGTTATTCAAAATGGAAAAGAATATGGATACAAATTTTGATTTCAACAAAACCGGGAAGTTTGACTTCGACCAGGTGGGTAAGCGGATGCCTTACTCAACGCCAGAAGGATTCTTCAAGGAGATGGAAGCCAATATCCTGGAACAGGTGAAGGATGACAAACAAGTACCTGTCAGGAGACAGCCGAAGAAGCGACCTCTGATGAAGGTGATATGGACGGCTGCAATGGCTGTGGCAGCATCGGTGGCAGTACTCCTGGTACTCAACATCGATTTCATGGCGCCTCATTCTTCTCTGCCATCTCAGGCAGATAATGAGATGCAGGCGGTTGATCAGGCTTTCGCTCAGTTATCTTCTGCTGATCAGGCTTATTTGCTCAATGTTTATCAGGAGGATGTCTTTCTTGATGAATAAACGGACTCAGTAATATATAATAAATAGATTCTATAATATATAAAAAGGTGAATTATGAAAAAGATTTTAGGTATTTTGATGATGGTCATCGCTATGATGACTGTTACAACAAATGTATGTGCACAGGCGCCTAATCAGAAGCAGCGCCTTTCTCGTGAACAGTTGGCTGAAAAGCAGGCACGATATATTGCTCACGATTTGGGGCTTGATGACAAGACCAGTTCTAAGTTTATTGACACCTATGCCGAGTGTCAGAAAGAAGTTTGGGCTTTAGGACCTCGCCTTCATCATAAGAAAGGCGAAGTAAAGACAGATGCTCAGACAGAACAGGAGATTAAACAGCGCTTCGAGATGAGCGAGAAGATTCTCAACATCCGTCAGAAGTATTACAAGAAGTATTCCCAGTTCCTGACCCAGCAGCAGATTCAGCGGGTTTATGAGATAGAGCGCCAGATGATGAAACGCTTTGCTCAGAAAGGTCTTCGCAAAGGAATGGGAAAGGACGGCAAGCCAAGACCTAGAAGAAATTTTTAAAAGAAATTACTTTCTATTCAGGTATATGCGAATGGCGGTTGGTGCAGGAATATGCATCAACCGTCTTTTTCCTATTTTTTATCTTGTTGATAATTCAGAATTGCTTTCTTTTCTTCCCAGGCAAGAATCAATCCGATGACCCCCGAATAGCTCTTTCTGCCTTCTGTCACATGATTGCCCTTGAGGTAGAGGTCGAAGATGAAATCCTGAGCGGAATCCAACGCCTTGCATCGCTTGCTGATCCAATACTGGCGGTCGCTTCTTGCCAATTGGATAATCTCCGGTCGGATGTGCTTTAGGAATTTTTCGCCCTCCTTTTCACCAAGAATATTGAATACATTATTTAATACATGGAAGAAAATGTGGTAGTATCCGCTGAATCTCACCGCTTTATCTTCTGATGCGGTGCATACGATATAACTGTAGAAATTCGCCTCTCCTTCGTTTGCCACTCCCAGGAAATGGGCAAATTCGTGAGCGTATGTGGCTGGATAGTCATGAGAGCGAATATCTCCGTTCAGCGTAAATTCGCAGAAGAAAGGACCCATGCTTCCGGTGACGCCTGCCATAGAACTGAGTGGGGTGAATACCATCGTCTTCACATGCGGGTTCTGGTTAAAAGGTGGGTTGATACCTTCCTGATATCCTATTTTATTATATTCTGTCAGTATCGCATCTTTCACCCGATTCTTCAAATCATTATCCACAATACTATTGATTTTTTCACTCTTCACTCTTCGTTCTTCACTTAACCGGTTGAGCGTATCAGCATATTGGTAGGCAAATGCCTTGAATTTGGTTTCGCTTACTTCTACGGGCTTCATACCTATTCTATTATAGATGTTCGGCTGAGAATAGTTCAATCCCCAAGCCATATAAAACCATACGTATACCCAAAGCAGATACTCTATCACTTTTCCGAAAACACCCTTTTTCTTTCTCCATCCTATCTCGTATATCGGATAGAGAATAACCCATGCGATACTGAGAGCGATGAAAATATCGCCTACAGCAAAAGGAAAGATTCCGGAAACGGGAGAGAGTAGCTTTCCGATAACCGGATAGATGCGAGTGGTATAGAGGAATCCCCAAAGAGGAATCATCTTGGTAAGGGTGACGAGGAGGAACAATGCTAAAAGTAACCAATGTCGCCACTTGATTTTATGAATCCGTAAGACAGGCAATATCTTCATGACGCTTCTTTTTAAAGATGTAAAATATGGTATGATGGAGCGAGAGTTTTGCACTTTTTGCTCCCACTGTGCAAAATTACAAAAGTTTTCTGAAATATTGACATGACCTATTTGTTTTTTTACTATTTTTGCTAATGAAAACTATAATGAGTTTATAAATAAGAAGATAGGAGGTATTATTATGAAACAAACACGTGAAGCCTTTGAGGCAAAAAACCTTGAGTACGAAAACCTCTATAATGAGGAAGATGAACGTAGAGATTATAATTCAATTTGGTATAACTAAAAAATTCTCTATATTAGGTTAGAAAAGATTGAATTGTATTTCATTATAAAAATAAAAAAGATAATGAAGGATAATTAAAGGCTATGCCAATAGTTGTTATTTAGGGGATACAACGTGGGCATAGCCTTTTTTATGTCTTCTTTTTAGTATCTTCTTTATGTCTTTTCTCAAAATCTTATTGGGAATTCTTATTTCTCGAAGTGCTGGTAATCCTTGCTATGTTTCCAATCACCTCCCCATCGGAATCCTTTCGCCTTGAAGAGGCGGTAGCAGAGGTCGCCTTTCTTGATCATATAAACATGATGCTTGCTGCGGTCCAGATAGGGACGGCCAGTGGCTGGCTCCACCACATCCTTGCCGTTTTTCAGTCGTTTGTGGTAGGGGTTATAGAGAGTGTTGATGTCGATGGCAAGTCCTTTTCCATGCTTCGATACGGTATGGGTATGCGAGATGAAACGGAAGTTGAAACTGGAGGAGTTGTTGGCTCTCATCGCCCTTTCGTCGTCTGCATCCCAATAGTCGATGAGTCTCATCCGCTCTATCGGATATTGAGCCTCGTAGAGTCTTTTGAGAATAGCGAGCACATCTGTCGCTATCGCCTTGTTCACCACCATTTCGCCCACTATCTTCCTGCCGTCTTTATCCACGTGGAGGCATCGCAGGTATCTCAGTTCACTTCTTGCCATGGTACAGTTCTTCTTGTATGTCTTCCCTTGCATCAGGTAGAAAATTTCATCAGGAATAGGGGAAATGGAGAAGAAATGCTTCTCTCCCAGTTTTCTGATGGTTTGTTCGCTGACGATATCTCCTGGTTTCTGTGCCTTGGATGGAAGGCAGAAAAGCATGGAAATAAACAGGCATATTATTAAAATCCTTTTTGCAGTCATAACGTTTCTCCTTATTTTGCTACGGGAATATAATGCGAATCCTTGATTTCTCCAATCACGATGATGCTATGGAGACTTCCGATGCAGTCGATATTTCCCAGGGTGTTGAGCATGAAGTCCTGATAGGCTTTCATGTCGCGGGCATACACCTTGATCTGGAAATCGTAATCACCGGTGGTGTTGTAGCATTCCGTAATCTGGTCGATGGTTTGCACGGTATCCATGAATTGCTGAATCAAATCATGGGTGTGTTGTTTCAATCGGATATTACAGAGCACAATCACGTTGTGTCCCATCTTGTGATGATCTACTATCGCTCCATATCGCTGGATGTATCCCTCACGCTCCAATCGCTTCTGTCGTTCGAAGGTGGGAGAAGGGGAGAGGTGTACTCTTGCGGCAAGTTCCTTGACGGTGAGTCGGGAGTTCTGCTGCAATAACTTCAGTATTTTAATGTCGATTTCGTCGAGATTTTCTTCTGTAGCCATTGTTTCTTTATTACTGATTTTATTCATTTTTGCAGAATAATATTCTGCTGATTTACTTAATTCGCTGCAAAGATAGTATATTTTTCTGAATTACGGAGAATATTTGGCAGATAAAATTCTTCTTCTTACCTTTGCACTCGCAATTCCGGATGCAAAGAGCCGTTCATCATCCGATAATGACTAATTAAGAATCGTTCATAATGGCAAATTAAGAGTCATTCATCATTAAAAAATATAGGAGATAAAATAATGAGCAACGCAAGAAATATACATTTTGAGGCAGTGGGCAGCTATTTGCGCCCTGCAGAGTTGAAGGAAGCAAGAGCCAAGTTTGCTGATGGCAAGATTTCTGCCACCGACCTTCGCAGCATCGAAGACCGTCTGATAACAGAGGTCGTCAAGCAGCAGAAGGCGCATCATCTGCCTTATATCACCGATGGCGAGTTCCGCCGCAGCTATTGGCATCTCGACTTTATGTGGGGATTCAATGGTGTGGAACATATCGAACTGGAGCATGGCTATCAGTTTCATGGCGAGGAGACAACCAAGGGGTCTATTCAGCTGACCGGCAAGATTACCGGCGAGAATCATCCTTTTATCAAGGATTTTCTGTTTGTGAAGCAGTTTGAGGAGTTGGATGCCGAGGGTGAGTATATCTTCGAGGCAAAGCAGACGGTTCCGGCTCCTGCACAGTTTCTTGCGGAACTGTTTCGTGGCAAGAATGCCGAGAATACCCGCAAGTTCTATCCTAATACCACCCAGCTGATTGAGGATATTGCCCAGGCTTATCGCACCTTCTTCCAGGAAATCTATGCAGCCGGTTGCCGCACCATCCAGCTGGATGATTGCACCTGGGGAATGATTGTGGATAGCGATTACTGGAAAGCAAAGGTTAGCAACGGCTTCACCCTTGAACAGGAAGCCCTGCAATATCTGAAGGTGAACAACCTTGCCATCGAGGGCAAACCGGAAGGATTGACTATCAACACCCACGTATGCCGTGGCAATTATCATTCCTGCTATGCCACCAAGGGTGCCTATGATGCCGTGGCTCCTTATCTCTTCGCTCATGAAGATGTAGATACCTTCTATCTGGAGTATGACGATGAGCGTTCGGGCGGTTTCGAACCATTGAAATATGTGGCAGATGGCAAGAAGGTGGTTCTGGGTTTGGTAACCTCTAAATCTCCTGTGTTGGAGGATAAGGCTACGGTCATCGCCAGAATCCACGAAGCTGCCAAGTATATTTCTCTCAATCGCTTAAGCCTCAGTCCTCAATGCGGTTTTGCCTCTTGTGAGATTGGCAATAAACTGACCGATGCTGAGCAATGGGCAAAAATAGATCTGGTTAGAGAGATTTCTGAGGAAGTTTGGGGAGAATAAAAGGTATTATTAAAACTCTACACACCCTGAGCTTTTGTAAGTTAGCCCTACACGCCCTGAACCAACGGTCACCGGCCGAAAGGAAAGGTAAAGGGCAGAAGCTCCTAGCCCAGGGCAGCGCCCTGGGTTACGCATAAGCAAGAATGTCGCCCAGTAAGGGCAAAAGCTTTATATACCAATGAATTATAAATGCTTTTGCCCTTTCTTCTTCCTCCTTTTTAATAAGATATAGCCGGAAAGCAAAACCAGCGTAATCAGCAAGCCGGAGATGAAGACGAAAAGGTCGGAAAGAGGCCCTAAGAATGGAGAATAGCATCTACCCACATGGAGTTCTAAAGCCACATTCCAAAGCGACATGGGGGTGGCAGAAAGCAACTCTGGGGTAGATGCTGTTTCACCTAAGCTCGCCCCTTTGCTATAATCGAAAATCACTTCTTTTCCTCCAAAGAAGTCCTTGGAATAACCGCTGACCAAAGAACTGGAAATCGGAATCATCGATTTTCCTTGGTTTGCTTTCCCCGTAAAATAATCTACTATCAGATTCTTTTCCGGATTCCAACGGAACATGCCGCTGAATGATCCTATCAGCCAGCCACCCTTGCCGTCACTCTCGAAAACATTTACTCCCATCGGACTTACCTTTGGTGCCTTCTCCTTATTTAATAAGATAGGTTTATGCTGGAAATGCTCATCCACTCTCAGAAATCCTTCTGAGGTAGAAACAAGCCAGTTGTCTTCTGCTGCATCCCATCGGATAGCGCGAAGTTTATCGTGCCAGACATTTCCATCCTTCACCTTTTCTGTGGTTTTGTTCATCGCCAGAGGTATCATCAATGGTGGACGGAGACACATACCTGTTATTGACAGCCAAAGCGTAAGGATGATAGTCGTGTATCCTACTTTATTATGCCATTTGGCATGGAAAACCATCTGTTTGCCAAGCTTCTGCATCTTTTCTCTTGCCTGTAATCTCTTCTGTCGGCGGATACGGTAAGGAAGAATGAAAAGGATGATGCCCGTTATCGAAAGGATGATAAGTACGATGGCGATGGCATCCACCACCAATCTTCCGGCTAATCCGAAGAAAGCACCGCTATGCAGGTTCCAAACGGTCTTGAAAAGGGTAACTTCCGGAACAAAACCTTCCGGTTGACCGATGATTTTGCGGGTAATATTCGTCTTTTTGCTGATCGCATCCCTCTTTTCGTTGGTTGCATCCGTCTTCTTACCAGATATTTCATAAACGGCAGAACGGGTTATGGCGATGATGCTTGTGCTGTCTTTGGTCAATGTAATGTCAGCGATTCGCTCTTCATTATCTGCGAGCGGAAACATCTTCCATTCTTTTCCATCAAAGCGATATACATCCATCATGGCTGCACACCAGATTTCTCCGTTTTTCGTCTGTACCATGTTGCGGATATTCCTGCCATCCACGTTCTTGGGTAATCCCTTATTAAAGTCTTTCCAGGTTTTCATCTCTGCATCGGTAAGCCATACGCCACCATAACCATACGCCAGAATGGAATCATCAGATGTCTTGATAGAACCCTTGATGATGCCGTTGTTGAAATTCTTGATATGATAAGCCGATGGCATTAGACTTCTGCTTACCTCACAACCGGCGAAAAGCTGGCGATGATTCAGAATAATGCCTGATACGCAGAATACCAACATGAATACTGACAGTACAAGTCCGAACCAACGATGGTATTTCTTCCAAGTAAAATGTTTCTTCTTTTTATCTCTCATTTTTGTAATTCTATAATTGGAGTGCAAAGGTAAGAAGATTTATGGAATTCTGCAATACCCAAAAATAATGATTTAGGATGCCTCTGTTTTTTTCTAATCTTTAGTTTCATCACTTTTTCACTAAAAAAGTTTGGTGATTTCGTGATTTACTAGTAACTTTGCACCCCGAAATTAAAAATCATCATTCATCAAGAACAAAAAGAAACTAGAAAACAAGGAAAAATGGAATATATGTCTCAAGAAGGCTACGATGAGCTCGTGGCCGAACTTCAACACATGGTTAACGTAGAGTTGCCAGCCGTTCGTGATGCGATTGCTGAGGCTCGTGATAAGGGTGACCTCAGCGAGAATTTCGAGTATCATGCTGCCAAACGTGAGCAGGGCAAACTGTTGAGCCGTATCAGCTTCAAACAGAAGGTTTTGGAGAATGCCCGTGTCATTGACAAGTCTCGGTTGAAGAGTGATACCGTTGGCTTGCTGAGCAAGATTAAGATTACCAATCTCGCCAACAAGTGCAGCATGAGTTATGTTATCGTAAATCCTCACGAGGCTGATTTGCATAGTGGAAAAATCTCTATCAAGTCGCCTATCGCCAAGGCCCTTCTGGGTAAGAAGGCAGGTGATGAGGTAATGGTAAAGGTGCCAGCCGGCTTGCTGAAATTCCGCCTGGATAGCGTTGAGTTATAACTGGATAGTGTAGAGCTATCATGTATTATTTAAAAGGAAAGAGGGTGTGTCATAAGTATCTTGCCTAGGGTATAGATAAGGCACGGATTACACGGATTTATGCCGCTAATGTAAATAATACGATTATAGCCTCATGAAAAATCCGTGTAATCCGTGTAATCCGTGCCTAAAAACAGCAGAGGGCAGGCTTTATGACACACCCTCTTCTCTTTTTATTCTAATATTTCTCCAGAATCTTATTCAGTAAGAAGGTGGCATTCTGGTTTCTTGCTACGCCCTTCTGTATCTTATAAGTATAGGTAACATCCGTGCCCAAATCTATCTCGAAACAATAGTTGTGGAATTTCCCTGATGCATCATTCTCCATCTTGGAGAGTTCCAAATCGTGGGTAGCGATGATACCGCTCACCGGCTGCTTGGCGATGGCTTCGAGGAACTTTCTCGAACCATTCAGCTTATCCAATGAATTCGTTCCCTTCAGAATCTCATCCAGAATAATCAGCGTTCGGAGTGGCTCCTTATTGTCTTCTCCACTTTCCTTGCAGCACTTTCCCTCTGCACTTTCCCTGCAGAACTTCAGCAGCTCCTCCAGTCTTATCAGCTCAGCATTAAAGTAAGAGATGCCATGCGTCAAATCATCGGTGGTTCTCATGCTCGAGAACAATCTGAAACGGGAAATCTTCAGCTGATCCGCAAACACCGGCATACCCGCCATTGCCAGGATATAGTTCACGCCCAGCGAACGCAGGAAGGTACTCTTTCCCGCCATGTTGGCTCCGGTGATGATATAATAGTTGTCGTCCTTGATGGTGAAATCGTTCTTCACCGCCTTGGCACCCAGGAAAGGATGATAGAGATTCTTACCCTCGAACACGATTTCCGGACTTCCGATTCCTGCATTTTCAGAAACATCGCTTTCAGTATCTGCTTCCGGACTTCCCGAAACAAATTCCGCCTCTTCAGCCTCCGGATGATTATATCTGAAATCCGCCATCGAAACCATTGCATCCATCTCGCTGATGATATGCATCCATTCCTCCATCTTCACCATATAGGTATTCTTCCATTTCAGGAAACTGCGAACCAGGAAGAAATCGCTCAGCATGAAGGCATCGGTGAAGAAATTAGCGAGTTTGTTGCCTCTTCTGTCATACCCCTTCAATATCTTTTCCAGTTGGGCAAAGGAAGGCAGGGCATCTGCTAGGGAATCCTGCATCTCCTTGCCTGATTCGCTATGGAAATTGCGCCTGTTGATAAGCTGAAGTATCTGAGCATAGGCGATGAGCTGATGGCGAAGCTTGCCGCCATTGCTGTCTATCTTGTCAAGTGTCTGCTTGCAGACGAAGAATACCACCATGTATTGAACCAACACCCACCACAGGGTGAAATCCACCGAAACCATATCGCATATCGATAAAATCACGGAACCGATGACTCCGATAATCATCATCCATCCGATAACGAGCGAAATCGGAGATCCAAACCATGCCGGCACCTCCATCTTCGAAACCTTCTGCATCGCATCCACCACCGCAGCAGAATCAATCTTCTTCATCTTGCCATTCACCATTTTGCCATCCGAAGTTTGGCTTCTGTTCTTTTCGCCAAGTGCCAGGAATTCCATTCGCCAGTTTTCGCCTTCTCCAGCCAGTTCCTTCTGCAAATCCCTTCTTCTTTTGATATCTTCCATATTCAAAGGCGTTTCCCGGGTAAGATTCCTGGCGAGTGCCTCCGAACCGCCCGATGTGATGGTTCGGCAGATGCGGTTGAACAGCGAACTCTTGCCGAAGACATCGAGGTCGAAGGAATAAGGATGCTGCGGATTCTGATAGCAATCGCCCGTTTCGAAAGGCGAGAAATCGCCCTCCAAAGCCTTGATTTCATCCTGATAAACCTTGAGCAAAGCCGAAAGATGTTCTATCTTCTCCTTATTTTTGTCGTCAAGTCGTCTGATTCCCAGATATGCAATCAGGCACAGCGCCGCCCCCAACAGATAGTTCTGCGTATCTCCATCCAATGCGAAATAGCAGATCAGGAAGGCGATGATGCCGCCAAAAGCCAGCAGTTCGCCCGTTATAAATCCCGTATTCTTACGCTTCAAGGCTGCCACCTCAGAAGCATATCGGCTTACATATTGTTGATAATTCTCCTTGATACTCATACTTTTTCTTTTTTTGATGTGCAAAATTAGGGATAAAAACTAGATTTCCAAAATAAATTCTCTCATTTTAAGTCTTTTATACTTATATTCGTGATAGGAATCTTGCTTTTATGACCCCTTGGCAGTAAAAAGAGCTATGAAAATTTGGCTGTTCTATAAAAAATAAGTAATTTAGCACCGAAATAAAAAATAGCTATTTAAATGACAAGCCAATGGGTACTTTCCATTCTATAGATGAATTGCTAAAAACTCTTGACCGGGAAAAGGTTTTGCTGAAGGAGATGTTTGCCAAGCGACATTCCCTTCAGTTTCGTTATGACTATGCTTTGGAAATGACCGAATATAAGGAGGAGCGTATCCGATATTTGATAGAAAATGGAGTGATTCGTGATACGGGCGACTGCCTTGAGATGGAGGATGTGTATCAGAAATTCTTCGAGGATGTGCTGGAAGTAAACGAGGAAATCAACGTTTCTTCAGTGCGTGATTACATCTCTGTGTTGAATGAGAATATCGACTATTATCTCAAGGAAAATAACGAATCCCGAAAATATAAGTATCTCAAGGAGGTGCGCCGGTGCCTGAAGACCATAGCCCTTGCCACCGTTCGAAATGTGTTGGATTTGAAGCGTAATATGGATAATACTTATAAGAATGAGCCTAATTACGAAATCAAGAAAACGAAACTCCAGCGACTGAGCGAGAAGTTGAAGAACATATCTCAGCTCATCACCGAGAGCGAACGGGTGATAGATACCGATCAGCCCGTCTTCTTCTCCATAGCGATGGATGTGCGGATGAAAAACGTGGTGAATGATGTGCGCCTGCAGCTCAACGAGTCTTATCATAATCTGCTGGAGATAGAACGCCAGATTATCCAGTACCTCAATAGGATAGATTATCAGAATCGCATCTTCGAAAAGGTGAAGAAACTGAAATATCTGAAAGATCAGTTTAGGTGGGAGGAAGCCACGGATGTAAGACAGGTCGTTGCTGGTCGAAATGCTGTCTGGATGGAACCGCAACCTAAGTATTACATCAAGTTGTCGATAGATAATCTTCGTACATCCGATGAGGCTTTGCAATGTATCAATATTCTTTCTGAAAAGCTAAAAAAGAGAAAGGGACGACGGCTGGATCATCTTGCAGAACCTATCCCAGATGATTATCTTAAAGGTAACAAACAGAAGTTGGAGGCTGTGAATCTGCAGGAAATCTATAATGCCTTTTCGGCATCGAGTACCCATCTCTTCGCCTTCGTGCTGAATTATCAATATGATAAAAAACAAAGCCGGGAAGATAAGCTCGTGTATTTTTGCCAGATAGCTTCGCAATATGTGGATAAGTTGAAATTTACAGGCAATTATGCAGAGGCTGACGGAGTGGAATATCCTGTGATACTTCCGAGATAAAAATACGATTCTTTCTACGATAAAAGAAGACAGAACAATGAATAAATTGAACTATACAGAAGAAATCTTTAATATTCTGAGCAGAGGCGGATTTATTTCCAACAATAGTGTTCAGACGAAAATTAAGCGATATTATGATGCCATAGATGAGCAACAGACTGAATATGATGAATATTTCAATGGTATCGGTTTTCATCTGGAAGCGGGTGATGGTTATTTCTTTTTCACTCGCAAGGAAACGAAAGTGGATTTGCAGCGCAAGTTGGAAGCGGTGAGCAAGTGGATAGATTATCTCACCTTTCTGAAGACTTATAATTCTGCCTTCGGATCAGGTTTGGTATTCTCTGCGGCAGATATCGTGGTGAGAATCAATTGCGATATGGAACTGAAGGAATTGGCAGGAAAACTCTTCAGCGAGAAAAAATCATATGATGAGATAGTGGAAAAACTGATTAGCGAATTGGAGAGAATGGGATTCGTTGAGCAGCAGGATGAAGTGGAGAAAACCTGGAAGGTATTGGCTTCATTCCATTATATCGAGGAGTTGATAGATTGCATATCTATTACCGATGATACTGAAGAAAAAGAAGAGGAGGAACAGCCATGAGATATCTGAATAAAATCATTTTTCTGAATAGTGCCCATATCCCATACGCTGAGGTGAAACTCGATGGAAATGTCCATTTCATCGGTACTCAGGGTGTGGGCAAGAGTACCTTGCTCCGTGCGCTGCTGTTTTTCTATAATGCTGATAGGTTGCACTTGGGTATCCCGAAGGAGAAGAAATCGTTTGATGCCTTTTATTTTCCTAATCCCAATTCATACATTGTCTATGAGGTGATGCGTGAGAATGGGGCTTATTGTGTTCTTGCCTTGAAGAATCAGGGACGAGTGATGTTCCGTTTCATCGATGCCCCGTTTGATAGCAAATGGTTTATCGATGAGCATAAACAGGTGTATGGCGAGTGGAACCAGATACGTGAGCAGGTGGGTAATAAGAAACATGATATATCTTCGCTCGTAAGCAGTTATGAGATGTATCGTGACATCATCTTCGGCAACAATCGTCGCCTGGAACTTCAGCCTTTTCGCAAGTATGCCATTGTCGAGAGTGCCAAGTATCAGAATATCCCTCGCACTATCCAGAATGTCTTCCTCAATACCAAATTGGATGCCGATTTCATCAAGAATACCATTATCCGCTCGATGAGTGATGAGGATAACTGCATTGATCTCAACTTTTATCGTGAACAGATCAAGGAGTTTGAACAGGAATATAAGGACGTAAGCCTTTGGACAAAGAAGGAGAAGAATGGCGAGGTGCAGGTTCGCAGGATGGCTGATAAGGTAATAGATGCTTATCGCACCTTACTGAATAATCGGCGAAGGATTAGTGAGGGACGTAAGGAACTCAATTATGCAGAGCGTGTGGCACAGGAACTCCTGCCACAATATCGTCTTGATATTCAAGAAAGTGAAGCGGAGTGTAATCGGGTTAATCGCCTGATAAGTGAGGAACAGGAAAAATATGGAAAGGAGCGTGATAAACTCTCTCGTGAATTGGGAGTGCTTGATGATAAACTGAAGACAACCGCCGCCAAACGCAAGTATTATGAGGAAATTCATATAGAAGATATCTTGCAGCGAGTAGAGCAGGAAACCATCATCGAAGAAGAGCGCAAGCGGCAGGTTGCAATGAAGGCGGAACTGGAGAAATCTTATCAGAATGTGGTGGATAAGTATAGGGCTCTGCTCGAACAGCTTGATATGGATTTGCGTGCCTTCAGAAACAACAAGGCCACTTTGCTCAATGAGCATCAGGCTGCCTTGGTGACCCAGAAGGAAACGCTGTTGCAAGAATTGAGAAAGGCAGAAATGGAAACCCGTGAGGTGTTCAGGGAAAAAACTTCGTCTGTGGATGAGATGATTGCGCAACTGGTGCATGATGAAACTGCTTTGAAGATACAGAAGGCGAAGGTGGCTCACGAGAATCCTTTTGCCCAGGAGATGGAGACGAACGAAAAGGAGTTTGCTGAATTTACAGCCAGACAAATTCAGGTAGAAACCGAGAAAAGGGAAGTGGAACTGCGCATTGAAACCTTGCGTCAGGAAGCCGAGAAGGAATTGGAAATAGCTGAACTGAAATATCAGGCATCGCTCGATGCTCCCAAAAAGCAGAAAACTGATGTGGAGGATGAAATCCGGAAAATTCAGAATCTTCTGGACAAGAGCAAAGGTTCGTTTTCTGAATGGCTCGATCAAAACAGGAAGGGATGGCAGGAGAATATCGGAAAAGTGGTGGATGAAGAAACGATACTATATAATGATGTATTGAATCCGCAATTGGTTGCTGATTCATCTGCATTGTCATCATCTTCATCAGCGGCTTCTCTCTATGGCGTAAATATCAATCTGACTGCCGTAGAGCGAAAATTCAGAACTCCCAAGGAATTGAAGGAGCAACTCGCTGAAAAGGAACAGCTTCGTGCTGACATTATCAAGCAGCTGAATGATTTGCTGAACCAGCATGAGGAGAATCATAAAACCTTGAAGGGAAAATATCTGCTTCAGATAAGAAAGCTGAATGAATCGCTTCATGCTAAAAAGGCAGAAATGCAACTGCTGCCTCAGACGGAAAAAAAACTCAAAATGCAAGCGCTGGAGTTGGAAAAACGTTTGGAAAAATGGCGCAGCCAACAGCTGGCTGAATTGGAAGATAAGCAGAATGCACTGGTTGCCGATAAGGTGAAGAAGGAAGAGAATAAACACCAACTGGAGACGGATTTGCAGCGCAAGCTAAAAGCTCTCCAAGCGGAATACAACAGACAGGTTAAGCAGGAAACACAGACTTTTGAAGTCTTTGCCAACGATATTCAGGCGCAGATAGAAGAGAAGCAGAACCAGGTGGATGCTCGCAAGCAGGAACTCCTGAAAGCCCAGCGCGATGAACTGCATGGTAAGGGTATGGATACCCAGACTTTGGATGCTTACAACAAGCGCATAGCAGAACTGGATGCTGAGTTGACATATATCAGAAAGAATCGTGATGTGGTGGCGGTTTACAGGAATGAAAAGATAGAACTTTTTGACCAAGAACCTGCCGTAAGAAAGAATCGAAAAAACAAGGCTGAGGCTAAGACTATGCTCGAGGATAAATTCAGGCAGCGCAGTGGACGCCTTCAATTGCAATTATCTGAGGCACAGAGTCAACTGACTAAGCAGCAGACTGCTTTGAAAAAGCTGGATGCAGGATTGAATGCAGTGAGGAGTTTTAGACGTGACGAAACCTTGTGCCCATTGGAAAGTAATGAAATAGAGGAGAAAATCACTACCAAGGATTGTCTGACTATCGTGGAAGAATTGAAGCGCCAAATCTATGAGGATGGTCGTTCGCTCGACAACTTCAAGAAGCAATCTCAGCAATTCTTAGGTATGTTCTCTGCTCACAACACCTTCCATTTCAATGTAAGTCCGGTAACGGAAGAGGAGTTCATCGCTTTCGCATCCAATCTCTGCGAGTTTGTGGAGAATGATAAAATCTCGGAGTATCAGAAGCGCATCAGTGGAAGATATACCGATATCATCTTCCGAATCTCCAAGGAAGTGGGCGATCTGACCCGTCGGGAAGGCGATATCGGCAAGACCATCAACGATATCAACCACGATTTCGAGGAGCGGAATTTCGCAGGTGTTATCAGGGAAATCGCCTTGCGCCCGTTGAAGACCAACGACCAGTTGATGCTTCTCCTCTTGCGTATCAGAGACTTTGCAGAAGAAAATCAATTCAATATGGGAGAGATGGATCTCTTTGCCACTGAGTCACGACAGGATGTGAATGCCAAGGCGGTGAAATATCTGCTTGCCTTTATGAAGGGACTTCTGGATGAGCCTAACCGCAAGCAGTTGCAGGTGGCTGACACCTTCAAGTTGGAGTTCCGCATCAAAGAAAATGACAATGATACGGGATGGGTAGAGAAGATAGCGAATGTGGGTTCTGATGGCACCGACATTTTGGTGAAGGCGATGGTTAATATCATGCTCATCAATGTGTTTAAGGAGAAAGCATCGAAGAAATCGGGCGATTTCAAGATTCATTGCATGATGGACGAGATAGGCAAGTTGCATCCTAACAACGTGAAGGGAATCCTCGACTTTGCCAATCGCCGCAACATCCTGCTGGTGAACAGTTCGCCAACTACCTATAATGTGGAGGATTATAAATATACCTATCTGCTCAGTAAAGACAATAGGGCTTATACTAAGGTGACTCAATTGATTAAGAGATTATAAAACCTCTTGCGTGTAGAAATATCGGATGATATGAAACATTTGATGATATGAAATACTTGATGATATGGAAAAGTTAGGATTGGGCGATGCCCGACAGATATTAGCGATGTTGAAGGGTGAGGAGATTGCTTCGTCGAAGCTGTCTCCTCGTATGACGGCTTTGCTGATGCAGGAAGGATTGTTGATGTTAAAGAGCAATGGGAGTAGATGTAAATATCGTATTGTCGAGGCCATGCGAGAGAGTTGCCGTACCCTGTTATCGCAGGAGTTTGGCTTGAAATGTTCTTTAGAAGAATGGATTTCTGCTTCTTCCTCTATGCAGACGAGGGCAGATATGGTTAGGATGGTAGGTGATTCAAAGGCTAAGAAGGTGAATACATTTCGTGGCTTTCTGGTAGATTGCTATGTTCAGATAGATGCTATGCTTGATGGAAAGCCATTCATACTTCATCCGATGGAGGGCAGTTCCGTTTTCATCAATCAGCCGGATCGTTTCGAGATACCGGAAGACGTGATAGTTGTGGGTATGGAGAATGCTGAGAATTTCATGCAGATTCGGTTGCAGCATTGGCTTTTCGATGCCCTGTTTCCTGGTAGGCAACTCCTGTTTGTCTGCCGTTATCCACAGAAAAACCTGGAGCATCTCAGGTCATGGCTTCTCCGTATTCCCAATCATTACATTCATTTCGGCGATTTTGATTTGGCAGGAGTTCATATCTATCTTTCAGAGTTTTATGCCTATCTGGGTAATCGGTCTTCCTTCCTGGTGCCATCTGATATCGAGGAAAGATTGGCCGAAGGCAATGCCGCGCTTTACAATCAGCAATATGCCAGATTCAGGAATATGGCAGTAACGGATGTCCGCCTTCAGCCGCTGGTCAATATGATTCATCATTATCGCAGGGGATATGAGCAGGAGGGGTATATAAGATGATAGGGATATGATTCCTGATGGAGATTATTTCTGATAATAATTATAGGAAATATTCTCCTCTTTCCACTTATCCTTTGCTGCTACCTGATTCTTCGGATATCCGATGATGAGGGTGTTGAGCGGAATCATCGTCTTGGGCAGATGCAGTAGTTGCTGCATTCCCTTGTATCGTTCTTTTAGGGGGTAGAGGGCTGTCCATACTCCGCCAAGTCCCAGGCCGTGAGCCATCAGCAGGATGTTCTCCGTGGCTGCCGAACAGTCTTGAATCCAGAACTCCTGCTCTGTGCCTTCCAGCGTCTTGTCAAGGCATCCGCAAACCACGATGGCGAGTGGTGGCATGTCTGTATAACTTCTCACCGATGTACGGCTCATAATATTTTCAAAAATCTGATTCTTTTCCATCATTGCTTTTCTATGTGAGTCTTATTTTTTAGGCGAATCATAGCATTCCATAAGCCAGTCGAGCACATATTCTTGCTTGATTCCATCATGAAACAGGACGGGGTCGTTGTCCAGGGTGAGCAGATGTTTTGGAAAATTGTCGGAGATGGACTTTAGGGGTGCCAATTCTCTCTGCATCGTGGTCTCATCCCTTACGCTGAGCGATACCTGATAGTATTCCTTGTGCTCACCAATGATTACCACGAAGTCTATCTCTGCATCACCGGCTTTGCCTACATAGATTTCTCCGCCTCGTCGTGCTAGTTCCAGATACACGATGTTCTCCAGTACGTGCCCCAAGTCGCCACCTTTGGTGCCATTGATGACTTGGCGCAGACCTACGTCGGCAAGATAAAGTTTCTGTCCAGTCTTCAATAGCTGCTTACCCTTGGCATCATATCTCTGCACTGGGTAGAAGATATAGCTGTCGGTGAGGGCAGAGACGTAGTTTTCTATCGTATGAGATGTAGTCTTTCTGCCCAGCGAGGTCATGGTATCGCTGATGCGCTTGATTACGGATATGTTGCCTATATTGTCAGCAAGGAATCTTACCACACTTTGCAACATCATCACATCGGTTATCTTTTTGCGGCTCACCACATCTTTCAGTACGATGGTGTTGTAGAGACCTGACAGGTATTCACGCACCATCTCTCGGTCTTGGCTGATTTGGGGAATGTATGGGAAGGAACCCAGTTCGATGTATTGGCGATAGGCAAGCTCTCGGGAAGTATGGGCAGGCTGCGTCTGCATGAATTCTCGGAAGGAGAAAGGGAAGAGTTTGATTTCGATGTATCTTCCGGTGAGCAGGGTGGCTATTTCGCCAGAGAGCAGGTAGGCATTGCTGCCAGTAACGTAAATGTCTACGTTGTCTAGCAGGAACAGGCTGTCTATCACTTTCTGGAAATTTTCCACCATCTGTATCTCGTCAAAGAAAAGATAGTTCATCTTGTCTGGGCACAGGTTCTGCTTTACGTGCGCGTACAAAAATTTATAGTCGAGGAACGGTTCGTTGTCGAGATCCTCGAAGTTGAGGTTCTGTACTTGTTCTTCGGATACTCCGTCCGAGAGAAGTTTCTCCCTAAACATCCTCAGCAGCGATGACTTGCCACAGCGTCGTATGCCTGTTACTACCTTGATGGCCTTCTTGTCTCTCCATTTCTCCAGGAGATTCATGTATTCTTTACGCTCTATCATATTCTCTTTATGTTCTATTTATTCACTTTGCTATTCCTTTTGCATTCTATCTTGATTGCTAAAAATGAAATGCGCTGCAAATATACGAAACTTTTTCGGGAAATTTGCAGTGTATTGCAAATTTCTTGTGTTTCTTGGTGAAATTTGCAGTGCATTGCAAATTTCTTTCTGTAGAACTGATAACCTTTCTATAATCTGTATATCCGAGAATTTGTATTTATTTAGTTTTATTGCCCGAAACATCCTATCGTTTTTATCGCCCGAAACATCCTATAGTATGCGTATATATAAGCCGATGTCGTTGTTATCATACTGATGATGTTCACGCTGATGAAGGCTGTCTGCCGGGTGTTGTCTGCCAGATAAAACACTGCCGCAGGGAGGAGATTCGAGCATAGCAGCCATGCGATGAAAACCAGGACAAGGGCTATGCCCAGTTTGCGCATGTTGTCCCTGTGTTTGCTGCACAGATGACAGCCGGCTACCAGGGAGGCGATGAAGGAAATCAGGCCCATCGTGCTTTCTGTCCAGGTGAGTATGGAAGCCATTTGGGTAATCTGTCCGTTGTTCTGAAGGATAAGCCCGCTTGTCCGCAAACAGAAAATGCCAGCGAAAACAATGCGAAAATGCAATATGCATGCATGGCATATTGTGCAATGCGATTTATATCCTGTTTCAGGACATCAGCGTCTGAAGATAGACATATATCTTTTTGAAACATGTAGGCAAAATATGAAATATCTTCTTCAAGTCTTTTTTATACAACTTTAAGTTAAAAAAGTTGCTCGTTTGGGAAACTTTGGCTATTTTTGCTCCAAAAAGAACAGATATGAAAAAGAAATTCGATAATACGGATAATATCCTGGGAGGCATAGTGAAAAAAGTTCGTCAGGAAAAAGGGCTATCGCAAGAGGCTCTTGGAAAATATGTGGGATTGGGCAAAAGCAGCATCAGTAAAATTGAGAGTGGCAAGACCAATATCTCTATAGATGATGCTTCTGTCCTCCTGGAAGCTATGGGCGAGAAACTGAGTGTGTATATAGACAGTCAGTATCCGTCAGCAGAGACCATGATGAAGGTAACAATCTTTGTCACAGTTGCAGCTTGCTGGTTTGCAGAAGATAAGAAAATTACCAAGCAGAAAGCTTTCAACTTCCTCCAAAAAAATCAAGGCATCAGATTTTTGGAGGAGAATTGGGAAATAGAGCAGACTCAGCCAAGGGAACAGATCATTGAGGATTTGACTCGTATCTGCAATAACCATATTGCAAAAGCTAAGAAAAAGGAAAGGAGGGTAATGGCGTCATGAGATTGCTGCATGGAAGTTATACAGAGATTCTTACTCCTAATCTCACCAAAATGCAAAGGGAAAAACGATTTTGGCAAAGGATTCTATCTCACTCCAAATTGGAAAAGAGCTTGGCAAATGGGCAAACGCAGCACTTTTCTTCATGGAGGAAAAATTACAGTCAATGCGTTTCTGTTTTATCCTAATATAGGTGAGAAAAAAGGACTTCAAATTAAAATCTTTGAAGGATTTACAACAGAATGGGCAAAGTTCATTCTCCAGAACAGGGAAGAAAGCGGATTCAAGCATGACTACGATATTGTTATTGGCCCGTAGCAGATGCCTTCATTGATCAAGAAATAAAAAACTATATACGCCAATGTGGGGAAGCTTATCTTGATGAAAGTAACTTGAGTATTCTGGTTTCCAGAATATCCCAATTTGGACTTAGCTATATACAATATTGCTTTTGTACACAAAAGGCTATTAATGAACTCATTAAAGATTGAGAATATGGGAAATAAGTATAATTATGAAAATGTATTAGGTGAAATTGCTTGTTATATAGCAAAAGAATGTAACCTTACTCCAAGCGAAGCTGTAGGTGTGGTAATGAATGATGATTGCACAGACGCTGTCATTGAAGAAATTCAAAAATCAGACAAGATAGACATAGAAGCTTTGGCCTCTCGTTATTTGACAGAGGAACTTTGTTAGCAGACTGCCGTTTGTACATTTTAGGTATGTTGAACCCTATTGAATGGGGTATACCGCATTCTCTTCCATAACCCAACAAAAAAGCATGGCGCAAATCACTGCGCCATGTCCCAATAAAAGAAAACCTTATAGTCAAAATATGAAACATCTTCTTCAAGTCCTTTTTTGTTTTGGGAAAAATGAGATAAATATCTTCCCGAGAGTTATTGTTGAAAATGATAACCCAATATTTCTTCTTTTTTAATAGAGTTTCCAAAAAAACTTCGTATCTTTGCAGTGGCTTTATGCAAGATAAGCAGTTGTAATATCATCAAGCGTAGAATTATGGCAAGAAAAAGATATCCTATAGGAATACAAACCTTCGATAAGATTCGCACGGAAGACCGGCTCTATATCGACAAGACAGAATATGTTTACCGCATGACACATTCTGACAGCAACTATATATTTCTGGGACGCCCCCGCCGTTTCGGAAAGTCTTTGCTTGTATCTACGTTACAGAGTTATTTCGAAGGAAAGAAAGAACTCTTTAAGGGACTTGCCATTGAAAAGCTGGAGCAGGAATGGACAGAATATCCTGTACTCCATTTCAGTATGGCTATGGGCAAACACATGGAGAAGGAGCAACTGGAAAGATACCTGCTCTATATCATCGGCTTGAATGAAAAGAAGTTTGGTATAGAAAATGATGCTGTTGATCCGAATGTGAGATTGGCAAACCTGATTATGAATGTGTACAGACGAACGGGAAAGAAGGTGGTCGTGCTCATCGATGAATACGATGCTCCTCTTCTTGATGTGGCACACGAGGATGACAATCTCAAGGATCTTCGCAATATCATGCGTAATTTCTATAGTCCATTGAAGGATTGCGACCCATATCTCCGCTTTGTCTTCCTCACCGGTATCACCAGGTTTTCGCAACTCAGCATCTTCAGCGAACTGAATAATATCACCAATATTTCGATGAACAGGGAATATGCGGGAATATGTGGAATCACCAAGGAGGAGCTGCTCACCCAGATGTCGGACGACATTGATGAATTGGCAAAATCGCTAGGCTCCACAAGAGAAACTGCCATCGAAGAACTGAAAATGAACTATGATGGTTATCGTTTCTCTGCCCAATCGTCAGATATATTCAATCCGTTCAGTCTGCTCAACTGCTTTGCCAATCAGGATTTCGGTTCATACTGGTTCGCTTCCGGCACTCCAACCTACCTGATTAACATGATGCGGAAGTTTCATGTCTTGCCGGCAACTCTTGGAAAAATGTATGCCAAATCATCAGCCTTTGATGCCCCGACAGAGAACATGACGGCCATAACCCCTTTGCTATACCAAAGTGGCTATCTTACCATCAAAGATTATGACAAGACCAGCAAGCTCTATACTCTTGATTTGCCGAACAAGGAAATCAAAGTTGGATTGTTCGAGAGTCTTCTTCCTAACTATCTGGAAGGAATGTTTGCCCAGAATGGAGATGTCACCATCGCTCAGATGTCTGTGCTTATCCGTCAGAATGATATGGACGGAGCATTACAGCTGCTCCAGACCTTTCTGGGAACTGTGCCATATTGCAATGTCACCAACCATGAAGGTCATTACCAGCAGATGCTGTTTATCATCTTCTCGCTTTTGACTGGCTATGTGGTAGATGTAGAAGTGCACACTCCTAATGGAAGGGTAGATATCGTGCTGTTGACCGACATCCGTCTCTATATCATAGAGCTGAAGCTGAACAGGGAAGCCCAGACGGCTTTGCAGCAAATCAACCTCAAGAACTATGCCCAGCGCTTTGCGCTTTGTGGCAAACCAATTGTGAAAGTGGGCATCAACTTTGATTCTACCCAGGGAAATATTGAGGATTGGATAATTGAAGAGAAATGATATGGTTAGTTAGCCTCTTGTAAAAAGAGAACGCACATCAGCTGAAACACGCATGCATAACAGCTGGGCGACATGTGCACAACAGTTGATGTGCAACCGCACAACAGCTGATGTGCGGTCTTAGGAGCTATATCTTCTAAAAACAGATTGTAACTCTTCTGACAACTTCAATTAGCTCTTTTGAAGACTATACTAAGATGTTTCGAACTGTGCACTTCTACATCTACCACATAAGTTGTCAAGAGCGAGAAGAGGATAAACAGCATCTGTTGGAAACGTTATGCTGCAGTTCCATCCTTATTCTTGCCTGTTACTACCCTTGTGTCGTGAAACACGACGTATGGGTAGTGACTGGTATAAGGAAGGATGGAATAGCAGCAAAGCACTGGTATAAGTTGATCTTTGTCAACGAGAGCGGATTATGTGCTTTTTGAACCGTTGCAAAATATGCAACGGTTACGTTTCGTGGTTGTTGCCAGAAAAAGTGCGATAACAAGATTACCTCTTGTCCAGAACCAATAATCTCCGGCTGAAGGAAAAGGTAAAGTCTGTTTTTTATACATGTGATGAATTGTTTTGTTATGTATTATTATTTTGTTCCAATAAAATCACTTAGTGGTCTTATCTTAGAACGATATGTGTTGATTCCTTGTCTAAGCTTGGGCAAAGTAGAAAAAGGAATTTCTTTATGGTTGTCAAAATGAAGAACCATATAATAAGAAGCATGTTCGGGATGAAATCCTTGTGCCTCCAAAGTTTCTTTTGTCCAAATTTGAAAACAGCCTTGCTGCCTTAGTTTGAATAAATGACAATTTTCTCCACCTGTATGTAACAATATATACCCCATCCGCTCAAATCCTGGGGTAACCAATATTGAGCCTTTGGAGTCTCCTGCTCGCATATAGGTAATTCCTTTTTCTATCATTGTTGGTAAGAGGCTGGCTCTGACATGATTTACAAGAACTTGTACTTCATTTGGATTCTCAGACATATGCTTGAAGATTTGCTCGGCTTTTGCTTTCTCCTCGATTTCTGCTTTTCGCTTTAGTCCTAATCTTATGTATTTCTCTTCTTGTTCAATGCCAATAAAGTTTCTGCCCAGTAAGTTTGCAGCTATGCCTGTCGTACAGCTCCCGGCGAATGGGTCTAAGATGGTTTCTCCAGTTCGTGTTGAAGCCAAAATGATACGGTACAGGAGTCGTAAAGGCTTTTGGGTTGGATGTTTGCCATAAACCTTTTCCCATGTTCCTGGTGCGGGCAGTTTCCACACATCTGGCATATGGACACCATTATTCATGGCTTCCATCAGTTGGTAATTGAAATAGTGAGGAACTTTCTCGCATTTTCTTGCCCAAATAATGTATTCGGCTGAGAAATTAAAGCGCTGTTCTGTGAGCGTTTTGGGAGGGTCAGCCTTTTGCCATACTATCATATTTAGAATCTTGAATCCTAAGTCTTTCATGCAGTTTGCTACTTCGTAAATATTGTGGTAAGTACCACAAACCCAGATTGTTCCAGAATCTTTCAGTACTTTTCTGCAAAGTGAAAGCCATTTGTAATTGAATTGATATATCTCTTCCTTGGAGCGAATGTGGTCCCACTCTCCCTTGTCGAAGCTGACATATCTATTGCCAATTTTTACAGTCCCATTTCCTGTAGATAAAAAATAGGGAGGGTCAGCGAATACCATGTCTATTGTTTGGTCTATAAGAGATAGCTCTTGCATACAATCTCCTTTTCTTAATATAAATTCTTCCATTTTCTTTTTTTTAATTGTATGGATATACCAGTTCGTCATTCTTTCCAAACAAGTTTATGAAGTCCGTTCGTTTTACGGTACCACCTTTGATGGCATCGGCAAAATACAATAAGTTTTCTGCTGTAAGTACGCAACCGTCAACTCCTGTACTCTGTTTGATGTTGTTGAGCATGTGTCTTACCTCGCCTTTGAACATTGAAGAGATGAAGACGAAATTAAAGTGATTGACATTGTCGCCAAAGTTTAACCACCATTGGGTTTTGTTTCGTTCTGGGTTTCTGTCGTTGTTCTCTTGTACGTATCTTACCATTTCGTCAGCCATACTTCTGGTTATGGTAAATCCTTTAGAGTATGCTTTATTGTCAATGATAATGCCTTGTTGATTATAATCGAAAATACCATCAGGTTTTCTTGTACCCCCAAGATGAATTCCATTGAATGCAAGTTCGTTGACAAGCAAGTCTATGGTGTAAATTTCAAATTCAGTGCAATTGTTCTTGCCCGAAAATGCGTAATCAATGAGCGTGAGATATTTGTGATTGATATTATGCAATCTAACTCTTGCTCTGTCTTTTACGACAACGGCATCTGTTGTTTCTTTCGTTATATTTTCCTCGTAGAACCTTAGTTTCGTAATGATGTCTCTGAGTTTGAAGGTATCGCCTTCGTTCTCAATGTCCAAGCCGATATTAATGAGCCCCGTCATGTCGTCTCTGATGGTCGTGGCTTTTTCTAGAATGCCCTTGGTGGCAAGGAAGGATACAATCTCTTCTATAGTTTTGGCTTTGTGCTTACTTAGAAATTCTATGATTAAAGTTCTGCGCATTCGCAGATAATTGGCATCAGATGCTCTGCTTGCCAACATCTCTCTATACACAATTTTCGGGATTCTTGGACTTTTCGACATACCTATGGCTTTCCTGTAATTGATGATGCCCATTGCGGTTATTTCAAATGCAGATGTAATCTCGCATTCGTATGTTTTCGAGCCAAAAGTTTCCTTTACGGTTTTCGGTTTCTTGCTTACCCAACCGATGGATTCAAGCCAGTTGCAAATCATGCGGGCATACTTATCTGAAGAGCCTTCGGTGTCAGAGCGTAGTTTCTTCTTTTCGTTAGCATCTGTAGCTTCCTCGTAGGCCTGAACCCAAATGTTCTGTGGAAAAGAGGTGAAACCAGCTTCGTCGGTGAATCCAAGTTTCGCTCCAATTTCAAACTTGGTCATGTGTTGGTATTTGCATAATAATCCCATGACTCTGCATACAGGTGGATACGACAAAAAAGCTCGGCCTAATATGTCGTTCTTCTCTTTTGTGTTTTCTGCATTGACAAAGTCTATGCCTAATGGTGTTATACTGCAAGTATCATCTGAATAGTTGTAGTTGAGAAAGCCGAGAGATACTGCCCATCTTATAAAACCATCTGCTGTCCAGTCGTCAGTATATGGTTTCTTTATTTTTACAATTTTGTTGTCAATGGTATATGTTTGGCATTGTTGTCCTGTTACCGCAGCTTGGGCAAGTCCAGAGCATTTGGCGTTTTTTCTGCTTCCACCTCCAGCTCCTTTTCCTTTAAGGACATTATATGCAATAGGTTTGTTCGCTCTGAGAATTTTTTGAAACTCCAAGTAAAGATTGGGTGTTTGGAATAGTCCTGCGCTAGCCAACAGAGGCAATCTTTCTTCTGTCATATAGGTATGGAATTTCGAGCCTTGGACAAAAAGCCCGAGAATGTCTTTTAGAGTGTCCGTGGATGAAGGATTTTGAATCCAACCGAAAGTTCTTGTTGCCATATTCTCAATAGTTTGTAATTAATACTTCTTTTGTGTTGCTAACCGCAGCCTGATAGTTGGAGTTGGAATAATCAGCTTTCAGATAATGGATGTTATATCTGTTGGCCCATCTTGCCAAGGTCTCGTTGTTCATACCTTTGTGCTCGATAACATTCGACAAAGCAAAGCTGATTCCACGCTCGTTGAGGTCATCCAGTTTTTTGAAGAGAAGCAGGTCGTCTTGTTCGCTCCAACCTGCAAATCCTCTTTTGCCATCATTATACGAACCACAGGATATTAAATAAGGTGGGTCTGCATATAGAAAGTCTCCTGTTCTCATAAACGTAAGGTCGAACTCTCTGAAATTGCAAACATGAAATTCTATGTTTTTTAGGATGTTATGCATTTGTTTGAGATTGTGCTCGATGTTGGCATTGTATGAGCTCCTGTTTATGCCGAATGGATTGTTGAACTCTCCTTTATTGTTGAATCTGAACTGGTGGTTGAAGCCGTAGCAAACAAGCATGAATAGGTGAAGCGGTTGGTGTGTCCGATTGTATTCTTTGCGTAGAGAATTATATCCGTCTCTGTTTTGTTTGCTTAGTTGATATTCTTCGATAACCAGTTGAATTTGCTTTGTTAAATCATCTATGCTGGTTTCTTTGAAATATTTAAAAAGACTGATGACGTAATTGTTGATGTCGTTACAGATTATGCGTTGGGCATCTACATTGATAGACACGTCAAGTCCTCCAGCAAATAAATCGACAAAGGTATTTATCTGTTTTGGAAACAAAGGAAGTATTTGGGGCAATAGCCTGTACTTCCCGCCGATGTAATTGAGAGGAGACTTCATCATAGTTTTTTTTCGATAAAATAAAGTTGTTCCTTTAAGCCTGCGGCATTGTTTGGAATTTTGTTTTTATATCTTCTGTAGTCATATTCGAACAATCTGAATGTTTGTCTGATTCCTGCTTCTTGAATGATTTGAGACATCACGTCTGTGGACAGCAAACTTTCGTTGTTGTATGATAATAAGATGTATCTACAGTTGAGATTTGTCAGTAATTCCCGAAACGCTTGTTCTGCTTTGCTCTTCTTGCAGAAATCCGACATCTTTTCGGGATCGATACGCATGCCAGTTATACCTTTTATCTGTGGGTAATCGTATCTTGCAATAGTTTCGAGTATATGATAGTTTGGCATATATTGCCTGCCATTATAGGGAGGGTCGAGATAGGCCAAATCGCTTACTACTTGCTGAGCAAAATCAGTGGCGTTCATATTGTAGCATTTGCAATCAACGTTACTGTGCAAAATTTCTATTTCTTGGAGAACTAAAGAATTGTAAGTCCTTTTGTCCCAGAATTTCAAGTATGCTCCATAAGTGCCAGTTATGTTGGACACATATGGTACGGCATTGATAAGCAAAGCTAAAAGATAAAAATATTCACTTTCAGTAATTTGTGGTTTCAATCGTTCTATCTCTTGCCTTATCAAGTCTATCTTTATGGCATTTTTATTTTGGAAATACATCCTTTTACTATTCTCGTTTGGAGAATAGTTCTGGTAGATAAAAGCTGTATTGATGTCGAACCATTTGGCATTTTCGATGGTTAGAGTGTTGAGGTGATTGATAGTTTCTTTCAACTTTGGACTTATAGGATTGTCCATTTCCAACATTCCTTTGCTCAATACGTACGACATATATAAACTGTCGTTAGAGTAAACGGAGTATCCGTTTTGCTTAAAGAATTGTGACACGACTCCTGTCCCCGAAAATACATCAGCAATGGTCTGAACATTCTCGGTGTTTTGGTCGATGACATTTTTGATGTTGGACAACATCAAGATCTTACTTCCTATGTAGCGCATACAGTATCTTTGATTGATAGTTTGCTAATTGCACCCAACTATCAATCCGCAAAACGCAATAGGGTATAAGAAAGGCGTGATGCCTCTTATCGCGTTTAGTACGGGGCGGCCTCGGAATGGAGCCCCGGAATACCTAATAAGAATGCATCACGCCTATGGCGTGTGCATCGCTGTTGGTATTCCAGAAGCTACAATACGAGCCACCTGTCACATATTATTTTCGTGCTTTTTATTCCAATTAGAGTTTCCGAGGCTCTTGGCTAAACGCGAAATAATAGCGAATGCGTAATTTTTACCCACAATGTCTTGGAAAAATGCCGTGAAAGGCGAAATTCCAGTGCAAAGGTACAATAAAAAAATGAAAAGGTGGAATAAATGCATCTTTATTTTTAAGCAAACGGCTTTCTTTTTGTTTTATAAGGTGAAATTACTAAAAATAACATTGTAAATGGGCAAAATATGCTGTCTTAGGCAGACTTGATACGGTGAAACGCCGTACATGGGTATTGACAGGCATCTGAACTGTTACAAAATATGCACCAGTTGCGTTTTGTGGTTGTTGCAAAAAATGCAATAACCTCATTTTCCTCCATAATCTAACAACAAAAAAAGCATGGCGCAAATCACTGCGCCATGCCCCAATAAAAGAAACCCTTATAGTCAAAATAGAAATTAGCTATTCTAATTCTTTTCCGGTACTAATCTTTTCTAGTACTTTGCATTCTGAGGATCAAAGTTGGTCCAACCGCTCATCCAGTTGTTGCTGCCATCGAAGGCTCCGATGTAGGTTACGGTGTCGAAACCTGTCCAGCCGGCGAAACTTGCGGCACCGAGCAATGGGCTTCCTGCAATAGGAGTATAGCCATCTGCACCAACCAATGAGGTCCATGAATCAAAATACTTGTTGCTCTGCTCTGCAAAGAAGAAGGTGTTGCTGTATGACTTCTGATTCTTGTCGATGTCCTTCTTCTGGGCAGCATCGTAGAGGTAATCCTCATACTGCTTGTTGGCATCTGTGCCAACGGCATCCATACCAGCGAAAAATACATTCTGAAGCTTGAACTTGCCATCCTTGGCATCCTTCACGGTTTCACCCTTCTCACCATCAACAATCAAACCGATAGGCCAGCCTAAGGCTACTGAGTTGATGCAGTTGAGGTTAGAAGAACGACGAATCTGCATGGCTGACTGGAACTTGCCAAGGGCTGAACCATTGTTCGGATTGTAGGCACCGGCATTGATATAATCTGTGGTGTTCTGGAACTTATCATCCAATACCTTAGGACCTACAAAGGTGATGTTAGAGAAGGTTGCCTTGGTACGAGGATCCACGGTAGCACCATCGGCGCAGTTGTCGCTCTCGAAACCGTTGCTCTGAGAGGTGTCGGCTATCTTGCTGTCGCGCAGAGAAAGACCATACTGCACCTTTCCTGAGAAACCGTTATCTGTATCGAAATCATCATCCCAGCCCTTGTAGGCTACGAGATACTTGCAGTTTACTGTACCGCCAAACCATTCGAAGGAATCATCATTGGAATAAGATACCTGAACGTGGTCAATCTCTGTGCCTGAACCTACGGAACCGAGAGTCAAACCATTAATCTCCTTATCCTTCTGGAATGGATAACCGGCAAACTCGATGCGTACATAACTCAAGGCTCCTGAGTTGTCAGCATCATCTGCACCACCATGCTTGGTACGAGGACCACCCTCTATCTGCTGTTCTGTCTGGTTGTTCTTAGCCTTGCCGCAGAGAATGATGCCACCCCAGTCGCCAGGCTTTCTGCTGCCGGCAGCCTCTTCAGATGTAAAGACGATAGGCTCTGTGGCTGTACCCTTGGCGATGAGCTTGCCGCCACGCTCTGCGATGAGTGCCGCCTTGGTTTGCTTGTCGCCCTTGATAATCGTTCCCGGTTCGATGGTAAGCTCTGCACCATCTGCAATATATACCCATCCCTTGAGGAGATAAGTGCCTTTCTTCAAAGTCTGCTTGCCTGTGAAGACGAATTCCTGGTCGCCGTTGCCAATCTGTGTTCCGTTGGCGTTTTCCTTGTCATCTGTTCCGAAGAGGATGTGGTCGCAAGCCTTCAAGCCGCCATTGGTTGTCCACTTGTAAACTACTTCTGATCCAGGATTTGGAGAAGGAGTTGGATCGTCATTGTCACTGCTGCAGCTGCTCAACATGGCAGATGCTGCGAGGATGCCCATGCATCCTAAAAAATACATCTTGTTCATCATTGTTTCCTGTTTTATTAAACAAACATCTATTATTATCTTTCTTGAAATTCTACGGATAGTCTCTAAAATTTATAGATTGCCTGCAAACCGATGTTTCTACCCGGCTTGTAGCATCTTGCTATTTCTTCTACTTCCTTCTTGCTTCCGTCGCTATACGTTACATCAGCAAACTGCTTGTAATATATCTTTTCAGCAAGAAGATCTCTTACGTTGAGCTTCAGTTCCAGATGCTCGCCGAATTTCTTAGCCAGCGAGAAATCGATGGTGTTGCGGGGCATCTCGTAGCTGTGAGGCACTCGGGAATTGGAGTCATCGCCTGTGCTCCCCTCGCTTCTGCCCACACCGATGATTCGCTTGCCTATGCGGTTGTAGAGCAGGGCGATATCCATCTTTAATGGCTCATTCTTATAGAAGATGCCGGTGTTGATAAGGTATGGCGACTGACCCTGCATCGGTCTGTCTTCCTCTTTCGAACCCTTCTCAAACTGCACCTTGCTCTTAATCAAGGCACCGTTAAACGACCAGCTGAAATCCTTCAATCCTATGAATCCGAGATTCTTTCTGATATCCAGCTCCACACCATAGTTGTTGGCACTCTTTGCATTCTTGTAAGAGTAAATCAAGTCAGTGCCACCAGCCACCGTATAGGTCCACTCGATAGGAGAATCGAAGTGCTTGTAGAAGACTGCCAGAGAAATGAGCTCTCCACGGGATGGATACCACTCATATCGCAGGTCGAGGTTATCGACATAACAGTTCTTCAACTCAGTGTTTCCCTGCACATTGCTGGCAAGGTCGAAGTCGTAATACACCGACGACGATACTTCACGGAATTCTGGGCGGTTAATACTGCGGCCATACGACAGTCGCACCTGGTGCTGGTCGCTGATCTTATATGTTGTATTGAGAGATGAAAAAACATCATCGGTCTTGTAATGACGGCTCGATTCACTCTTCTCGTAGTCACGGGAATTGGAGATGAGTTCCATATCATTATGCTCGAAGCGGACACCGGCGTGGATGCCGAGTTTGCCAAAGGGGAGAGACATCGCCAGGTACCCGGCGCCTAAGGTGTTGTGTCCGCGGTAGTTATTGCGCATCTGCTTTTCCTCCAGAAGATACAGCTTGTCGTAACCCATGTTTGCCTCGCTGGAGAGCAGGGTTGGGATGTCGCTGTGGCGGAAGTCGGATGGCATGTTGTTAGCTGAAACATTCCAGTTGTAGATGAAGTTGCGGGTCTGGTATTCTCGGCTGCGATACTCCCCATAGGCACCCACCTGTAAGTTTGGCTCAAAGTTGCCAAACTTGAAGTGGTGCTTGTCATTTACCCCAAGAGAGAGAATGTGTTCGTCGAGTTGAGTCCACTCGCGGGATATGTCGTTGCCGGTGCTCAGGGCATAAACGCCCGATTCAAGAGCATCGTCGATGAGGTATCTACGACGGTCAGGCAAATGGCGGTTGGCATACGCATACCCGATGCTCCAGTCAAGGGCATCGCTAGTGAAGGTGTGCTTGCCGGTAAGCTGACCGTTATATGTAGTTCGACTGCGGTAGTAATACTCTGCGCTTCGCTCCAGGTTCGACTGGGCGCTCACGCCATCACGCCAGGTATATCGGCTGGTAGCCAACTGGTTGAAGATGTTCTTGAGCTGATACTTGTGATTGCCGTCCTTGGAAAGGAAGGTGAAGTTGAGCATCGCTCCGAGTCTCACATTATTATTATACTGGTCGTCAACAGAGTGACGAAGATAGTTCGGCTTGTCGTTAGCCGCATCATAGATGCCATAGAGGTTGTTCTCCATGTTCTCGTAGGTGCGGTATTCGTTGGTATAGTTCAGGGCGGCGAGCATGCCGAGTGTTCTTCCGCCCAGCATCCAGCGCTGGTTCAGGCTAGCTGCCAGTTTCAAGTCGCCCAAAGGCTTCTTGTTCTTGATGAGCCAATCATTGTTGAATCCGTTGCCCAGGAGCGAAGTAGCATAATCGCCCACCGGTTTTCCGTTGGCATCGAGCTGTGGATTCAAGTCAGCATGGATGCCCCCATTCAGGTTTCTCAGTCCATTGTCGAACCCTAGGAAATCGGTTCCGGAACCTTTTGAGTAAGAAAAGTCCTTGAAGGCAGAAGATGTATTCCAGTTTCCGCCTACGGCGATGTTGAAACTGTTTTCTGCCGGAATCTCCTTGGTGTTGACGATGATGAAACCGCCTGAGTAATCTGCGGGATATTCAGCCGTTGGCGACTTCACGATGGTAAGGTTGTCAATCTGCGAACTTGGGATGATATCGAAGGAGAATGCCCTGGAATCAGCCTCAGAGCTAGGCACTGCTCCTCCGTTCACCCATACATTGTTATAACGCTGCGACAAGCCACGAACCATCACGAATTTATCGTCGATGAGGCTCACGCCTGGCACTCGGCGTATCACCTCACCCGCATTCGTATCTTGAGTTCTGGATATTTCCTGTGCCGAAACATTGCTCACGATGACGGGACTGTTTTTGGCCACCTGTATCATTGCCGCATCCGTATTACGCCTTTCCACTGCGGTAACGGTCACCTCTTTCAGCTGCTGTTCATCAGGTTGCAGCGCGATTACCTGGTCTGCGTCCTTCGCCTGAACCCCGTCAATTTTTTGAGTCTTATATCCTACATAGTTGATATATAGTGTATATTTCTTGTCTTTATTCAATCCATCGATCTGGAAGTTTCCGTCGATGTTGGTGATAGCCTTCACGTTGGTTCCATCCACAGTGACGACTGCACCGATGAGTGTCTCTTTCGATTTCTGGTCGATAACCACACCCTTAATCTGTTGCGCCCACGTTGGCATGCTAGCCGCCGAGAGCAATCCTAATACAATAATTCCCCTTTTAGCATTCATAACCTATATCGTTTGATTTCGGTTGCAAAGGTACGGCGGTATTATTACATCGCGATTGCAATGAAGTTGAAAGGCATTGACGAAGCTGTGACAATGGTGTTACGGTTGCAACAACTAAAAAAGTTTAAACATTTAACCTGATGTTTTGAGATAAATATAGAAATTACTATATTTGCAACATGATTACGGAATATGGTATAGAGGCAAAGTCTAATTCTAAGATTATATCAGAATTGGGAGGACGATTCAAGCAATATCGTCTGTTCAGCAATCTCACTCAGAAAGAGGTGGCTGTAAAGGCTGGTGTGAGCATTTTCACCATTAGCCAGTTTGAAAAAGGCGAAGCTAAGAACATAGGCTTTGGCACTATTCTTTCTCTGTTGAGGAGCATTGGATTCCTGCAGGAAGCTGAAAAACTCTTGCCGCCGCTGCCAATGCTGCCTAGCCAAGTGAAGAAAATGAATGAAAAGAAGGAAAGGGTAAGACATGAAAGATAATGTTGTGCAGGTGAATCTCTGCCTGACCATTGGGGAAATGTGGTCTTCCAGAAATGGATGGAAGCCAACCATCTATTTTAAGGAAGAATAAGAAAAGAAAACGAAAAGATAATCCGAAACAGAAGCATTGGCAGTTATCTGTTTCGGATTTTTTGCAATGATTAATTTCCAACGCAGTTCTTCCTCAACCACATCCCGAAGAAGCGGTCGTAGATGATATAGCTGCCATTGTACTTGTAGATGAATTCTCTATTGATCAGCGTCTTGAGAGCAAGACTCACGCTGCTGGCAGCAGGCAAGTTGTGGCGGCTGATGAAATCCTGCGAAAGAATGGAGGTGACAGCCTTATCCTGGGCAATGGCAGATAGAAGGGCAGCCTGATTGTCTGTAAGGGAATCGTAGTAATTCACGAATGCCACTTCCTGCTCGTTCACTAATTCCAGGGTTACATCATCAATTTCCGCTGTCGTAATTTCCTTTCCGTTCTGATAGAGTCGGTTCAGAATATCCTGAATATACCAGGTTTGACCATCCACCTTATTATATAGATAGGCAAAGGTATCATGATCCATGGTCAGATTCCGGGTTCCCATCCATCTGTTGGCAAAACGATGATACTCATCCTGGTTGATGAGGGGAAGATTGAGAATTTGCGAACTCTGATAGAATGGTCGCTTTGCCGACAGGAACATATCGGTCATCATGTGCTGCTTGCTGCCTGCAAAGATGAAATATACATTCGGCAAAAACTGGATATAGGAGCGTAGCAGGGCCTCTGTGCCATCTTCGGGATATTCGGCTATCTGCTGGAACTCATCGATGGCAATATAGATTCGTTTCTCCGATTGTTTCAGATACTCGAAGATATGTTTGAGAGAATCCTCGCTCTGGCTTGGTGAAACCGTAATCGAGAACGTAGGGATTCCCGTCATCTCATCAAACGACATCGTAGGTTTGTAGCCGGCAAAGAAAGTGGTAATCTTGCGCATGGCAGTTTGCGAGAAAGTATCAACCTTCCCGATAACCGTCTTTGCCAATAATTGGATGAATTGGCTCAGATTTCTTGTGGCATTGATGTCGAGATAGAAACAATGCGTCTCAGGCTCCTGCTTGCTGATGTTCTCAAAGACATGGTGTATGAGTCCCGTCTTTCCAATGCGTCGAGGAGAGATGAGGACGATGTTGCGCTCATTCTGCAAAGCCTTCATGATGACTTCCGTCTCTTTCTTGCGGTCGCAGAAGTATTCTGCTCCCTTATATCCGTAGATAACAAATGGATTATTCAGCTGTTCCATAATGTTTTATATCTATTCCATGTTTTGTGTTACATGTTTTATGTAATGCAAAGGTAGTAAAAATCTTTTAGGTAAGAGATATATTAGTAGGAACTTTATTACAAATTAACTTTTTACTGCTTATACTGATGTCATTTTCGGATTCCCAAAATTCAACAAGCATGTGCTAAACGACGAAATGCCTCAACCATATTGGGCGAAATCTGTTATTATTTAGGTTAAAACTGTAAGTAAGTAAGCGATTTCATACAATTATAATAAGGAATCGTGTGGTTATTGCTTTTCTTTTTGTATCTTTGCAACCGTTTGGCAATTGTGGGTACCAAATCATACATAAAGGAAAGAATATCTAATAATAAATAAAAAGTAATGACTACACTTACAATTTCTATTATTGTCGTTTTCGTGCTCGGCTATGCACTCATAGCTACCGAAAGCTTGACTAAGGTAAACAAGGCAGCAATTGCCCTGTTGATGTTGGTAGGTTGTTGGACCCTCTACATGGTGGATCCAATGCAGTATCTCCAGTTGATGCACCCTGATTATACAGGCGGCGCTGCTGGAATGGTGGAGAAAGTGACCGGAATCATCCAGGAACATCTGGGCGATACTGCCACAACACTCTTCTTCCTGATGGGTGCAATGACCATCGTGGAAATAGTTGACCAGAACGGCGGATTCAACTGGGTTCGCAAGGTGATGAAGACCAAGTCGAAGCATGCGCTCCTCTGGCGTATCGCTGTCCTTACCTTCATCCTCTCGGCTATCCTCGACAATCTGACCACCAGTATCGTGATGATCATGATTCTCCGAAAGCTCGTCACCGACCACAAGGACCGCATGGTTTATGCATCCCTAGTCATCATCGCAGCCAATTCGGGTGGTGCCTTCTCACCAATCGGCGACGTTACCACCATCATGCTCTGGAACAAGGGATTGATTACTGCAGCCGGCGTTATCGCCGAAATCTTCATCCCGTCTGTGGTTTCCATGGTGATTCCTGCCCTCATCCTTCAAACCATGTTGAAGGGCGAACTCATGATGCCTGAGGTTTCTGACCAGCAGAATGCATCGGTCAGCGATTTCACCGAAGGTCAGCGCAAGGCAGTGTTCTGGTTGGGAGTAGGCGGCTTGATCTTCGTTCCTATCTTCAAGAGTATCACCCACTTGCCTCCATTCGTAGGAATCCTCCTGGTATTGGGCGTTCTCTGGACAGCTACCGAAGTTTTCTATCGCGGTTTGCATCGTGGAGCTGATGCCGAGGGCACTCAGAAGCGAGTAACCAAGTTGCTTTCTCGTGTTGATATGAGTACCATCCTCTTCTTCCTCGGTATCCTGATGGCAGTATCCTGCCTGGCTGAGATTGGTGTGTTGACTGCTTTGGGTCAGGGCTTGAACGTTGTATTCGATGGCAACCATTACCTCGTAACTGGTATCATCGGTGTGCTTTCAAGTATTGTTGACAATGTGCCTCTGGTAGCCGGATGTATGGGAATGTATCCTGTGGCAGCCGCTGGTGATATGGCTGTGGATGGCGTCTTCTGGCAGTTGCTGGCCTACTGTGCCGGTGTAGGAGGCTCAATGCTGATTATCGGTAGTGCCGCTGGTGTGGTAGTAATGGGCTTGGAGAAGATAACCTTCGGCTGGTATATGAAGCACATCTCCTGGATTGCTTTCGTAGGTTACATCGCAGGTATCGTTTGCTACTGGTTCATCCGCACCTTCCTTTATGCTATCTAAAGGACAGAACTTTCGTATATGGGGAAGTTAAGGGAAGTTAGGAAGTTAGGGAGAAGTTAGAGGGACAAATGTTCTAAGTTTTACGCTAGAAGACTATTGTCTCTTAACTTCCCGAACGACCGTAGGGAGTGATAACTTCTTTAACTCCTTTAACTTCTGAACTTGCTTATAAGGTAGGCTTTCTCTTTTACGTGAAAAAGTTTTTTTTGAGAAAAAGTCTCAAAGTCTCATTTTCTATTGAAAATACCGGCTTAAAGACTTGATAGATAATAAGATGAAGAAAATGAGACTTCTCGGTTTTGGTGCCGGGAAGTCTCATTAAAGTCTCATAGAAGTCTCATTGTTTCACTTTTTTCTTTACAAGATACTTCATACCATCTGCAAATCTCTTATGTTTTAACTCACTCATATTCGCCAGTTTTCTGCCGAATCCCATCAAACTGTTCACCTTGAGCGATGAACCTATCTGCTTTTTCAGATAGTTGAAAATCTCGGCAGCAGTCAGGTATTCACCCTCTTTCTCTATGTAGTCTATGTAGTCAACTAAATATAGACCGCTTAACGGGCTGTGACAGAACTCCTTATGGTCATTATTCCTAGTCCTACTTGTCAGTTTTTTACCTTATTCCTAGTTTGTATTGACATACTTTATAAACTGGAAAAGTAGACACTCTCCATTTTATAGAACTGAAATACTAGACACTTCTAGAAAGGTTAGATTTTAGTGAAGTCAATCTCATCAGAGAAGTGCTCGAACTCAACATCCTTATATCCGTATCTGGCGAAGAGCTGTTTGATATATACCTGTTGTTCCGGCAGGAGTTTCAGTTGTCCCAGTTTCTAACGGTAGTATTGTCCTTTGCTGCCGAGGTAGTCTCTCATTTCGGCGCGCAGTGCAGGAGCGTCTTTCACTTTCATTTCGGCAAAGAGTTTGTCGAATCCCCATGCCATTTTCACGACACGCAGCGGAGCGAAGTACTTGCATTCTCTGTTTTTCAGGGCATTTGGGAAAATGGCATCCCCTCTATCAGTCTTCTCGTTTTTGTAGAGACCGGATAGATAGTGAATACATTTGTCTTTCATCGGACATGGTTCGGTGAAACAATAGGTGATGAGGCTAGGAACGTTTCCGTATTCGAAAGCCTTTTTCAGTAATTCCTTTTCATCCATGTTTCTTAAGCATTAAGAATAAAACATTCTGTTTTACTAAACGAAAAAGCATCCTGTTTATTGCCTTGCAAATGCTATTATTATCACTTCATAAAGCATTTTTTTCGATGCAAGCAAGAAATCATGATACTTCTCGCTAATTTATGATACTTCTCTCTTCATTTTTAGAGAAGTCTCATTCTGTAAAAACCATCTGAATGTTAGATATATAACATTAGGTTTTATATAAATAATGAGACTTTGATACTTTTTTCGAGAAAAATATTCATACGTATGCGCGTAGCGAATCCTTACTGATCCAAGTTTAGTCAGATCAGCATAGAGGATTGGGTGATAGGATAAATGATATCTTATCTTTTACTGTATCTGAAGGTGCATCTAGGGCTACGGTATCATGAAGATGACAGAGTAGTTACTTTTTTAATTTATAATAGAAAATATTGCTTAATTTTGTGAGTAAAACAAAAGTTTTGAATAAATAATTTGGTAGATATACTTAAAAAGTGTACCTTTGCTTTTATATTTGAATGAAACTACAATATGGACTCGATAAGAATATTTGGATATAAGTCTTTTAAAAAGTTATCAGTTCAACTGCATCCTATCAATATCTTGATTGGCGCCAATGGAGCTGGTAAGAGTAACTTTTTGTCTCTTTTCGAGATGTTAGGCAACATCTATGAGAAGAGATTAGGGGCGTATGTCGCTCAAGTTGGTGGAGTAGATAAATTTCTTTATCAAGGCAGAAAAGTTACCGATCGTATAGCTGTAAACTTGCTAATAGCTAAGAGTGAATATGACTTGGTGTTATTGGAATCTGATGGTAAACTCATCGTAGAAAGAGAAGTTGTTGGTTGTTATGATGATGTTTGTCCTTTAGATTTAGTGAGGAAAAATGTTATAACGGAGTATCAAAGCGAGTCGAGTTTAAAAGACCATAAAGAGGAAGATTTATCTAACTATATCTCCCAAATCCGCAAGTTTCACTTCCACGATACTGGTCGCCGTTCTCCATTTACGGCAGATAGCCATATCGTGAACGATGCTTATCGTATGTATGAGCATGGTGAAAATCTGGCGGCTATCCTCTATCGTATTCAGCGAGAGAAGCCGATGGCTTATCGTCGCATTATCCGCGTCATTCAGAGTGTGGCTCCCTATTTCTCGGATTTCTATTTCCAACCAACCGAAGCCGATATGGTGCGCTTGCAATGGCAGGATAAGTATAGCTCTATGATTTACGGACCGACCGACTTGTCGGATGGAACCATTCGCTTTATTGCCTTGACCGTGCTCTTTATGCAGCCATGGTTACCACGAGTTATCATCATTGATGAGCCAGAGCTTGGTTTGCATCCTGTGGCTATCGAAAAACTTTCGGGTTTGATTAAGATGGCGGCACAAAAGGGCACGCAAGTTATCGTTGCAACTCAGAGTGCTGAACTAATCAGTAACTTTGAACCAGAGGATGTCTTGACTGTTAATCAGAACGAAGATGGTACAACTATCAATCGGCTGAATAGCGAAGAATTGGCACATTGGCTTGAGGATTATACACTTGGTGATTTGTGGAAACAAAATATTATGAAAGGAGGTCAGCCACGATGAAACGACTAATCATAGTGTGTGAAGGTCCTACGGAACAAGAGTTTTGTACAGAAGTGCTTGGAGTGGAGTTTGCTAAGCATGATATTTATGTGGAAGCTCCTGTCATCAAGCACTCGCATGGTGGTATAGTGCCTTGGGCTACCATCAAAAAGCAAATCTTGAATCATCTCCAAGAAGGCGATGTCTATGTCAGTATGTTAGTGGATTACTATGGCATCAAAGACCAGTTCGGGTTTCCTGGATGGGAAGAATCTAAGGAAATAGTGGATAAGACGGAGCGTATTCATTTCTTGATAGATAGAATGGCGAATGATATTCCTGAGCAATATCGCTTCCGCTTCATTCCATACATACAACTTCATGAGTTTGAGGGATTGCTGTTTAGTGATGTGAGTGCATTCTTGAACAGTTTTGAGGAGAGTGAGTTTGATTATGCAGAGTTGCAGGCCACGGCAGAGGCTTTCCAATCACCAGAGCTTATCAACAATAGTCCTGAGACAGCTCCGTCCAAACGATTGATAGCTGCTATTCCTGATTATAATAAGGTAGTTGTTGGCATTTGTGTTGCTATGGACATTGGCTTAGAGAAGATTCGGGAGAAATGCCCTTTGTTCAATGAATGGATAGAGCGGTTAATGAAGTGATCAGAGTTTAACTATTCGATAAATACATAAGATAGCTCTGACATGTACAATACTGTAATCAACCATATAACAAGTGATAAGCAATGACCGGAAAGATTGGAAGAAAAAAGGTATTGAAGTTTCGCGACTTCCCAACACGCCTACATGGCGAGGTATTCTTTGTAGAGAATGGGTATGATGAAAAGTTGAACCTTTCCATCATCAACCATCTCGTGGATATCAACAACTTGTTTATCAGCAAGTCTATTCATTTTAATTATTTCCCATTTCTGGGTCCTCATATCAGGAAGACAGCTCTCTACAGCTATCCTGCGATGAATAAAGAGGATTTGAACATCTCTGTTCCTTCCGATTTGCTGTTGTCGCAATTGGTAGAAGAAAAGAATAAGGAGAAATTACATCCTAGCATCTTACAGCTAGACCATGAGGAGGATGGCATATATTATGTCAATTCCTATTCTTTGTCTATAGAGGAAGATGAGGATTTTATGCCATTGATGCAGGCTGCGTATGATAAGTTGCCGGATTGCAAAGTGATGTTCAGCTCTGTCGATGATTTCCCATACAGTATATTTGATCCGACACCGATTCCGGCAGATGAAACATTCAGCTATGATATCAGGCAGAAGATGAAGGAGGTGTACCGGCAGGTGCAGGACTTACGCCTTGGCGGAGTAAGCGATTGGGTGCTGAAGCAGTATCTCTTTCCACCCAAGAATCTGAGTAGAATGGCCATCACGGAGAATTACGATATCATATTGCCCGACTATCATGATATGACTATCAAGATGGAGCCATTGGTAAAGGCGGTGTATATTCTCTTTTTGCGTCATGAGGAGGGAATCCTTTTCAAATGTCTGTCGGATTATAGGGAAGAGCTATATGCTATCTATGTGGATATTCGCAAGAAATCGAACAACAACGGGGCTCATCTTTCAGAAGAGAAGATTCGCCAGAGCATTGAAGCCCTGACGAATCCATTGTCTAATTCTATCAATGAGAAATGTGCCCGTATCCGCCAAGCCTTCACTCTCCAGTTTGATGAAAGTCTAGCCGGGAGTTATTTCATTGATGGCAATCGTGGTGAACCTAAAAAGATACCATTGGATAGAAAGCTTGTGGAGTGGAAGTGAATTTCCTTAGGTATTCTTCCTGTATAACAAATAAACTCCTATGGCAACCCAAACGCTCGGTCCGAGGTTTGGGTTGCCACGCATAATAATACTGATAAAGCCAATTACTCCAATCAGAATACATGCCCATCCCCAAATCTTCAACTTAGTTCTTCTTTTCAAGCTCATTTGGCGTTTTCTTCTTAGAGCACAATACGACAATGAGACCAATTACTACATTGATAAGTGAGATAGCAAAAGCCCATCCGAAACCAATCTTTCTGTTTCTTCCCAGGCAACCAACGCCGAATGCTAACGCAACGGCAATCACGAAAAAAAAGAGTCTTTCCATATTCCTATTATTTTTATTGTTATTTTGGCTGCAAAAATAATAAATGGTGGTAGATGCTGCAAATGTTTAGGCTCCACAAGGCTTGTGGAGGTAAGTTTTTCCCGAGTTTGTACATCTGTTTACAAAAAAAGAACTAACTTTGCCATCTCATAAAGTATTAATTTAAAAAGGTTATAACTATGATGTTACCAATTATTTCAGTATTGATTGGCATAAGTTTGATGTATTACATCCGCCAGAAAAGAGCAGAAAAAGAGATGGATGAGATCGTTAGTTCTATCTCGCCATCTAATGATAGCAATGAGAATATTGGTACTAGAGACTTGTGTCTTGAGTTGCTCAGGCAGCTTAATTGTGAAGTTCGTATAGAGCATGATGACATTTACTTCACGTATCAAAATGAGAAGTTTATGATAGAGGCTTCAAACGACTCAGCCTTTATTACAATTTGGGATCTTCATTGGGATATGGTGGATTCGGAGAATATCCAAGATGTAGAGAATATGAAAAAGGCAGTTAATCGTACTAATCATTTAGTGCATAATACGGTTTTGTATATTCTGTATGAGGAAGAAAAGTCTTATTATGTTCTGTCTAAGTTACAATGTTTGCTAATGCGCAACATTCCAAATACAAAAGCCTATCTTGCTGCGATTCTTAATGACTTTTTCAGAACCAAGCAATGTTACTCTCAGGTTCTTGCTGACATCGGCAAAGAGGGAGCGCAGATATAGCAGATATAAATGCTGTTGTTGCTGGTGAAATCTTATTTAAAAAGAACCAGTCTCTTGAAGAATGGAAAAACTATTTTTCTGCTAAAAATAACGAAAAAGTGGATTCCTTTGACATATTTGTATTTAATAAAGTTAAATTGTACCACAAAATCAAGTTTTGTCAGCCAAATAAAGCAGTTTTGTGCGTAAAAGTGTTATCTTTGTAACGTCTATCCCAATACCAGCCCCCCGATGGGCAGAGGTTGGGCAGACATACATATGGTATAAGGCGTTTTTTGTACGCTTTGGTTTTGGCGATTGATGAACTTCGCAAAATTCAACTGTAAGTCAAAAACAAAATAATGCAGAGCGCCCCATAAGGTGTATGATATATAAATCTCATAGCCTTCGGATGTGTTATACGTTCGTTATTAAAGTAAGGGTGGAATTATATAATAACACTGGCGTGGGGCTTTAGCATTGCTCGTTTCTACTACAGGGCAAAGCGAAGAACTATCGATTGTAGAACGAGTGTCAGAATGGCTCTACGCTTTTTCTTATGTATCAACTGCAACAATAATCTATAAGCCGTAGTAGCCAGCTTTTAATGTTTTAAAGATGGTACTATCACCTCATTCACATTGTAGTATAGAACATTCAGAAAGAATTCTGTCAGAAGAAACTTTAACTGATGAAAAAAGAAGTTTGACTTTATTTGTCAAACAAGTGATGAGTGTGTGTTTAAAAGGTTATGAGTATAAGATTAGAGTGATTTCTGCTGATGAACAAGAAGCTGTAGAGTTGAAAGAAAGTGTTAAAGCTTTGGAACCATACCAACTATATGTGCTGATTGAAGCAAAAAATGTGCTCGAACAGGTTGTTAAAGTCGAGAAATTCATAAACAAGAGAGTTTTTGTAGTCAATCAAAATTTGATTTGCTTGGCTGAAGGAAAATACGTTAATGCAGCTTCTTCAGAAGGAGTAAACGATCAAATATCCAAGGATATTGATAGTGGTGAATCTAATAAAAAAGTTGCTTTTCGTAAGTCGAAAACAGTATTACCATTGTGGTTGGATAAATTCTTGTTTGAAGAACTGGGGGCCAACTATGCTCCAGAACATACAAGATATGAATATAATCTTGACTTGGACGAAAACGAGTTAAAGGTTTACTTGGGAACATATTTTCCACGTAGCTATGCTGAGGTTTTTTGTATTTTTGACAATATGTTTCAAAATAATTCTATTTGTCAAGCCTATAAAAACAAAAAGGAGATAAATATTTTTGATTTTTGTTGTGGAACAGGTGGGGAACTCATTGGATTAATGATAGTTCTTGATAAGTTTTTCCACGATGAAAAAATAATAAATATAGTTGTTTGTGATGGAAATGAGAAAGCATTAGATTATCTACATAAGATAATAAATAAGGCTGCTATTCTATCCAAGCATAAATATAGCTTCTTGTCTATTCACAAAGAAATAAAAAAATGGGATGATGTTGAAAAATTAGATATTCCGTCTTGTTCTTTTGACATAGAATTGTGTGACAAGGTCTGTTGTGAATTTATATCGCATGGGATTAATGAACAAAGTTATGAATACTTGGTAAGTTTTTTAAGTAAAAGACTGTCTAAGGATGGTTTTATGCTGATGTTGGATGTGACTACAAAATGTGAAAAGACAATGATGTTTTATCCACAAATGATGAACTTTCAAATTAATAATTTTGTAAGATTCTCAAAAGATTTTGAGACATTGTTGCCTTTGTCTTGTGCTACATATAAAAATTGCAATGTCCCTTGCTTTATACCCTTAATTCCGCAACACTATAGTTTAACATTATTTATAAGTGCCTGAGCAACAAAAAGTTGCCCAGGATTTTGCCATGTCAGAATTTTCACTTACCTTAGTGTTGCGAAA